>JBIODE010000057.1:0-9322 GCA_044440325.1 Steroidobacterales bacterium
ACGATGGCGCTGACCAGGCAGCCGAGCAAGAAGGGCTTCCAGGCGGGTCCCAGGCCATGTTCGAGCCAATCCCAGCTGAGTCGAAAGTGAAACCTCTGCGGCCGATAGCGCAGTATCCAGGCTCCAAGCCGGTAAGCGGAGTAGTAGATCGGCACCATCGTGAACGGATTGCTCAGATAGGTTCCCAGTACCGCGACCGGCAGATTCAATCGCCACCAGAGAGCCACCAGCACGATCAGCGGCAGATGCACCGGCAGCGGCACGAAGCTGACCGCGATGCCGGCACCGAAGGCGGCGGTGATCGAATGACGGTTCAAGGACCACAGATGCGGGTCGGTCAGCCGATCGCCAAATATCCGTAGATACCACTGGTGGCGGCGGGCGTGGACGATCTGCGCCAGCTGCTTGATGAATCTGCGGGGCATGTCGACGTTACTTTACCAGCCCGCCGCACGATGGCCTAAGGGCCGCGTCCTTCGGGTATCATTCTTGCAACTGTTGGGCTGACGGAGTCGACCTCAGAAATGTGGGAAATCGTGCAGGCGGGCGGGGCACTGATGTGGCCGATCATTTTGTGCTCGGTCATCGCCGCGGCGATCATTCTCGAACGCCTCTGGACCCTGCAGGACCGGCGTGTGCTGCCGCCCGATCTGACCAAGAAGGTCTGGAAACTGGTCGAATCCAATGCGATCAACGACAAGGTGATCCTGGCGCTCGAGCAGAATTCGCCCTTGGGCAAGCTGCTCGCCGCCGGGCTCGCCAACCGTCACCGTCCGCGCGAGGTGCTGATGGAGCGGCTCGAGGACACGGGCCGCCACCTCGTGCACGAGCTCGAGCGCTTCCTCAATACGCTCGGAACCATCGCCGGGGTCTCGCCGCTGTTGGGGTTGCTCGGGACGGTGACCGGCATCATCAAGGCTTTCAACGCGATCAATGCCGGCGGCTCGGGCGATCCGCGGCTGCTATCGGGCGGCATCGCCGAGGCGTTGATTGCAACCGCCGCCGGGCTGTGCGTGGCGATTCCGTCGCTGATCGCGTATCGCTACCTGCGCGGTCGCGTCGATCGGATCGTGGTTGAAATGGAGAAGGACGCCATCCGCCTGGCGGACGCGGTTGAAGCGGCAGCGCGGCGCAATCCCGAGTCCGTGATCGCGAGCGCATGAAGCTCAAGTCGCGCCGCGCCGAGGAGCCGGAGATCAATGTCACCTCGTTGATCGACGTCGTGCTGCTGCTGGTCGTATTTTTCATGCTCTCATCGAGCTTCTCGGCCGAAGGGCGATTGCGCATCCGCCTGCCCTCGGCGAGTTCGGTGCCGGCCGAACGGCCTGGGAAGGAGGCATTGGTCGTGACGGTCGCCCCGAGCGGCAGCTATTTCGTCAACGGCCGCGAACTGGTGAATTCCAGTCCCGACACGCTGCGCGCGGCGATCGAGAAAGTCGCCGCCGGCGCGCGCGGCACACCGGCAACGATCCGCGCGGACGGCCGCGCCAGCCACCAGGCCGTCGTGACGGCGATGGACGTGCTCGGACGTCTGGGATTCACCCAGATGAACGTTGCGACCACTAGCGTCGCGACCACCGGCGGCGCGGGCACGAGCGGCGCGGGCACCCACGATGCGGGAGCGAGAACGCCTTGAGTCCGGCGGCGCCACCGCAGCAGGCGCTGCAGGTTTATCGGCGCCTGCTCGGCTATGCGTGGCCGTACCGCTATATCTACCTGCTGGGGGTGCTGGGCATGGCCATGTACGCCAGCACCGACCTGGCTACGGCCTATTTCGTCAAGAATTTCGTAAAAGATACCTTTCTCGCACGCAATCCGCGCGTGCTCGTATGGCTGCCATTCGCGGTCGTCGGCATCTTTCTGGTAAAAGGCATCGGCGACTACCTGGCCAATTATTTTCCGGGGTGGGTGGGGCGGCAGGTCATCAAGGCCTTGCGCCGCGATCTATTCGCGCAGTATCTGCGGCTACCGACTGCGCTGTACGACCGCGAATCCTCGGGCGTCATGCTGACCCGCCTGACCTACAACGCCGAGCTAGTGGCGCAAGCGGCCACCGATTCGCTCACGGTGATCGTGCGCGACTCGCTCTCGATCATCGTCGACGTCGCCTATCTGTTCGTGCTCAATGCCAAGCTCGCGGCTTATGCGCTGATTACGGCGCCGTTGATTGCCTGGCTGGTGCGCAGTGTCAATGTGCGCTTTCGCCGCTACAGCACGCGCATCCAGAATTCGATGGGTGATGTGACCCGTGTTGGCAAGGAGGCGCTCGATGCGCACCGCGTCGTCAAGGTCTACAACGCGCAGGACCATATCCGCGCGCTGTTCGAACAGGCCAATGAGCTCAACCGCCGCACCAACGTGCGCCTGATCTCCGCGCGTTCGAGCAGCAATCCGATCGTGCAGGTGCTGCAGGCCCTGGGGCTGGCGGGCGTGCTGTTCATCGCCAATCGCGAGGTTGCGGACGGCGCGATGCACATCGATGCCTTCGTCGCGTTTCTCACTGCGCTGATGCTGGTGCCGCAGCCGCTGCGGCGACTGCTGAACGTCGCCGGCCCGCTGCAGCAGGGCATTGCTGCCGGCAGCAGCCTGTTCGAGGTCATCGATGCCGCGCCCGAACCGCAGGGCGGTGAGCGCGTGCTCGAGCGTGCGCGCGGCGCGGTCGAATTCCGAGCCGTCAATTTCTCGTACGAGGACGAGAAGGGCGCGGTGCTGCGCGACATCGAGCTGCGGGTGCCGCCGGGAACGACGGTCGCGATCGTCGGCCGCTCGGGCAGCGGCAAGTCGACGCTGGTATCCCTGTTGCCGCGCCTATACGACCCGAGCTCCGGCAGCGTGCGGCTCGACGGGGTCGATATCCGCGAATACCGGCTACGCGATCTGCGCCGCCAGATCAGTCTGGTGAGCCAGGAGGTCGTGTTGTTCAACGAGACCATCCGCAACAACATCCTACTTGGCGCCGAAAACATCTCCGACGCACAGATGCATGCGGCCGCGGATGCGGCCTACGTGCTCGAGTTCGCCGCTGAGCTGCCGCAGGGTCTCGAGACCATGGTCGGCGATCGCGGTGTGCTGCTCTCCGGCGGTCAGCGGCAACGCATCGCGATCGCGCGCGCGCTGCTGCGCGATACGCCGATCCTGATTCTCGACGAGGCGACCTCGGCGCTCGACACGGCCTCGGAGCGGCATATCCAGGCCGCGGTCGAGCGATTGGTGAAGAACCGCACCACCTTCGTGATCGCGCACCGCCTTTCGACCATCGAACGCGCTGATCTCATCGTGGTGATGCAGGACGGCGCGATCGTCGAATCCGGCAGCCACGCCGAGCTGCTGGCTGCGAGCGGGGTGTACGCGCAGCTGCACCGGCTGCAATTTAACGTTTGAGCAATGCGTCCGGGCAATGGCTAGATGGCTGCAGGCGATCTGGTACGGTGGGCGCTCGCCGCCCTGGCCGCTGCGCGCGGCCGCGACGCTGTTTGCGGCACTGGTGCGGGTGCGAAGCCATGGCTACCGGCACGGCTGGTTGCGAGTGCGGCGCGTCGGCTGTCCCGTCATCGTCGTCGGCAACCTCAGCGTCGGCGGTACCGGCAAGACGCCGCTGGTGCTGTGGCTGGTGCGGCGGCTGCGTGTCCAGGGCCTGCGCGTCGGCATCGTGTTGCGCGGGTTTGGGGCCGGCGGCGCGGGCAGCGTACGACGCGTGAACTCCGCCAGCACCGCCTCGGAGGTTGGCGATGAAGCGCTGCTGTTGCAGCGGCACGGCGACTGCCCGGTCGTCGTCGGCGCCGATCGGGTGGCCGCCGCGCGCCTGCTGCTCGGGGCCGTCGATGTCGTCGTTGCAGACGATGGCCTGCAACACCTGCGGATGGCGCGCGATTTCGAGATCGCGGTTGTCGATGGCCAACGCGGTTGCGGCAATGGCCGGTTGCTGCCCGCCGGCCCGCTACGCGAGCCGTCTACGCGGCTCGGTGAGGTGGATGTGGTGGTGATTAACGGTGACGGCGGGTTTGAGTGGCCCGGCGCCCTGCACATGCGGGTGCAGGGCGAGTTGCTGCGCTCGATTGATGACGGCGCGAGCGTGGCGCTCGCAAGCTTCGCCGGTCGGCGCGTGCACGCCGTGGCCGGGACCGGCAATCCGGCGCGCTTCTTTGCCAGCTTGCGGCAGGCGGGGCTGCTGCCCATCGAGCACGCTTTTCCGGATCACCACCGCTATTTGCGCCGCGACCTCGAATTCGAGCAGCGGCTGCCGATCCTGATGACCGAGAAAGATGCGGTAAAATGTGTCGAGCTTGCGCCGGCTGACAGCTGGTATCTTCCCGTCGAAGCGGAGCTGAGCGAGGCGGACACGGCACAGCTGCTCGCCAAGCTTGGTTCGCGTCTCGCGTGCCTCCACTAGCGGCGCGAGCTCATCGAGGAGATTACTGTGGATGCACGTCTGCTGGATATCCTGGCCTGTCCGGTCTGCAAGGGGCCGCTGCAGCACAAACGCAAGGAAGGTGTACTGCTGTGCCGCGCCGAGAGGCTGGCGTTTCCGGTTCGCGACGGCATTCCGGTCATGCTCGAAGAAGAGGCGCGCGTGCTGGCCTCGGACGATCCGCTGCTCGAGGACTGAGAAACTTGTATCGGGTCGTCATTCCGGCGCGCTATGGCTCGACGCGGCTGCCCGGCAAGCCGTTGCTGCTGCTGGCCGGGAAACCGATGATCCAGTGGGTCTACGACAGCGCTCGGCACGCGCGCGCCCGGGAAGTCATCGTCGCGACCGACGACGAGCGCATCGCCGCGACTGCGCGGGGCTTCGGTGCCCCGGTCGCCATGACGGCGCCCACGCATGTGTCCGGGACGGATCGTATCGCCGAGGTGGCGCACGCGCGTCGCTGGCGCGACGATGACATCGTCGTCAACCTGCAGGGGGACGAGCCCCTGCTGCCGCACTCCTTGATCGACCAAGTGGCGACATTGCTCACGATCCACGCGCAAGCCCAGCTCGCAACCCTGGCCGAGCCTTTCACCTCGCTCGAGGCCTTTTTCGATCCGAACAACGTCAAGGTGGTGACCGGAGCGCAGCAGCGCGCGTTGTATTTTAGCCGCGGCCCGATTCCTTGGGTGCGCGATGGTGCGCCCGCGGGCAATGCGAGCCAGCGCAGTTTTGAGGGCGCGCGCCGGCATATCGGCATCTATGCCTACCGGGTGGCGGCGCTGGCGCGCATCGCTGCGCTGGCGCCCAGTCCGCTCGAGCAGCTTGAAAAACTCGAACAGCTGCGCGCGCTCGAACACGGCATGGATATCCGCGTCGCCAATGCCGAGGTCGCGCCGGGCCCCGACGTCAACACGCGCGAGGATCTGGCGGCGACCGAAGCGCTGCTGCTGCAGCGCTGCTGAACCCGGCAGCCTTAGCCGCTACTCGCCGTGATTATGCGGCTCGTACTCACTGCTGGCCGCGCCGGGCGCCGACGACCACACCACGTGCGGCTTCTGCTCGCTGGGCGCCGAGTGATTGTCACTGCCGCCGGCACTGTCGCGGCTTGCGGCGCCGGCAGGCGTCTCTGCTGCCACCGAAGCGTGCGCGAGTTCGGAGCCGTTGGATGCTTGTTGGTGTGAGGGCTCATCGGACCCGTATTGTCCGCCGCCAATGTCCGCGCCTGCTGGCGCCGGGCCCGCGAGGCCGCCGTCGCGACTGCCGCCACCGCCGCGCCGCCGTCTGCGGCCCCCGCGCCGGGAGCGGCGGGGCGCGTCGCCGCGGTCGCCGCGCGCGCCGAATTCCGACGGCGGGCCATCACGTCCCGTGGGTGTGCCGCCTTCTACGGTGCCGCGCGCCTCCGTGCCGCCAACGGGCGGCGCTCCGGCGCGCTCACCGTCGCGATACGGTTCCGCGCCGCGCTGGGATTCGCCACTGCGGTTGGTTTGATATTCGTTGCGCGCATGGGGCTCGCGGCGTGGCTCTTCGCGCGGCCGCTCACGGCGATTGTCTTCGCGCCGCGCGCTCTCGCCCTGAGTGGCCTCGGCGCGGCCCGGCGAGCGGCTGCGCTCTCGATACGGGCCGCGCTCGTTGCGGCCGCGATGACGCCGGGGTGGCGCGCCTGCGCGATCGTGAGCGCGCGCCGGCGGCGTTTCAGGCGAGGTGGTGTGGGGACTGTCGGCCGCAACCGCCTCGTCGCCGCCAAACCAGCGCTTGACGCGGTCCCAGAAGCCAGGGGATGCCACGACGGGTTCAGTGGCGCGTGCGGTGCGCGGCTCCACTACGGGTGCCGCAGTCTTCGGCAGCAGCGCCACCACGGCCGGTTGATCGGCCGCCGGCTTGTTTTCCTGCACGGCGACCGAGTCGGCGACCACGGGTGCCACCGGCACCTGATAGCTGATCTGGTTGTTTTCCGGCAGCTGCGTTTCATCGTCGCGCACGCGACGGATCGAGTACTCCGGCGTCTGAATATGCGGATTCGGGATGATCGCGAGATCAACCTTGGTCTTGTCTTCCAGCGCGCGCAGCCACTCGCGCTTTTCGTTGATCAGGTAGGTGGCGACATCGACCGGTACCTGCACGATCACGCGCGCGGTACGCTCCTTGCGCACGTCCTCGCCGACCAATCGCAGGATCGACAGGGTCAGCGATTCGATGCTGCGGATGCTGCCGATGCCGTTGCAGCGCGGGCAGACCAGGTGGCTCGATTCTCCCAGACTGGGCCGCAGCCGCTGGCGTGACATCTCGAGCAGACCGAAGCGCGACAGGCGTCCGATCTGAATGCGCGCTCGGTCCATCTTCATCGCGTCGCGCAGACGGTCTTCGACATCGCGCTGATTTTTCTGCGACTCCATGTCTATGAAATCGATCACGATCAGCCCGCCGATGTCGCGGATGCGCAGTTGGCGCGCAATCTCCTCGGCCGCTTCGATGTTGGTGTTGAATGCGGTGGTCTCGATGTCGCCGCCGCGCGTTGCGCGCGCCGAGTTGATATCGATCGACACCAGGGCTTCGGTGTAATCGATCACCAGACTGCCGCCCGATGGCAGCTGCACCTTGTGCGCGTAGGCCGATTCGATCTGGCTCTCGATCTGGTAGCGCGTGAACAGCGGAATATCGTCCTGGTACGCCTTGAGCTTGCGCTGCGCATCCGCCGGCATGAAGCGCTGCATGTATTCCTGCGCCTTCTCGAACGCGCCTGGATCGTCCACCAGGATCTCGCCGATATCATCGGCCAGATAGTCGCGCAGCGCGCGCGTGACCGCATCGCTCTCCTGAAACACCAGGAACGGCGCGGCACGGCCCTGGGCCGCCTGCGCGATCACTTCCCACTGCGCCTTGAGGTTGTCGAGGTCCCACTGCAGTTCGGGGGCCGAGCGGCCGACGCCCGCCGTGCGCACGATGGCGCCCATGCCCTCAGGCACATTCAGCTGATTCATGATCTCGCGCATCTGATCGCGGTCTTCGCCTTCGATGCGGCGCGAGACGCCGCCAGCGCGCGGATTGTTCGGCATCAGCACCAGGAAACGGCCCGCCAGACTGATGAAGGTCGTCAGCGCGGCGCCCTTGTTGCCGCGCTCCTCTTTTTCAACCTGGACCAACAGTTCCTGCCCCTCTTGCAGCAGCTCGCGGATGTTCAGGCGACTGCCCTGCGGCTGGCTGCGGAAATACTCGCGGGAGATTTCTTTCAGCGGCAGAAAGCCGTGCCGTTGGGCGCCGTAGTCGACGAAGGCCGCTTCGAGTGACGGCTCGATGCGCGAGATACGGGCTTTATAGATATTTGCTTTTTTTTGTTCCCTTGAAGGGATCTCAATGCTCAGGTCATAGAGCTTCTGTCCGTCCACCATGGCAACCCGCAGTTCTTCCTGCTGGGTCGCGTTGACAAGCATTCTTTTCATTTGCCTCTGCCAGGATTGGATGAGAGGCCGCGTGCGTGGAACACCTGAAGATCGATTGGCGCGTCTGTATGCTCATGACATTCGCTTCGCCGCGTTGGCGCGGCGCGCCGAAAACTCTCTTTGGTCCACTGACCGGACGGCTAGCTCGCGGGCTCAAACTTGAAGGAGGAGCTGCTAACAGCGAGCGCGGACCGGATCGGCCGACTCATGCGCGATGGCCTCGTATTCGAGGACCAACTACCATGCGGCGCTACGCCGCAGTCTTGTTGCGTCGAGCCGGACCCGTCACTTTATGGGGCTTGGGTCTCGAGCAACCGCTGGGAGTATAGCGACAGATGGCACTGAAAACAAACGGTTACATGGAGAGAAAGGTTGCCCAACGATAGCCCGACCGTGGGGACGGCTGCACCAAAGTCGGCGGTCCGGCAAGTTATCGCCGGTGCCGAGGAAGACGGCCAGCGCCTCGATCGTGTGCTGGCGCGGTTGCTCCCCGACGTGCCGCGCAGCCGCATTTTTCGCCTGATTCGCCGCGGCGAGGTGCGCATCAATGGCCGCCGCGCAGGACCGGAGCAGCGCCTGCATAGCGGCGACGCATTGCGGGTGCCGCCGGTGCGGCCTGCGGAGCCGCAGACGCCGGGACGCGTGCCGCAGGCGCTGATCGAGCTGACCGAGCGCGCGATCATCCACGAAGATGAGCGGCTGCTGGTGTTGGACAAGCCGTCCGGGCTTGCGGTGCATGGCGGCAGCGGTCTGTCCTTCGGCGTCATCGAGGCGCTGCGCGCATCGCGTCCCGACGAGACGCTCGAGCTCGCGCATCGGCTCGACCGCGACACCAGTGGCGTATTGCTGGTTGCGCGCCGCGGGTCGGCGCTGCGTACGCTGCATGCGCTGTTGCGTGAGGGGCAGGTGCAAAAGCGCTATCTCGCACTGCTGATGGGGCGGTGGAATTTGGGGCACAAGCGTATCGACGCACCGCTGCGCACGGACCTGCGTGTCGGGGGGGAGCGTACCGTCAAGGTCGACGCCCACGGCAAGCAGGCGTTGACCGAGTTCCGTCTGGTCGAGCACTACGGCGCGCGTGCCTCGCTGGTCGAGGCGACGATCCACACCGGACGCACCCATCAGATCCGCGTGCACGCGGCGTACTGCGGACATCCGGTGGCCGGCGATCCGAAATACGGCGACGAGAAGTTCAACGCCGAGCTGCGCGCACTCGGCTTGAGCCGGATGTTTCTGCACGCGCACAGCTGTTCATTCAGCTGGCCAGGCGGCGCAGAGCTGTCCTTCAGCGCACCGCTGCCACCGGCTCTGCACGCGCTGCTCGAGCATTTGACGCCGACGCGCAGGCGGGCAAGTGCGGCGAAACGAGGGCCGGAAGCGGCGGCGCCGCGCAGCGCGCGCCGGCCGCGCCGGCCGCTACGGTAACGAGTAGCCTGCGTGCCGCAGCGCACGGCTCACGGCGATCAGCGGCAGT
>JBIODE010000058.1:0-8946 GCA_044440325.1 Steroidobacterales bacterium
ATTGGGACCGGAGCAGTAGTCACCCAGCGGCTCGGGCGACCACTCGCCCAGAAACACGGAACCTGCATTGTGCACCTGCTCGAGCAGCGTCCGCGGTGCGCGCGTCTGGATGATCAGGTGCTCGGGTGCGTAGCGTTCCGCGATCTCGAGCGCCGTGTCGAGGTCCCGGACGATCAGAATACGTGCAGCCGCGATCGACTGTCGCAGGATGCTGCGGCGGGATAGCGCAGTGAGCTGCGCCTCGGCGGCGAGGGCCACGGCTGCAGCGAGCGTGGGCGAGGTGGTCACCAGGATCGCCTGGGCCTGCGGGTCGTGCTCAGCCTGCGCCAGCAGGTCCGCGGCGACAAATGCGGCGCGTGCGCTCTCATCGGCCAGCACCATGACCTCGGAGGGCCCCGCAGGCATGTCGAGCGCTGCGCCGTCGGGATCGGCAGCGACCAGCTGCTTGGCCGCCGTGACCCAGGCGTTGCCGGGGCCAAAGATCTTTGCAACCTTGGGGATGCTGGCCGTGCCGTAGGCCATGGCTGCGACCGCCTGGGCGCCTCCCACTTTGAATACATGCTCGACTCCGCAGAGCTGCGCGGCGACCAGAACAGCGGCATTGGCGCTGCCGTCGCGCTGCGGCGGAGTGCAGAGTACGCGGGTGCGACAACCGGCGATGCGGGCGGGCACTGCGAGCATAATGACGGTCGATGGCAGCGGCGCGGAGCCCGCGGGCACGTACAGACCGACCGCACCGATCGGCCGGATCAGCCGCTCGCACCGCGCTCCCGGAACCGTCTCGACCGCGAGGTCCTGCGGCATCTGCATCGCATGGAAGGTCTCGACGTTCGCGATCGCGCTGCTCAGGGCCTGCAGCTGCGGCGCCTCCAGGGCGCGCTGCGCGGCGGCAAACTCAGCGGGGCCGACACGCAGACCCGCCGGCTCCAATCCGTCGAACTCGCGTGTAAAGCGCGCCACGGCCGCGTCACCCTCGGCGCGCACGCGCTCGATGATCGTGCGCGCCTGCTCGAGCGTTCGCGCCTGGGTGCGTGCCGCAGGGCGCGCGAGCGCCGCGCGCCGCGCCTCCGCATCGAGTTCCTGCCAGTGCAGTATTTGCATCTTCAGGCCAGCATCTTTTCGACCGGCAGCACCAATATCGCGCTGGCGCCGGCCTTCTTGAGACTCTCGAGCGTTTCCCAGAACACGTTCTCGCGACAGACTGCGTGGACGGCGACGCGGTCCGGCGAGCCTTCGAGCGGAATGATGGTGGGCGATTCGCTGCCGGGCAGCAGCTGGCGGATCGCGGGCAGGGCGGAGCGCGGCGCGTGCAACATGATGTACTTGCTCTCCTTGACCTGCTCGACGCCCTCCACGCGCAGCAGCAGCCGCTCGACCCAATCGTTCTTGATTTCTGCCAGCGGGATCGGCGTGCGGATGAGCACCGCATGGCTTTCGAGCACGGTTTCCACTTCGCGCAGGTAGTTCGCCTGCAAAGTCGATCCGCTCGACACCAGATCGCAGATCAAATCGGCGCGGCCCAGACGCGGCGCGATTTCCACCGCTCCCGAGAGCGTGACGATTTCGGCCGCGATGTCGCGCTCGCGCAGGTACCGCGCCAGCAAGAATGGATAGGTGGTGGCGATACGCCGGCCCTGAAGGCTGCGGGGGCCGTCGTAGCTCGCTTCTTCCGGCACCGCGAGTGACAGGCGGCAGTGTCCGAAATCGAGTGTGCGCAGCGCGGTAAAATTCACCGTCGCACCACGCGAGGCGAGTTCGAGCCTTTTCTCTTCGATGACATTGAGCCCGACCAGACCCAGGTCGCAGACGTCTTCCTGCACCAGATCGGGAATGTCATCATCGCGCACGAACAGCACGTCGAGCGGCATGTTTTCGCCGAAGCCCATGAGCTGGTCCTTGCCGCGGGCGAGCTTCAGGCCGCACCGGGCGAGCAGATCGAGCGACGGATCGGTCAATCGTCCCGATTTCTGTACGGCGAGCTTGAGGCGGGTATGTTTATCCATGATGTGAGCTTTCAATGCGTCGAGCCGCGAGCGCGTAGCCGCCGTTGCCCTGCGCCAGGTAGCGGGCCACGCGCCCGATGGTCGTGACGCTGACGCCGGTCTGGCGGTGAATTTCACGGTAGGGCAGGCCGCGCTGCAGACACTCGACCACCGCCCAGCGGTCGGCCATGGCCTGCAGCTCCGCCGGCGTGCACAGATCGCGCAGGAAGGCGCGGCACTCATCGACACTGCGCAGCTGCAGCAAGGCGTTGACCAGATTGCGTTCGGCGAGCGCCTCTTGGCGTGCCGAGAGGTGACGATGTGTTTTCATGTCTGTCAAATGTAATAGTACGTTATTACGCTAACACGCTGGTTGCGGCGGCGCAAGTATTCGAGCCGCACGCTACTGGTTTGACCAGCCCCGGGCGCTCGACCGGCGCGCGGCGCTTGACCCTCGGCGGCGGCCTCTCTAGACTTTGGCGTACTCATCGAGACCGGCTGAGGGAAAGGCCCTTCGACGCCGGGGCAACCATCGGAAGTCCCGAAGTGGTGCCAACTCCTGCGGCCAGCATCGGCCGGCAGATGAGAGAATTCCGATTCAGTCGGAATGCCTGCCTGCTCTAGGCGGGTGCTGACCGCAGGAGTGCCGATGTCGCCCGAGGCACTTGCGGAGCAGTCATTGAATTTTGCGCAGCATCGTTCTGATTCCCTTGCCGCCGATGCGGCCGATTGCGAGCGTGCGGGCGTGTTCGAGCTGCCCGCACCTTTGGCGCTCCATCATGGCGGGACCATCGATTCCCCGCGGCTGGCCTGGCGGCTGGTTGGCGAGGCCGGGCTGCCCGTGGTGGTCGCCCTCGGCGGAATCTCGGCGCATCGCGTGGTCTATGATCGGCAGCCGCGCATGGGCTGGTGGCAGAGCGTCGTCGGCCCCGGGTTGGCGCTCGACAGTGCGCGTTGCCGCGTCCTCGGCATCGATTACCTCGGCGGTTGCGGGCAATCGAGCGGACCGGCGGCCGGGGAGCAGTTCCCAAGCCTGTCCAGCTATGACCAGGCCGAGGCGCTCGTGTTGCTGCTCGAGCATTTGCAGCTGCGCTGCGTGCGCGCGATTGTCGGCGCCTCGTACGGCGGCATGGTCGCGCTCGCCTTTGCCGAGCGACATCCCGCCCGCGTGCAGCAGCTCATCGTCATCAGCGCCGCCGACCGCACCCACCCGATGGCCACCGCCTGGCGCAGCGTGCAGCGCCGGATCGTGCGCCTGGGTATAGAGGTCGGTCGGTCGGCCGAGGGCCTGCAATTGGCCCGGGCTCTGGCGATGGCGACCTACCGCAGCCCGGAAGAATTTGCGGCGCGCTTTGCCGAGCCGCCGCGACGGGTCGACGGCCGCTTCGTATTTCCGGTCGAGGAATATCTGTGCGCGCGCGGCCGCGACTACGCCGAACGCTATCGGCCGGAGGCATTCATTTGCCTCTCTGAGTCGATCGATCTGCACGCCGTTGATGCCGCCCGCATCAGCACGCCGACCACGGTGATCGGCGTGCGCGAGGACCTGCTCGTGCCGATCGCCGACATGCGTGCGCTGGCGCAACGCCTGCCACGGTCCAGCCTGCATGAGATTTCCTCCGTGCATGGTCACGATGCGTTCCTGAAGGAAGAAGCGCAGCTGCGGCCGATCTTTCAAATCTTGTTTGGAGAATGACGAGTGAAATGGGAGAAGCGCGCGTGAGAGAGAAAGCCGAGGCTATGACACGCGCCGTACGCGCCGGACTCGAAACGGACGCGGTGACAGGCGCCGTCGTGCCGCCGATCCACTTGAGCTCCACCTTCGCGTTTCGCGGCTATGGCGACAAGCGCGGCTACGATTATTCGCGCTCGGGCAACCCGACGCGTGACCTGCTGGGGGCGGCGCTCGCGGATTTGGAGGGGGGTGCCGGCGCGATCGTGACCTCATCGGGTATGGCCGCAATACACGTCTGCGGTTATCTGCTCTCGGGCGGCGCCCGTGTGATTGCGCCGCATGACTGTTATGGCGGGACCTATCGACTGTTCGACGCCTGGAACCGGCGCGGCGAGCTCCGCGTCGAGTTCATCAATTTTGCCGACGAGGCGGCGCTGCACGAGGCGCTGTCGAAGCCGGCGGCGCTGCTGTGGATTGAAACGCCGAGCAATCCTTTGCTGCGCATCAGCGATATTGCCGCCCTAGCCAAGCTCGGCAAGAGTGCCGGCGCGCTCGTGGCGGTCGACAACACGTTCCTGTCGCCGGCCTGGCAGCAGCCGCTTAAATTCGGCGCCGATCTGGTGGTGCATTCGACGACCAAGTATCTCAATGGCCACAGCGATGTGGTCGGCGGCGCCGTGGTCGCGGCCACGGCGGAGCTGCACCAGCAATTGATCTGGTGGGCCAATTGCCTGGGACTGACGGGTGCGCCATTCGACAGCTTCATGACATTGCGTGGACTGCGTACGCTGTATGCGCGCCTGAGTATTCACGGCCGCAATGCGCAAGCCCTGGCCGAATGGCTGGAGCAGCAGGCGGGCGTCAGCAAGGTCTGCTATCCGGGGCTGGCCACGCATCCGGGTCACCGCATCGCCGCCGCACAGCAATCGGGCTTCGGTGCGATTGTCACCTTCGAGCTCGAGGGCGGCATCCCCGCGGTGAAAAACTTTGTCGCCGGGCTCAAGTATTTCTCGCTGGCGGAGTCGCTCGGCGGTGTCGAGAGCCTGATCGCGCATCCGGCCTCGATGACCCACGCGGCGATGCACGAGTCCGCGCGCCGCGCCGCCGGCCTCACCGACGGCTTGTTGCGTCTATCGATCGGTATCGAAGCGCTGGAGGACCTGCGCGCGGATCTGGCCGCGGGCCTCGAGCGGGCGCAGTGCTGCTGAGAGCGGCGGCGCGCGGCGGCGGCTCGGCCGGCTCAGTGACGGTGGCTCCGCCGGCTATGCAACAGCGGCCACCACCGCGTCGGCCGCCATCGCTGTGGTGGCGGCGCGCTGGCCGGGCTCTGCAATATCGGGTGTGCGCACGCCAGCGCTGATCGCGCGGTACACGGCCGCTTCGACCGTCTCGGCCTCGGGCAGGAGCCCAAGCGAATGCCGCAATAGCAGGGCGACGCTGAGGATAGTGCCATACGGATTGGCGATGCCTTGGCCGGCAATGTCTGGCGCCGAGCCGTGAATGGGCTCGTACAGGCCGCGCCTGCCGTCGCCGAGGGAGGCGGATGGCAATAACCCGAGCGAGCCGCACAGGGTCGAGGCCTCGTCGGTCAGGATGTCGCCGAACATGTTCTCGGTGACGGCGACGTCGAAATCGCGCGGCCGCCGCACCAGCTGCATGGCCGCCGTATCCACCAGCATGTGTTCGAGCGCAAGCTCCGGAAATTCGGTGCGCACCACACGCTCGCAGACTTCTCGCCAGAGCCTCGAGGTTTCCAGGACATTGGCCTTGTCGATCGACAGTAGCTTCCTGCGCCGGCCCAGGGCGATGCGCGCGGCGACGCGCACGATCCGCTCGATCTCCATGACCGAATAGACGCATAAATCCGTGGCTTGCTCCGGCGTGCGCGTTTTGGCGCCAAAATAAATGCCGCCGGTCAGCTCCCGCACGAATATCAGATCGACTCCGTCGAGCACCTCGGGCTTCAACGTCGATACGCTCCGCAGCGCCGGGTGCACCGTGACCGGCCGCAGGTTCGCGTACACGCCGAGCTCGCGCCGCAATCGCAACAGCCCCGCCTCCGGCCGCACCTTGGCCTGGGGAGCAGACCATTTTGGCCCGCCGATGGCCCCGAGCAGTACCGCGTCGGCCGCGAGGCACAGGTCCAGTGTGCTGCTGGGCAGCGGGTCGCCATACAGGTCGATCGCGATGCCGCCGAAGGGCGCTGCTTCGAGCTCGAATTGATGCTGGTACTTGCGGCCGATGGCCTCGAGCACCCGGATGGCGGCGGCTATGATCTCCGGGCCGATGCCATCACCGGCGATGACCGCGATGCGGGCCCTCATGCGATCCGCTGTTCGTGCGCGCCGATCTCGGCCTGCTTCGAGAGCAGGAAGCCGAGCTCATCGACGCCGTTCAACAAGCAGTAGCGATTGAACTGCTCGATTGGAAACTCGACGGCGGTGCCGTTCGGCAGCTGCACGATGCTGCGCTCGAGATCGATCGTGACCTCGGCGCCCGGATGGGTCAGCAACCAGGCACTGCTGGCCTCGTCGACCACGACCGGCAGCAGCCCGTTCTTGAGCGAATTGTTGCGGAAAATGTCCGCAATCTCGGTGCTGATGACAGCGCGAAAGCCGTAGTCGAGCAGCGCCCAGGGGGCATGCTCGCGCGAGGAGCCGCAGCCGAAGTTGCGCCCGGCGACCAGGATTTGGCAGCCGGCCGCTTCGGGCCGGTTGAGCAGGAAATCCGCCTTGGGCGTGCCGTCGGCCGCATAGCGCCAATCGGCAAACAACCGTGCGCCCAACCCTTCGCGGGTGGTGGTGCGCAGAAAGCGCGCCGGTATGATCTGATCGGTATCTATATTGCTCGACGGCAGCACGGCGGTGCGCGAGCTGATCGTCCGTATGGGATGCATGAGTTGCTTCAACCGTCGAGAATGTCGCGCGGATCGGTCACGCGTCCGCGCAGCGCACTGGCGGCCGCGGTCAACGGACTGGCGAGCAGCGTGCGCGCACCGACGCCCTGGCGTCCTTCGAAGTTGCGGTTGCTGGTGCTGAGCGAGTACTCGCCCTTGTCGACCACGTCGCCGTTCATGCCAAGGCACATCGAGCAGCCCGACTCGCGCCATTCGGCGCCGGCGGCGATGAAGATGCGATCCAGTCCCTCCGCTTCTGCCTGTTTCTTGACCTGCTGCGAGCCGGGCACGACCAGCGCCCGCACGCCGTGCGCGATCTTGCGTCCGCGCAATACCTGCGCCGCGCTGCGCAGGTCGGAGATCCGGCCGTTGGTGCAGCTGCCGATGAAAACCACGTTGATCGCATGGTCGCGGATCGGCTCGCCGGCGTGCAGGCCCATATAGGCGAGCGCCTGGTCGAACACTGGATCGCCGGCCCGATCCGGAATCGTGCCGGAGATCGACACCACCATGCCGGGATTGGTGCCGTAGGTGATCATCGGCTCCACCGTCGAGCCATCCAATGAAACCTCGCGGTCGAAGGTGGCACCCGGATCGCTCGGCAAAGCGCGCCAGTGCTCGAGCGCGCGTTCCCACTCGGCGCCGCGCGGCGCGCGCGGGCGGTCGCTGAGGTAGGCGAACGTGGTCTCATCAGGCGCGATCATGCCCGCGCGCGCACCGGCTTCGATCGACATGTTGCAGACGGTCATGCGCTCGTCCATGTTGAGTGCGCGGACGGCGGCGCCGCGGTATTCGAGCACGTGGCCGGTGCCGCCGGAGACGCCGATGCGCCCGATGATTGCCAGGATCAGATCCTTGGCGGTCACCCCGGCCGACAGCCGCCCCTCGACATTGATCGCAAATGTCTTGGGTCGCCGCTGCAACAGACATTGAGTCGCGAACACATGTCCAACCTCGGTGGTGCCGATGCCGAAGGCGAGGGCGCCGAAGGCGCCATGCGTGCTGGTATGGCTGTCGCCGCAGACCACCGTCTTGCCCGGTTGCGTGAGCCCGAGCTCGGGGCCGACGATGTGCACGATACCGCGCTGGTCGCTGCGCAGACCGAACAATTCCACGCCGAATGCCTTGCAGTTCTTCTCGAGCTCGGCGATCTGATGCGCCGCCGACTCAATGGTAATCGGTGCGCCGCCGAACACCTGCGCGGTGCGCGTCGGCGTCGAATGGTCCATGGTCGCGAGCGTGAGTTCGGTGCGCCGCAATTTCAGCCCGCGCTCGCGCAGCACCGTGAATGCCTGCGGCGATGTCACCTCGTGGATCAGGTGCAGATCGATGTAGAGAATCGCAGGGGTGGCGGCGGTTTCCGCGACCACTTCGTGCGTCTCCCAGACCTTCTGGAAAATCGTCTTCATCGTCAACTCGCTGCCGCCACCCGCGGCTGGTGCTGCATGTCAACGTAGTCCAGCCAGCCCCACGTGTCGACGGTGGCGCCGGTGAACAGACCGAAGAACGCCTGCTGCAATAATTCGGTGATCGGCCCACGGCGACCGCTGCCGATTTCGATGCGATCGACCGAACGGATCGGGGTGATCTCGGCCGCCGTGCCGGTGAAGAAGATCTCGTCCGCCAGATAGAGCAGCTCGCGCGGAATGCTCGCTTCCCGCACCGTGAGGCCGCGCTCGCGCGCGAGCTTCATGACCGTGTCGCGCGTGATGCCGCTGAGCACCGAATGCGCGAGACTCGGGGTCAGCAGCTCGCCGCCCTTGACGATGAACAGGTTCTCGCCCGCGCCCTCGCTGACGGTGCCGTCGGGCGCGAGACCGATGCCCTCGGCAAATCCCAAGCGTTTGGCCTCCTGACTGATCAGTTGGCTCGACAGATAATTGCCGGCAGCCTTCGCGAGCGCCGGCAGTGTATTGGGCGCAACGCGCTGCCACGACGACACGCACACATCGACGCCGGCTTCCTCGCTCTCGTGGCCGAGATATTTACCCCATTCCCAGGCCGCAATCGCAACGTCGACCGGAGGATCGATCTTCGGCGCCACGCCGATTTCCCCGTAGCCGCGGAACGCCACCGGGCGGATGTAGGCGCCATGGCGCAACTCGTTCACGGCGATGATTTGGCGGCACGCCGCATTGATCTCGGCCGCCGAAAACGGCAGCCCAATGCGGTAGATCTTTGCGGAATCGAACAGGCGCTGCGTGTGGTCGCGCAGGCGGAAGATCGCGACGCCGCGCGGCGTGTCGTAGGCTCTTATCCCTTCGAATACCGAAGAGCCGTAGTGCAGAGCATGCGCGAGCACGTGCACGGTAGCTTTTTCCCACGCGACCAGCTTGCCGTTGAACCAGATATAGGGGGTGGCGGGAATGGGCATGGCGGCAGTCCTATACAGC
>JBIODE010000059.1:0-8715 GCA_044440325.1 Steroidobacterales bacterium
ACCACGCCGATGACTCGCGCGCCGAGCGCGCGCGCCCACTGACACAGCAGCGAGCCGACGCCACCCACTGCTGCGTGCACCAGTAGCCAATCCCCCGCCTTGACTCGGTAGGTCCGCCGCAGCAGATATTGCGCGGTCAAGCCTTTGAGCATCAGCGCGGCCGCCTGTTCATCGTTGATGTCGCGCGGCAATTTAACCAGCTTGGCCGCCGGGATATTGCGTCGCTGTGCATAAGCACCCGGCGCGTCGTGCACATACGCAACGCGATCGCCAGGCTTGATGCCGCGGACCTGCCTGCCGACCGCCTCGACCACCCCGGCCGCCTCCCGGCCCGGAATGCACGGCAGAGTCTGCGGATACAGACCGCTGCGATCGTAGATATCGACGAAGTTGACGCCAATGGCGGTATGCCGCAGCTGCACCTCAGCCGCCGCCGGATCAGGCGGGTCTTCGCGCTCCCACTCCAATACTTCCGCGCCGCCGTACTTGCGGAACACGATCGCGTGCGACATGGCTGCTCCCGATGCAGGATTGGGCCGTACCCTGCCACTCCTTGGGGTACGGCCGCAATACCGTCAATCGGCGGCCCGCTTCGCACGCGGGCCCGCCTCAGAGCGCGGCGTTGTCGGTCTCGCCGGTGCGGATGCGGATAACCCGATTGATATCGCTAACGAAGATTTTGCCGTCGCCGACCTTGCCGGTCTTTGCGGCCTTGATCACAGCTTCGACCACCTGGTCGACCAGCTCGCTGCGCACGGCAACTTCAACGCGGGTTTTCGGGACGAAGTCGACGACATACTCGGCACCACGGTAGAGCTCCGTGTGGCCACGCTGACGCCCGAAGCCTTTGACCTCAGTCACTGTCATGCCCGAGACTCCGATCTCGGACAGGGCAGCGCGAACGTCGTCAAGCTTAAAAGGTTTGATAATTGCGGTAACCAGTTTCATGCGAGAACTCCCGCCTCCGTTCTTGTTGGGTCGCCGATACGGCGAGCGGGAGGTGCACCTTTCATGCCACGCCAAGCGACGCACAAATGCCCCATTCCGCGTCGCTTGCCATGGACCCGGGCCCTCACAAGCACCAATTCGGCGCGTTTGGCGCCTGCAGATGCCCGGCAGTGGTGCGAAAGTGACGCTAACCGTGATCATGGTCAGACAGCTCACGACC
The DNA here is from genome assembly GCA_044440325.1 of Steroidobacterales bacterium. Taxonomy (GTDB): domain Bacteria; phylum Pseudomonadota; class Gammaproteobacteria; order Steroidobacterales; family Steroidobacteraceae; genus FEN-1191. Next base: position 1,169 of record JBIODE010000059.1, read on the forward strand.
GCAAGGCGATTGGCGCGGTACCGCGCGGGCTAGCTCAGCACGATCAGAAGATCCTTGGCGTCCACCTGCATCGATGGCCGCACCAGCACTTCCGCAACCTGACCGTCGGTTTCGGCCCGTACTGCGGCTTCCATTTTCATCGCTTCGAGCGTCGCAACCACATCACCCCGGGCAACCTTCTGCCCAACCGTCACGGCCACGGTCGCGATCGTGCCAGGCATCGGGGCACCCACGTGCTTAGGGTTGCCGGCTTCGATCTTGCGTTGTGGCGGGCGCTTGGGGATCTGGCTCCGGTCCGTGATACGCACGGAACGCGGCTGGCCGTTGAGTTCGAAGAACACGGTACGGGTGCCGTCCTCGTGCGGTTCGCTCGTGGTCACGTAGCGCACGATCAGCGTCTTGCCGCGCTCGAGATCAGCACTGATCTCCTCTCCCGATTCCATGCCATAGAAGAACACCGGCGTCGGCAAAATGGCGACATCGCTGAAGCGGCGGCGGTCGGCGACATAGTCCGTGAATACCTTCGGGTACATTAGAAACGAAGCGAACTGCTGATCGGTCAACTCGCGCTGCGCGCGCTTGGCGGCCTCGCGGCGCAGCGCCGGCAGATCCGCATCCGGCAGCGCCTCGCCCGGCCGGCGCGTCAGCGGACTCGCGCCATTGAGCACCTTGCGCTGCAACTGCAGCGGAAAGCCGCCGTAGGGCTGTCCGAGCTCGCCGCGAAAGAACTGCACCACCGAATCCGGAAAGGCAACCTCGCTGTTCGGATCGAGCACCGCCTGGGGTGTCAGGCCGCTCGACACCATGAAAATCGCCATGTCGCCGACAACCTTGGAGGTCGGCGTGACCTTGACGATATCGCCGAACATCTCATTGACCTCGCTGTAAGCGCGCGCGACTTCCGGCCAGCGCGTATCGTCAATGCCGAGCGAGCGAGCCTGCTCGCGCAAATTCGTGTACTGCCCACCGGGCATGCCATGCACGTAGACCTCAGAGGTGCCGGCGCGGTTGTCGCTCTCAAAGGCCACATAGGCTTGGCGCACCTGCTCCCAGTAGTGCGATATCAATCGCATATTACTGGCGTCGAGTCCGGGATCGCGGGGACCGTAACGCAGGGCCTCGAGAATCGAGCCGAGATTCGGCTGCGAAGTCAGGCCGCTGAGCGAATCGACGGCCCCGTCGACGGCGTCGGCGCCGGCGGCGATCGCGGCAAAAATGCTTGCAGCAGCGATGCCGCTGGTGTCATGCGTGTGAAAGTGCACCGGCAGCCCGGTCTCGGCCTTCAACGCCTTGACCAGTTCGAAAGCAGCGCGCGGCTGACACAGCCCCGCCATGTCCTTGATTCCGAGCACGTGGGTGCCGGCCGCCTTGAGCTCGCGCGCGAGCTTCAGGTAATAGTCGAGCGTGTACTTGCGCTCGTTCGGATTGCTCAAATTTCCCGTGTAGCAGATCGCGGCCTCGCACAGGCGGCCGGACTCGAGCACGGCATCGATTGCCACGCGCATGTTTTCGACCCAGTTGAGCGAGTCGAAAATGCGGAACAGATCGATACCCGATGCCGCCGCCTGCTGCACGAAGTAGCGCACCACGTTGTCGGGATAGTTGGTATAGCCGACCGCATTCGCAGAGCGCAGCAGCATCTGCAGCAGTAGATTCGGCATCGCCGCGCGCAAGCGTGCCAGGCGCTCCCACGGATCCTCCTTCAAGAATCGCATCGCCACGTCGAAGGTCGCTCCGCCCCAGCATTCCACCGAAAACAGCTGCGGCAGCAGCGCGGCGTAGTACGGCGCGATGGCGAGCATATCGATGCTGCGCATGCGCGTGGCGAGCAGCGACTGATGCGCATCGCGCATGCTGGTATCGGTCAGCAGTACCGCATCCTGCTCGAGCATCCATTGAGCGAAGCGCGCCGGCCCCAGCTCGTCGAGTTTCTGCTTGGTGCCGGTGGGCGGGGCCGCAGGCGGCAGGCTCGGCAGCCGTGGCGCAGGCAGGCGCGCGGGCCGGACGCGGCCCTTGACCTCGGGATTGCCGTTGACGATGGTTTCGGCGAGAAACGTGAGGATGCGGGTCGCGCGATCGCGCCGCGCCGGCACCTCGAACAGCTCCGGGGTCTCGTCGATGAAGCGCGTTGTGTACTGGCCGCGGACAAAGCTCGGGTGCGTGATGATCTGGTCGAGAAAGCGCAGGTTGGTCGACACACCGCGAATGCGGAACTCCCACAGCGCCCGATGCATGCGCGCGATTGATTCCTCCGGCGTCGGCGCCCAGGTCGTCACCTTCACCAGCAGCGAGTCGTACGAGCGCGTGATCACCGCCCCGGTGTAGGCGGTGCCGGCGTCGAGCCGCACGCCGAAGCCGGCCGGGCTGCGGTATGCCGTGATGCGGCCGTAGTCGGGAATGAAATTGTGCTGCGGGTCTTCGGTGGTCACACGGCACTGCAGCGCGTGCGCGCTCAGGTGAATATCCGCCTGCAACGGCACCCCGCTGGCGGCCGTCCCGATGCGCGCGCCATCGGCGATACGGATCTGCGCTTTGACCAGATCGATGCCGGTGACAGCCTCCGTGACCGTGTGCTCGACCTGGATGCGCGGATTGACCTCGATGAAGTAGAACTGCCCGCTGTCGGCATCCTGCAGGAACTCGACCGTGCCGGCGTTGCGGTAGTTGGCGGCCCGGCCGACGGCCAACCCCGCCTCACACAGCGCGGCCCGCTCGGCCGCGCTCAAGAACACTGCCGGAGCACGCTCGACGACTTTCTGATTGCGCCGTTGCACCGTGCAATCGCGCTCGTACAGATGCACGAGGTTGCCATGAGCGTCACCGAGTATCTGCACCTCGAGGTGCCGCGCACGCCGCACCAGCTTTTCGAGATAGACCTCGTCGTTGCCGAAGGCCGCCTTCGCCTCCCGGCGTGCCAGCGGCAGCAGCTCGGCCAGCTGCTCGTCACCGTCGATGACTCGCATGCCGCGGCCGCCGCCGCCCCAACTGGCCTTGAGCATGACGGGATAGCCGACGGCCTGCGCCAGGCGCATCGCCTCGGGCAGCTGCGCCGGCAGCGGTGGGGTCGCCGGCATCACCGCAACGCCGGCCGCGACGGCGAGGTTGCGCGCCGCAACTTTGTTGCCGAGCACGCGCATCGTCTGCGCATCCGGGCCGATGAAGATGATGCCGGCAGCGACGCACGCTTCGGCGAATTGGGGATTCTCCGAGAGAAAGCCGTAACCCGGATGCACGGCGTCGACGCGCGCCGCGCGCGCCACGTTCAGAATGCCGTCGATATCGAGATAGGCTTCGATCGGGCCCTTGCCCACACCGACCAGGTACGCCTCATCCGCCTTGGTGCGATGGAGGCTGAAGCGATCTTCCTGCGAATAGATCGCGACCGTCTTGATGCCCAGCTCGTTGGCCGCGCGCATGACGCGGATGGCGATTTCGCCGCGATTGGCGACCAGCAGACGGCGGATTTTATTGAGCATGAGCACCCGACCTGCAAATCTGAGACCGCGCCTGATGACCGTCCGCAGCCAAGCTACCCGCACCGTGACGGTGCTGAATCCAATTCTTGCGCCGCTGCCCGTGCTGTTTCAGTGCCGCGGCACTAGTTTGCAAGATAGCCTGCCAGATATTGCTCGAAGCTGCCGCGGCTGTGCGCCTCGAGCGCTTCCTGTTCGATCAGCGATTGCTGCGCCTCGGCCTGGAATTCGGCCAGCTGCGCCGCACTCGCCGGGCGCTGCCGCTCAAGCTCGCTGCGATGCTCGCGCGACAGCCGCAGCGCCAGCGCCGCGAATTCCTCGCCGTTGGCACGCAGCTCGCGCAGCAGCCGCGCCGATGGCGTGCGTTCGACCTCCTCGAACTTTGCGACCTGCTCAGCCAGTGCGCTCGTGTAGGGACGCCCGGGGCTGGCGCCGTCGAGCAGTTCGCAGACACCCTGCATGGCATCTAGGAGCGCCGCCCCGAAGCCGGCGAACGGCACGCGGCGCCCGTCCCGCTCAAGCTGCAGCGACGGCTCGCGGCCGCGGCGCGCCACCGCCAGGTGGTTGCGCTCGATCGCCTCTTCTTCCGCGTGGTCGATCGGCGGGCTGTCCTGCAACAGCAGCAGCGCCAGAAATGCCTCCAAAAAGCATAGCTTGCGCGGATTGAGGCCGACCGGATCGAAGGCGCCGTTGTCGAGCGCGCGCACCTCGACATACTCCACGCCGGCACGGGCGAGCGCCTGCGTCGTGCGCTCCCCGGCACGCGGCACGCGCTTCGGGCGAATATAGCTGTAGTACTCGTTTTCAATCTGCAACACATTGGCGCTGAGCTGGCGGTAGTCGCCATCGACGCGCACGCCGAGGGCCGCGAACGGCGGATGCGGTGCGCCGATCGCCCGCCGCAGATCGCGTAGATACTCCTCGAGGCTGTTGACCGAAACCGCCACCGCCGCCTGATTGCGGTTGCGGTAGCCGATGTCACTCATGCGCAGGGAGGTTGCGTAGGGTCCGATCAGCGTGCTGCGCCCTTGGGCCTGCAGCTCGGCGTCGCTCCGTCCCTGCAAAAACGAGCTGCACAGCGCCGGCGAGGCGCCGAACAGATACGACACGATCCAGCCGTACCTGCGGTAGTTGCGCAACACGGCGAAGTAGCTCGCCGAAATGAAATCGGCGTCCGCCCGTTGCACCTGCAGCAGCTGCGCGTAAAGCGCCCAGAATTCCTGCGGGAATGAGTAGTTGAAATGCACTCCGGAGATGGCCTGCATCATGCCGCCATAGCGAGTTTGCAGACCTCGGCGGTAAATGTATTTGACGCGCCCGGGGTGCGAATTGCCGTAGCGGGCGATCGGCACCTCGGCGTCGCTGCCGATCTCGCACGGCATCGAGGTCGCCCACAGCAACTCGTCGCCCAGATGGCGGTAGACAAACCGATGCAGGTCGCCCAGATACTGCAACAGCTGCGGATTGTCGGGAAATGTCGGCGTGACCAGCTCTGTCAGGGCTTCGGAGTAGTCCGTGGTGATGTGCGGGTGGGTCAGCGCCGCACCGAGGGCGGGCGGGTGCGGCGTCTGCGCGACGCGTCCCTCCGGCGTCACGCGCAGCGACTCCTTTTCGACGCCGCGGCGACCGCCCGCGAGCAGCCGCGCCTCGCGGCTGTTGACCAACGCGGCCAGGCGTCTTTCAAACACGCGATCGACGCCGGACCTGGGCATGCAACCTCCGAATCAAAGCGGCCATCTTGCCCTGGCCTCCGCTGCCGTCGCAATGCACGATCGGGCAGCCCGTGACCCCGGAGGCGCGGGCGTGGCATTCTAGGCGTCTGCCATTTTGGAGGCTCAAATGCTGGTCGGTTCCTCTCCCAGACGTGTGGCCATCATCGGCGGTGTGCGCATCCCATTTGCGCGCTCCCATGGCGCCTATGCCGGCACCGATAACCAGCAGCTGCTGGTGGCCGCGCTGCGCGCACTGGTGGACCGCTACGGCCTTGCCGGCGTGCGATTGGGCGATGTGATCGCGGGCGCGGTCATCAAGCATTCGAAGGACTACAACCTGGTGCGCGAATCGGTGCTGTCCACCGGCCTGGATCCGCAGACCCCGGGACTCGATATACAGCGTGCCTGCGGCACCAGCCTGGAAGCGGCGATCCTGCTGGGCAACAAGATTGCGCTCGGGCAGATCGATGCCGGCATCGCCGCGGGGGTCGATAACAACAGCGATCCGCCAGTGGTCTATCCGAAATCGTATCGAGAAGTGCTGCTCGAGAGCTACCGCGGCCGCAGCGGCTGGCAGCGTTTCAAGCCCTGGCTCGGCCTGCGCCCGCATGATCTGAAGCCGGTGCTGCCCGCCGTGGTCGAGCCGCGCACCGGCCTGTCGATGGGCCAGAGCTGCGAGCTGATGGTGAAGACCTGGGGCATCACGCGCCGTGAGCAGGATGAAATCGCCTACGAGAGCCACCTCAAGGCGGCGGCCGCGTGGCGCGAGGGATTCTACGATGACCTGGTCGAGCCGTTTTCGGGCCTGAAGAGCGATAACAACATCCGCGCCGACACTTCCCTGGAGAAGCTCGCCAAGCTCAAGCCGGTATTCGACCCCTCGCCCGGCGGCTCCTTGACCGCCGGCAATAGCACGCCGATCACCGACGGTTCCGCGGCGCTGCTGTTGGCGTCGGAAGAATGGGCAGCGCGGCGTAAGCTGCCGGTACTCGCGTACTTGCGCGCCGGCAAGACCTGGGCGGTGGATTTCGCGAGCCGCAAGGAGGGCCTGTTGATGGCGCCGGCGTATGCCGTATCGGCGATCCTCGAAGACCTCGGGCTCTCGCTGCAGGATTTTGACTATTACGAAATCCACGAGGCCTTTGCCGCGGTGCCGCTGTGTCTGTTCAAGGCGTGGGAGTCGCCCGAATACTGCCGCGAGCGCCTCGGCCGCAGCACGCCGCTCGGCAGCATCGATCGCTCCCGGCTCAACGTCAAAGGCGGCAGCGTCGCGATCGGCCACCCGTTCGGCGCGACCGGGGCGCGCATACTCGGGGTTCTGGCGAAATTACTGGCCAACGATCCGAGGGCCGAGCGTGGCCTCGCCTCGGCCTGTACCGCGGGCGGGATGGGCGTGACAGCAGTACTGGAGCGCGCATGAGCCAGTTCGAGACGTTGATGGCGCGCGATGGGCACCCTTTCAACGCCTACATCGCCAATCCGACCACCGCAGCGCGCGGCGGAATCGTCATCCTGCAGGAGATCTTCGGCTTGAATGCCGCCGTCCGCGGCTGCGTCGACAGCTTCGCCGCCGACGGCTATCTGACGGTGGCGCCGGCGCTGTTCGACCGTATCCGCCGCGATATCGAACTCGGCTACTCGGCCGCGGAAGTCGAGCAGGCCAAGGGCTACGCGATGCAGATCGACCAGGGCAAGGCGCTGCTGGATATCACGGCAGCGGTGGCGTTCGCGCGCCACGCCGGAAAGGTCGCGGTCATCGGCTACTGCTGGGGCGGTCTGCTGGCCTGGCTGATGGCGTGCGCAGTGCCCATCAATGCCGCGGTGGTTTATTACGGCGGGCGCATCGGCCAGCATCTGGCCAGGACGCCGATGTGTCCGGTGATGCTGCATTTCGGCGAGCGCGACACCTCTATTCCGCGCGAGGAGATCGAGCGTATCCGCACGGTCTTCCCCAGCGGCATCTTTCATCTCTATCCCGCCGGCCACGCCTTCGCCAATGGCGAGCGGCCAAATAACTTCAATGCCGAAGCAGCCGCGCTCGCTCGGCAGCGCACCATCGCTTTTCTCAGCACCACGATCGGCTGAGCGCGAACATGCAGCTGAAAGACTCGAGCCTGCTGCGCGATCAATGTCTCATCGACGGGCGCTGGGTTGGAGCTGGTAATGGAGGCCGGGTCGCGGTAAAAAATCCGGCCACTGGCGCGGTCATTGCGCACGTGCCGCTGCTCGACGCCACCGCCACGCGCACGGCCATCGACGCCGCTGCGGCGGCCTTCCCAGCCTGGGCCGCACGCACCGCCAAGGAACGCGCTGTGATTCTGCGCCGCTGGTACGAGCTGATGATGGCGAACCAGGATGACCT
>JBIODE010000060.1:0-8698 GCA_044440325.1 Steroidobacterales bacterium
ATGACCGCGGCGCACAAGACGCTGCCGATTCCCTGCTATGCCCGTGTCACGAACCTCTCCAACGGGCGCAGCGTGATCGTGCGGATCAATGATCGAGGCCCCTTCGTCGCCAAGCGCATCATCGATCTGTCCTATACCGCGGCGCTCAGACTCGACATGATCCGCAACGGCACCGCCTTCGTGCAGGTCGAGGCCGTGGGCGCGGACGCGGGCGCCGCGACTGTCGCCGGGCCTTCGCCTGCGTCCGGGCCCGTGCCGGCGGCGGACGCGGCGGTGCCGGCGGCTGCACCCATCGCCTCCACCTTCTACGTTCAGGTCGGCGCGTACGCCAATGCCGACAAGGCGCGCCGGGCCACGCAGCGGCTGCGCACGGCCGGGTTTGCGAACGCGGTTACGCTCGCGCCGCCGCCGGGTCAGTTGCTGCAGCGCGTGCGCGTCGGGCCCATCGCCAGCGTCGCCGAGTTTGACGCCGTCATCGAGCGTCTGGGTCAGCTCGGCTTTGCGGATGCAAGACTCGCGCAGGACTGAAGCGAATCGCTACACTCGGACCCCCGACCAGGAGACCCTCGGACATGAATTGGACCACCGCGGTTTGCGCTGTGCTCTGCTCGCTCGGCCTGAGCGCGTTCGCGCACGCTGCCGCAGACCTCGCCGTTCCGAGTCCGCCTCAGGTGGACGCACGCAACTACATATTGATCGATTACGCCAGCGGCCAGGTGCTCGCGAACTCCAAGGACGATCAACGCATCGAACCGGCGAGTCTGACCAAGCTCATGACCTGCTACGTGGTGTTCCAGGCGCTCAAGGATGGTCGACTCAAGCTGGATGATCCGGTCACGATCAGCGAGCACGCCTGGCGCGCCGAGGGCTCGCGCACATTCGTGCAGGTCGGGAGCAAGGTACCGGCCGAAGTACTGATCAAGGGCATGATCGTGCAGTCCGGCAATGACGCCACGATCGCGCTGGCCGAGCGCGTCGGCGGTACCGAGTCCGCGTTCGTCGAGCTGATGAACCAATACGCCAAGCGACTGGGGATGACCGCGACACACTTCGAAGACAGCAGTGGCCTGCCCTCGCCGACGCACTACAGCACCGCCAAGGATTTGAGTCTGCTCTCGGCAGCGCTGATTCGCGACTTCCCGCAATATTATCCGTGGTATTCACTGCGCGAATTCGTTTGGAACAACATCAAGCAGCAGAACCGCAACGGCCTGCTCGATCGCGATCCGACGGTCGACGGCATCAAGACCGGCCACACCGACAGCGCCGGCTACTGCCTGATCAGCTCCGCCAAGCGCCAGGACACACGCCTGATTGCCGTGGTCCTCGGCTCCCGCAGCATGCGCGCGCGCGAGGATGCGAGTGCGGCGCTGTTGAATTACGGCTTCACCTTCTATGAGACCATCAGTGTCAAGAAGCGCGGCGAGGTCGTGCTCAAGCCGCGCGTCTACAAGGGCAACGAAGAATTCGTCGCGGTCGGAACGGCGACGGCGGTCAACATCACGGTTCCGCGCGGCGTCGGCGGCGCCGCCGGCGCCGGCGGCATCGAGACCAGCGCCAACGTGCAGCGTCCGCTGCTCGCGCCGCTCGATCCAAAAATCGCCGTCGGTCAACTGCAGATCAGCGTCGGCGGCAAACTCGTCGCGCAGGTGCCGCTCTACCCGCTGACACCGGTCGCCCGCGGCGGCTTCTGGAGCCGCCTCAGCGACACCGTGCTGCTTTGGTTTCACTGAGCGCCCGCGCGCTCCCGCCGGTAACCCATGGCCGAACCGCTGCCGATCTGTCATCTCAATGGCGAGCTGCTGCCGCTGCGTGAGGCACGCATCTCGCCGCTCGATCGAGGGTTTTTATTCGGCGATGGCGTATATGAGGTCGTACCGGTGTATGGCGGGCGCGCGCTGCGCCTCGCGGCGCACCTCGCGCGCCTGAGCCGCAGTCTGCACGAGCTGAGCATACGCGACCCGCACACGACCGATGAGTGGCGAGAACTGCTGGCGCAGCTGATCGGCGCGAACGGCGGCGGCGACCTGTATGTGTACCTGCAGATCTCGCGCGGCGCCGAATACGGTCGCAACCACGCGCCGTTGCCGCAGCTCGAGCCCACGGTGTTCGCCTTTTGCGCGCCGTTGCCGCCGCCGCTTCCGGACATGCTCGAACGCGGCGTCGCCTGCATTACCGCGGCGGATACCCGCTGGGCGCGCTGCGACATCAAATCGGTCGCACTGCTGCCCAACATCCTGTTGCGGCAGCAGGCCGTGGAAGCCGGCGCCAGCGAAGCGATCCTGCTGCGCGGGGGCTGGCTGACCGAAGCGAGCGCCTCGAGCGTGCACGTCATCTGGGACGGTGAAATCCACACCCCGCCAAACGGCGCGCAATTGCTCCCGAGCACCACGCGCGGACTGCTCGAAGAGCTCGCCCGCGCCTCCGGCATCCCCTGCCACGCCGTCCCTGTCAGCGAGACGCAATTGCGCGCGGCCGATGAGGTCTGGCTGAGCGCTGCAACGCGCGGCGTGGTGGCTGTGACCTCAATCGACGGCAAGCCGGTCGGCAGCGGCAAACCCGGGCCGCTGTGGCGGAGGATGTACGGGTTGATGGAAGACTTTAAAAGGCAGCCGCATTGACCCCGCAACTCTCCGCGCTCGAAGCTCGTGTCATCGGCTGCCTGATCGAGAAGCAGATCACTACGCCCGAGCAATACCCGCTGTCGCTCAATGCGCTGACGCTGGCCTGCAATCAAAAAAGCAACCGCGACCCAGTGCTGCAGCTGACCGACCGGGAAGTGCAGGATCTGGTCGATGGCCTGATACGCAAACACTTGATCCTCGAGCGCTCCGGTTTCGGCAGCCGCGTGCCCAAGTATCAACAGCGCTTTTGCAACACTGAATTCAGCGCGCTGCAATTCACGCCGCAGGGCCGCGCCCTCGTCTGCGAGCTGCTGCTGCGCGGACCGCAGACCCCGGGCGAGTTGCGCAGCCGCGCCGCCCGCATGGCCGAATTCAGCGGCGTAGAGCAGGTCGAAGCAGAACTCGAGCAGCTCGCTTCACCCGCAGGCGGCACGCGCGTGCTGCGTCTCGCGCGTGAGCCCGGCAGGCGCGAAGCACGTTACGCGCATCTGTTTTCAGGCGCGATTGCACCTGCCACCGCGGCTTTGGCCCCCGATGCCGCATCGGCGCCCGATTCGGCATCGGCCCCCAAGGCCGCCCGGCCGGCCTCGACCGGCGACGCCGACGCCGAGCCCGATCGTCTCGCTCGACTCGAGCAGGCGGTACGGGAGCTGCGCGATGAGGTGGCGGCGCTCAAACGGGCGATACTGCCGACCGATTAATGCGGTAATCCCTTATTATCCCCGACGGGCTAAGTAGAGTAAAAGGAAACCCATGTCCGTAACCAAAGCCGCCTTAGTCGACTTCCTCAGACTCCACCGTTACGGAGTCCAGGCCTCGCACGCGATCGACGGATCACCGCAGGCGGCGCTGGTCGGATTCGCGGTCAACGATCATCTGGAGCTGTTTTTCGATTGCTTCGACTCGACGCGCAAGGTCGCCAACCTGCGCCGCAACCCACGCATCGCCTTTGTCATCGGCGGACACACCCCCGGGGACGAGCGCACGGTGCAATATGAGGGCGAGGTTGATGTCCCGACCGGCGCGGAATTCGAGCAGTTCAAGCGCATTTACTTCGCCGTCCACCCCGACGGCCTGCGACGCTCGAAACTCTCAGGGATCACCCATTTTCGCGTCCGCCCGCGCTGGATTCGCTACACGGATCTGAACGCGATTCCAGCCCTTATTGTCGAATTCAAGGGCGCAGCTCTGATCGCCGATCAGGGTCCGGCGGTGCACGGTTCACAGGAGCCCGCCGCAGCATCGCCATACGCGCAAAGGAAGGAGCCTTGGCGGCCGAAGATTGAGAGTGAGCCCCTGTTCAATGCCTTTACCAATCCTCGGACCCACACCGGCGAGCTGGAAAATCCGCCGCCGCTGGAGGATCTGGAAGGCGAAAACGGCGAGTCGTCGACGAAGAACGAGTCGTCGACGAAGAAGTAGTGTCGCGGCGGGTGCGGCGCTACGGCGCGGGGCTCGTCAGCTTGGAGCCGGGCCGCACCTGCTCACTCTCATCTTTCAACCTCACCCCCGAGCGACCGAGCCGCCGCGCGCCGGCGAGCAGAAACGCGAGCCGGTGCGCCGCCTGTTCGTAGCCGAGACCTTCGGGCCGGACGTTGGAGATGCAGTTGCGCTCGGCATCGGTCCGTCCGACACGCGGCGCATAGGTCAGGTAGATACCGAGGCCATCGGCGCAACTGAGCCCCGGGCGCTCGCCGATCAGCACCACGACCTGTTCGGCGCCCAGCAATTCGCCGATTTCATCGCCCAACGCAACGCGTGCTTGAGACGCAACCACAATCGGAGCCATCACCCAGCCCGTCAGGCGCGGGCCCAGCGATTGCAGCAACGGTACCGCGTGGCGCATGGCCGCCGCGGCGGACAGTCCATCGCCCATGACGAACACGAGCGGCGGCCGCGCCGCCGCAGTGTGCGCGCGCAGCCGCGCACGACCGGCTTCATTCAGACGTCGACCCAGATCCGGTCGACGCAGATATTCATTCCGGTCGCTGGCGGCGCTATGAACCGCGATGCTCGCGTAACCGGCGTCGGCCAGCTGCCGCACAATGGCAGTGCAATCCATCGGCACATGCACGGCATCGCGCGCCTGGGCGTGCGCAAGGCCGAAATCCAGCAGCGCCTCGGTCGGTGCGCTGTCGCCGGCACGACCGAGTGCGATGCGTGCCGGAGTAAAGCGCCGCAGCACCTGCCAGGGATCGGTCTCGATCAGCCGGCTCATGCTGCACCGATGATGTCACGGACGTGTGCCAGCAACGGTTGCTTCCCCGATGGCGGTAGTAGCCGCCCTTTGAGGTCGGTGATCCCAAGGCGCTCGAGCCAGTCCTCGAATTCCGGCGCGCGCCGCAAGTTCAGCGCGCTCCGAACGTACAGCGCATCGTGGAACGAGGTGCTCTGATAGTTGAGCATCACGTCGTCCGCGCCGGGAACGCCCATGATGAAGTTGACTCCCGCGACCCCGAGCAGCGTCAGCAGCGTATCCATGTCGTCCTGATCCGCTTCGGCGTGATTGGTGTAGCAAATGTCGCAGCCCATCGGCACGCCGAGCAGCTTGCCGCAGAAATGGTCTTCGAGTCCCGCGCGGATGATCTGCTTGCCGTCGTACAGATACTCAGGCCCGATGAAACCCACCACGGTGTTGGTCAGCAGCGGTTTGAACTCACGCGCGACCGCGTAGGCGCGCGCTTCGCAGGTCTGCTGATCGACGCCGTGGTGCGCGTCGGCCGACAGGGCGCTGCCCTGGCCGGTCTCAAAGTACATGACGTTGTCGCCCAGTGTGCCGCGCTTGAGGCTCTGCGCCGCCGCCTGCGCCTCGCGCAGCAGCGCCAGATTCACGCCGAAGCTGGCGTTGGCCTGTTCGGTGCCGGCGATGGACTGAAATACCAGATCCACCGGTGCGCCCAGCTCGATCGCCTTGTGGTGTTCGTGACGTGTGTGAGCACGCAGGACTGAGTGGGCACCTGGTAGCGCAGGCGCAGCGTGTCGATCATCTGCAGCAGCGCGATGCTTGCCTGCAGGCTGTCGCTTGCAGGATTGACGCCGATGACGGCATCGCCGGCACCGTACAGCAGACCATCGAGTATCGAGGCGGCAATGCCCTGGGGATCGTCGGTCGGATGATTGGGCTGCAGGCGCACCGACAGCCGGCCGGGCAGCCCGAGGGTGTCGCGGAAACGCGTGACGACGCGGCATTTTCGTGCCGCGAGGATCAGATCCTGGTTGCGCATCAGCTTGCTGACCGCTGCCGCCATCTCCGGCGTAATGCCGGCAGCGATACCGGCCAGCAGCACCGCATCGGTGCCTTCGGCCAGCAGCCAATTGCGAAAATCCCCGACGCTCAGATGCGCAATCTTGCGAAACGCGGCGGCGTCATGCCGATCGACGATCAGCCGCGTCACTTCGTCTGCTTCGTACGGAATCAGCGGCTCATCGAGGAAGCGCGTCAATGGCAGTTCCGCCAGCGTCATGCGGGCGGCCATCCGCTCCTCCTCGGTCGCGGCCCCGATGCCCGCCAGAGCGTCGCCGGAGCGCGCCGGCGACGCCTTGGCGAGCAGTGCTTTCAGATCGGCGAATTGATACGCACGGCTGCCGATCACGTGCCGGTACGACATGGCTGCGAGCCCCGCCGAGTTGCCAGGATGCACCCACTGTAGCGCAACCGCCTCCGTCCGTACCCTTGCCCGTGCTCAGCCCGTGGCGCGCACGCTGAACGCCTATGCGAGCGGGTTCGCGACACGGATTCCAGCGATTACCTGCCCGACGTTTAGATCTTCCGTATACAAGGTAGTCGCACCCGATTGCTCGGCGGCCGCGACAATCATTCCGTCCCAAAATGAAATCTGCGCCATCTCGGCTATTTCTGAGGCGCGCAGCACAGTGTTTACGTCGGTGGCAGCGATGACCCATGGAGCATAAGTTCTGACAACCTCGCGCGCCGCAGCAACACCAACTGCTGATTTTAACTTGCCGGTGGCGACTGCGAAAAATTCTTGTAACACCTGGACGGAGAGGCGACCAGAACGCGATTCCCACAATCGATCAAGGGCCTGGGAGGCCTTTTGCCTGCGAACGCCAGCGTCGCGATCGTGGGCGTAGATCAAGATGTTGGTGTCAACGAAGACGATGTCGTTCGTGGACGGCATTGCGATCGACTAACTTGGCACCGCCTAGAGCGAGCCCCGATACCATCAGTCCGCGAGCGCGACGCGCAGCGGCCTCATACTGTCGGTCGCTGGCCACGAGTTCCTGCAACTCTTTGGCCAACAGTGAGCTGACGCTGCAGCCCCGTTTTGCTGCCAACCCCCGAGCGCGCTTGAGCAGCTCGCGATCAATGGCAACGGTAATATTGTGTTTATGCGCCGCGGGCATGGAGGTTTCTCAACGGAGTCTGTTCACGTAAAATACGTGAGTTTACTAATGCCGTCAAGCCGACAGGCTGCTGGACAGCACGCAGTGGCGACTCAATCCTCAGCTCACCGCTTTCTTCACGAGCGCAGTATTTTGCCTCGTCAACGCCATTGGGCACCTTGGCGTTATCTTGAGGAGATTTATGAATATCACAGCGGAACTGGCGGCTGCCTGGAGCCCCATCGCGCGCCTGGCGGTAGTGGCGGGCCTGTCGGCGCTGCTGCTGGCGTGTTCGCAGCCGGCAGCGCGCCCGGGAAGTGACGGCGCCAAGCCGGCCGCGCTGGTCGATCTCAAACGCGCTGACCTGCAGTGGCTCGACCGCGTCACCTTTGGCCTCGATTCCGCGACGCTGGCCGAGTATCGCCGTCTCGGCCGCGCCGGCTTTCTCGAGGCGCAGCTGCGCGGCGAGCGCAATCCGGCGCTGCCCCCGGCGATCGCCGCGCAAATCGATGCCCTGCCCATCGCGCATCTGGACCCGACGCTGCAGCTCATCGAGGTCAACGCCGAGTACAAGCGGATCAACGCACTCGCCGACGGTGCCGACAAGGAGCAGGCCCGCAAGTCTCTCAACGAAAGCGGCAACAAGCTCGCCTATGCGGCCATCCGCCGCGATCTGCTGCGCGCGGTCTACTCCCCGGCGCAGCTGCAGGAGCAGATGATGTGGTTCTGGCTCAATCACTTCAGCGTGCACCAGTACAAGGCCAATCTGCGCTGGACGATCGCCGACTATGAGGAACACGCGATCCGCCCGCACGCGCTGGGCGCATTCGCCGATCTGGTGCTCGCCACTCTCCAGCACCCTGCGATGCTGCAGTACCTGGACAATGCACAAAACGCGGCCGGTCATATCAACGAGAACTACGCGCGCGAGCTGATGGAGCTGCACACGCTCGGCGTCGACGCCGGCTACACCCAGCAGGACGTGCAGGAACTCGCCCGCATTCTCACCGGCGTCGGTATCAACACCACGGGCGAGACACCGCGGCTGCGGCGCGAATGGCGGCCGCTCTACCGGCGCGCCGGCGCCTTCGAATTCAATCCCGCGCGTCACGACTTCGGTCGCAAACAATTGCTGGGACAGGTCATCGACGGCGAAGGCTTCGGCGAGGTCGAGCGCGCGGTGCATCTGATAACGCAGCAGCCCGCCTGCGCGCGTTTCATCGCACGCAAGCTGGCGTTGTACTTCGTCAGCGACACGCCGCCCCCGCAGCTCATTGCTCGCATGGCGCAGACCTTTCAGAGGACGGACGGCAACATTGCCGAGGTGTTGCGCACCCTGTTCCTGAGCCCCGAGTTCGGTGCCTCGCTCGGGCAGAAATTCAAGGATCCGATGCACTACGTCGTCTCGGCCGTGCGTTTCGCCTATGACGGGCGCACGATCAACAATACGCGGCCGCTGCTCAACTGGCTCAACGCGCTGGGCCAGCCGCCCTATGGCCGCCAGACGCCGGACGGCTATCCGCTCACCGAGCTGGCGTGGACCAGCTCGGGACAGATGAGCCGCCGCTTTGAGATTGCGCGGGCCATCGGTTCGGGCAATGCCGGACTGTTCGACGCCGAGGCCGGCGGCGGCGCCGGGGCCCGCGCCCGCGGGCCCCGGGTGCCCCTGGGGTGGGAACCCCCGGTGATAGGGGGGGGGGGGGGCCCCGGGTGGGGGCGCCCCCCCGAGG
>JBIODE010000061.1:0-8552 GCA_044440325.1 Steroidobacterales bacterium
CTGACGCTGCTGATCGTCGGCGCGAGCGCCGCGCTGCTGTGGCGCCTGACGCCCGTGCGGACCGCGATTGCACAGCTGCACGCGCTGCCAGCCCGAGCAACGGCCGGCGCAACGGTCGCACCCACTCCGGCCGGATTGCCCGCGTCGGCAGTGTCGTCGCCAGCCACGACGGCCGCGGCCAAACCGGCCACCGCGGCGGCACCCGCGCTGTCCGCGCTGCTCGCGGACCAGCGGGCGCAGACCGGCACCGACGCGGCGTTTGCACAACTATTTTCCATCTGGCGCGCGAGCTACCAGCCTGGCAGGCTGGACGCCTGCACCCAGGCCGCGACCCAGGGCCTGCGCTGTCTGAGTGAGCGCGGTTCGTTCGCGCAGCTGCGCCAGTTCAACCGCCCGGCGATCCTGAGCCTCAGTGACGAGGCGGGAATGTCATACCAGGCGCTGCTGACGGGGTTCGAGGATGATACGGCGCGGCTGCAATTTGGTACCGCGAGCGCCACGGTTGGCATTGCCGAGCTCGCGCGCTACTGGTCGGGAGATTTCGTGCTGCTGTGGCGCCCGCCAACGAAGGACGTGAAGGATCTGGCCGCCGGCATGCGCGGGCCGCAGGTGCGGAATCTGCGCGAGCAGCTACAACGCTGGCGCGGTGAAACCGCGCCAGCCGCTAGCGGCGATGAGTTCGATGCAGCGCTGATGGAGCAGGTGGCGGAGTTTCAGCGCAGCGCTCATCTGGCGGTCGACGGTGTGGCTGGTATTGAGACACAGGTGGCGCTCGATGCCGCGCTGGCGGCGCCTGATACACCGTTGCTGCGACATACTGCGGTGGCAAGCGCCGCCGCGCAGGCGCAACATTTGCCTGGACCCACCGAGATTCGCTGATGTCATTCATTCTCGATGCGTTGAAAAAATCGGAGGCGGAGCGGCAGCGTCAGGCCGGCCCTACGCTGCTCGAAGTCCGCGTGATGCAGCCGCGCCGTCGACAGCCGATGTGGGCCATCGCGTTGGCGGCGTTGCTCGCCGTCAATCTGCTCGCGCTGCTGTGGTTTCTGCTGCGCAAGCCCGCCACGGACACCGAGAGCGCGGCTGCCAGGACACCGGTCGCCACGGCTTCCGCTGCCCCACCCGCCGCAATCGCGACGCCTGCGCCGACGGTCTCTGGCCCGGCCCCGGCCGCCGGCGCCGCGCCCGCGGCTCCTGAGGCGACTTCGGCTACGGCAGCCGGGGCCGCGGCAGTACCCGCGCCCTCCCCGGACGGCGACCGCGCCACGGGTCCACCGTCATTGCAGAATTCAGCGGATTTTGCGCCCGCGGTGGCCGTTTCCGGCGGCGGTGTGCGCATCGAGCGCGACACTCGCACGCTGCCCAGCTTCGACGAAGTTGGCGGCAATCTGCCCCCGCTGCGGCTGGACCTGCACGTCTATGCAGCGCGGCCGAGCGAGCGCTACGCCTTGATCAACATGCACAAGGCGCGCGAAGGCGATGTCCTGCCCGAGGGCGCACGCGTGATCGAAATCACCAACGACGGCGTGGTGCTCGAGTTCCGCGGCCAACAATTCATTCTGCAGCCGCAGCGGTAACTACTCGGTCGCGACGGCGTGGGGTTGCTTGAGCAGACCCTGCAGATCGAAGCCTTCGTCGGCAACCTGCGCGTGTGTCGGCGAGATGCCCTGATCCAACAGCCGTCTGGCGGTCATGTGATCCTGGCCTCGATTGAGGGAATCGACCGCAAGCAGACGCTCGCCGCGGAAGTAGTAGGCTGAAAATGCCGGTTTGGCCAGATCGCCGCGGCTGACGACGCGATCGTATCCGTGGCTCAGCCCCACCATTTGCAGCTTCACGTCGTATTGATCCGACCAGAACCAGGGCGCCGCGCGAAACGGCCGTTCGTGACCCAGAAGCGCGGCGGCCGCGGACTTGCCCTGCTCGACCGCGTTCTGCACCGACTCGAGTCGCAGCAGGCCGCCATCCGGCAAGCGGCGCGCCGTACAGTCGCCGGCCGCAACGATTGCAGGATCGCTGCTGCGCGCACAATCATCGACGATGATGCCGCGCTCGCAGGCGAGCCCCGCGGCCGCGGCGAGCCGATCGTCGGGTAGCACGCCGATGCCCACCACGACGCAGCCGGCGGCATATTCCGCACCGTCCGCCGTGCAGACCGCGCGCACGCGGCCACCAGCGCCGGCCAACTCCGTGACCTTGGCGTCGAGGACCAGGGTGACCTGGTGTTGCGCGTGCAGGCGCGCGAATGCATCCGAAACCAACGGTGCGGTCACACGCGACATCAGCCGCGGCAAGCCCTCGAGCACGACCGCCGCGGCACCGAGCTTGCGCGCGCTCGCGGCCACCTCCAGGCCGATGAAGCCGCCGCCGATGATCACCACCGCAAGCCCTTCCTGCGCGCAGCGTTTGATGTCTGCGCCGATATGCTGCGAATCCTCGATCGATCGCAGCGTATGGACTCCGGCGAGCGCGCCGCCGGGCGGCGGCAAGCCGCGCGCGCGCGAACCGGTGGCAAGCGCGAGCCGCGCATATGGGAGGCTGCGGCCGTCGGTGAGCTCGAGACGTGCGGCCGCCCGATCGATCGCCGCAACCGGCGCGCCGAGCAGCAGGTCGATGTTTCGTCGCGACAGTGCTTCGGCCCCACGAATCGCCAGGCTGCGCAGATTGCCGGGCTGCACCAGCCATTGCTTCGACAGCGGCGGCCGGTGATACGGAATGTGGGCCTCCTCGCCGATCAACGTCAGCGGACCGCTGTAGCCCTCCTGCCGCAGCGAGTCGGCGATCTGCACGCCCGCCTGGCCGGCCCCGACGATGAGGATGGGATCGGCCACGCGAGCCTAGCTCTGGCGATCAGGGAAACGCACGACGATGCCGTCGAGCGCGGGTTCCACGCGGATCTGGCATGAGAGTCTGCTGTTCGGCAGCCGACGCGCCGCCACATTCAGCAGCATCGTGGCCTCATCGGCCGACGGGGGCGGGAGTCTTGCGAGCCAACCGTCCTCCACATAGCAGTGGCAGGTCGCACACGCGCACATGCCGCCGCATTGGGCTTCGATTCCGGCGACACCATCGTCCATTGCTCCCTGCATCAGGCTCCACCCGCGCTCGACCTCAGCTGGGTGGCGCTCGCCGTCGGGCTCGATGTAGATCACCCGCGGCATGAGCGCACGATTACCTGGCCGGGCCGGATCGAGTCGCCGCAGATCAGTGCACAGCCAGCGGCAGCCGCATCGGGCTGCGGAATGTGGTCGATGGCATCCACGGCAATTGCTGCTCGGTGCGGTTGATCTCTGGAAACGCCTGGAGGAATTCCCCGAAGATGATTTGCACTGCCATGCGCGCCACCATCGCGCCGAGACAGGCATGCACGCCCCCGCCGAAGCCGACGTGTCCGCGCGGCTTGCGGCCGATGTCGTACACGTCGGGATTCGGGAACTGCCGCTCGTCGCGATTCGCCGAGCCGTAGGCCAAGCAGACAAAATCGCCGGTGCGCATGGTCTGCCCGTGCAGCTCGAAATCCTTGGCGAGACAGCGGCGAAACCGCTGCCCTGAAGTGTTGTAACGCAGGGATTCTTCAATCGCGTCGGGAATCTGCGCGGGATTTGCCACCAGCCGCCGGCGCGCGTCTGGAAAATCGGCGAGATTCAGCGCGAACATGGTCATGAAGCCGCCGAGCGATTCGATGCCGGCCATGATCAGCGTGGTCGTCGTCAGCAGCACTTCACGCTCGGCCAGCTTCTCACCGTCGATCTCCGCCAGCACGAACTGCGACAGTAGATCCTCGCCGGGACTCTTGCGCCGTTCGGCAATCACCCCGGCCGCATATTCCTGCATCCAATTGTAGGCGGCGATGTGCTCCGCCCCCTTCTGGCGGGTGATGGGATCGGACTGCACCATCAGCACCGCCTTGTCGCGCACCAGCTGATCATCGCCCGGGGGCAGACCGAGCATGCGGAACAGAATCTTGACGGTCACCTTGCTGGAAAAATCGCCGACGAAATCGAACTGCTCGCGACCCTTCAGCAGCGCCAGCTGTTCGCGCACGAGCTGGCGAATTGGCTCCGCCAGTCCCTCGAGATTGCGCTTGGTAAAGGCATATTGAATCAGCGCGCGCAGCCGGTCGTGCCGTGGCGGATCGGTCGTGCCCAGGGTCGAGCCGGCGCGATTCGGCAGCTCGTCCATCAGGTTGCCCTTGGCGGACGAAAAAACCTGCCAGTTGCCGAGGGCGGCAAAGATGTCGGCATAGCGCGAAAGCACCCACATCTTCGCGTCCTCGCTCCAGAAGCACGGATATTCGTCGCGCAATGTCCGGTACAGCGGGAACGGGTCGGCGTCGACCACCGGCGAATAAGGATCGAATCTAAACATGGCTCCCCCCAAAGACGGGTCAGTATCCGCTTTTCAATAGACTAGAAGGAAGCCTCCCGCGCGCGCTGGCCGAAAAACTCGAAATCTTGTACTTTTGTGCCATTCTGAGGCCTGCTGGCGCCCGACCGGCCCCACTCTAGCTAGCCATGAATAACCGGCCAAAAACCGTTCCAAGCTATGCACTTTATGGTGAACAACGCTCAGACGTCGCCGGCGAGCGCTTGCACATTGAAGACATTCAGGCGCGCAGCCGAAAATACTCCTGGGAGATCACGGCGCATACGCATCGTGGGCTGTGTCAATGTGTTTTCGTGGCCGCTGGCCCGGTGGCCGCGAATGTCGATGACGTCCATGCCGAGCTGCGCGGACCGGCGTTTGCGATCGTGCCGCCGGGCGCGGTGCATGCATTTCGCTTCAGCGAGAGCACGACCGGCTACGTGCTGACGGTCGCGCCGCAGTCGCTATTCGACGGCAACGACGAGGCCTCGCAGGCTTCATTTCGGGCGCTGTTCGCGGTGCCGCACGTGCTGGCGCTGGATAGCGGTGCCGCCGACGCCGATGTCGCCGCGGAGCTGGCCGGCCGGCTGCAACGCCTGTTCGAGCGGCTGCTGGAGGAGTTTCGCCAGCCCGGCGGTGCCGGCTCGCCGGTCTGCGTGTGGCTGGGCCGCAGTGTGCTTTGGCTCATCGGCCATGAGCTGCTGCGCCGGCATCAGCTCGGCGACGCGCACCGTCATCACGGCTATTTCGCACGCTTCCAGTCGCTGCTGGAAAAGCACTACCGCGAGCATTGGCCGGTGAGCCGCTACGCCCACTCGACCGGCATGACCGAAGGACGGCTGAACCGGCTCTGCCGTGTCCATGGCGGTCGCTCGGCATTCGAGCTCTTGCAGGAGCGGCTTGCCTTGGAGGCACGTCGACGTTTGACATATGTTGCCATGCCCGTCGCACAAGTCGCCACCGAGCTCGGCTTCGCCGACCCCGCGTACTTCTGCCGCTTTTTCAAGCGACGCGCGGGCATCTCGCCGCGCCAGTTCCGGCGCCGGCTGCAGTCGCCGGCCGACTAGGGCAGCGTTTTGCGATAGACGGTCCACCCCTCGATGGCGCGCGCGCCAAAGCGGCGATAGAACCCGATCGCCGCGGCGTTCCAATCGAGCACCGACCACTCGAGGCGGCCGCATCCGTGCTCGAGCGCAACCGCCTCGACCGCCGCCAGCAGTGCACGACCGACACCGCGACCGCGAAATTGCGGCCGCACGTACAGATCCTCCAGATAGATTCCCGGCCGGCATCGAAAGGTCGAGTAGTTGAAGAAGTACAGCGCGAAGCCGGCGCAGTCGTGACCCCATTCGGCGAGCAGCGCCCGCGCATAACGCGGCTCATCGAACAGATGTTGCTCGAGCGCGGCGGCCGTGCCGGTGACCTCGGCGCGCAGCTGCTCAAAGTCGGCGAGCTCACCGATCAGGCCGAAGATGGCGGCGGAGTCGGTGCGTTGCGCCTGGCGCAGCTTCAACATGTACTGAATCCTCTTTGGGCCGGATTTGGACCTGCGTCACATTATCAACCGACCGCCGGCAATGCCGGTCACAAATCCCGCCAGAGTGCCCGGGCGCTGCATTGTGCCGCTGGACAGACATCGTAGAGTCCGCGGCATCAGGTGATTTCTTGTCCGCTGCTACCGGAGACCCACGAGTGCCAGGCCGTATCGACGACGCCGCCACCGACGATCGCGCGACCGCTCACGCGCGCGCGCCGTCGGCGCATCCCGTGGGCTCGCTGGCAACGGCACGACCGCACCTGATCGCGCTGTCCGAAGATCCGGCCCTGCTCGAGGCGCTCAGCGCCATCACGCAGCTGCCGGTCGATCTGTGCTTATCACCGTCGGTCGATCGCTTCATCGATCAGATCGTCGCCAATGCGGGCGCGCTCGCATTGATCGATGCAGCGGCAGCGCCCGCAGACTTGCGCGAATTCATCGTGCAATTGCGGAGGCAATTCCCGGCACTCGTGATTCTCGTGGCCGGCAGCGGTCATCTGCAGGCGCCGTTGACCGCGGCACTCAACGACGGCTCCGTCTTCCGCTTCGTGCACAAGCCCGCCTCGGCGCAGCGCTTGACCCTATTCGTCGAGGCGGCGCTGTACCGTCACGGGCAGATGCGCGATCTCGAGTTGACGCAGCGCCAGGCCGCGCTCGATGCGCGCAAGCACTCGAGCAGCAATGTCACCCGCTTCACCTGGATCGGCGCGCTCGCAGCGCTGGCAGCGCTGCTGTGCGCATGGCTGCTGCGGCACTCTGCACGATGAAGCCGCGCATTCTCATCGTCGAGCCGGATCGCGAGCTGCGGATTTGGTTGCATCGTCATCTGGAAATACTCTGGCCGGAAGGCAGCTACCTGGCGCTCGACCGCACGCAGTTCGAGCCGCAGCGCAATGCGGTGACGGTGCGCGATTACGATCTGGTCATCTATGGTGTCAATTCCGGCGCCGAGCCGGATGGCCCCGATGAGGAATTCGACGCGGTGCGCGGCCTGTTGGCGCAAGCGGGCTTTCCGCCGCTGGTACTGATTGCTCACGGCGGCGACGAGCTGCGCGCCGTACGCGCGATCAGGCGTGGCGCCGCCGATTACCTGCCGCGATCGCTATTGAATGCGAAGCGCCTCGCCCGCTCGTTGCGGCTCGCCCTGCGGCGGGGCCGCAGAGTCGCGGCGGCCGGCGCCGCACCACGCAACCCCCGCCTACGCGCGCGCATCGCGCCACAACTGGAACTGCCACAGTATTCGCTGCTGCACAAGCTGGGCGAGTCCGCACGCGCGATTGTTTATCTCGCCCACAGTGCCGCGCTCGGCCGCTACGTCGCGCTCAAGGTCAGCAAGCCGCGGGCTGCCACGACGGAGGACCCGCAGTATTTCTCGCGCGAATACGCCGCCATCAGCGCGCTGCGCAATGCCGCCGTCATCGACATCTACGACTATGGCTTCCACGACGGCTACGAATTTATCGCGATGGAATATTTTCCCTGCGGCGACCTCAAGATGCGGCTGCAGCAGCCGCTCACCACCGCCGAGAGCTTCGCCTACGCGCGCTACATCTGCGAAGCATTGCGGTGCGTGCACGGCGCAGGCTTGATTCATCGCGACCTGAAGCCGCCGAACATCATGCTGCGCGCAGACGGCTCGATCGTGCTGATCGACTTCGGGCTGGCCAAGCGCGTCGATGCGGACACGCGCAGCACCGCCGTCGGTCTGTTGCGCGGCTCGCCGTACTACATGAGCCCGGAACAGGCGCAGGGTCTGGAGCTCGATCGCCGCAGCGACTTGTACAGCCTCGGCGTGATCCTGTTCGAGATGCTCAGCGGACGGCGGCCGTACAGCGGCAGCACGGCGGTCGAAGTCATGCATCAACACGTGCACGGTCCGCGACCACCGCTACCGCCGGATCTCGCATGTTTCGAGCCGCTGCTCGAAGGGTTGATGGCGCGCGCGCGCGAGCAGCGCTACGCCGATGCCGCCACCGCCCAGGCCGCGCTCATGCAGTTCGCCGAGATGGCGCCCGAGCGAGGATACGCCGATGCCGTCTGAAACCGGTTCGTACGACTCAATGCGGCTCGAGATCGAGACGGTGCGCGAAGAGCGCGACCTGTATCGCTCCTTGCTGCTGGCGGAGCCGCAGCCGTTGCTGGCATTCCTGTCGGCGGCGCTGGCGTCCGGCGAGCGCGTCCGCGCAATGTTGCGCTCGCCCACGCGAGACACGGCCGCATTCCGCGGCAAGATCGAGCAACTAGCGACTGAAGTCGCCGGCATTGGCACGGCGATGCAGACACTGCATCTGCCGACCGTGGCTGCAAGGGCGGCCGAGTGCGAGCTTGCACTGCGTGAGTTGCAAGCCCGCGCCTCGATCTCCGGCAACGACCTGCTGCCGCTGATGGTGCTGTTGGAGGGGATGTGCAGCCACGTCGCATTCGCCGCCGACATCGTCGGCGTGCCAACACCCGAAGTCGAGCCTGCCGACAAAGCCGTCGGTCGATCACGCCCGCGAGTCGAGGCCGCCTTGCGGCAGCTGGCCGAGCAAGCCGCGCGCGCCTGCGGCAAAGACGCGACGTTGGTGACGATCGGCTTCGAAGAGATTCCTGAAGACTGGGCCAGCGATCTGTTCGACGCGTTGAGTCAGCTCGTGCGCAACGCGGTCGA
>JBIODE010000062.1:0-8525 GCA_044440325.1 Steroidobacterales bacterium
GCGTTGGCGTCGTGCCGCAAGGCGGCAACACCAGCAACTGCGGCGGTGCCACCCCCGACGATTCAGGCGGCCAACTGGTGTTGAGCCTGCGCCGGTTGAACCGCATCCGCAGCATCGACGCCGAGAATTTCTCGATGGTCGCCGAAGCGGGCTGCGTGCTTGCGCACGTACAGCACGCCGCCGCGGCTGCCGAGCGCTTTTTCCCGCTGAGCCTGGGCTCCGAGGGCAGTTGTCAGATCGGCGGCAACCTCGCGACCAATGCCGGCGGCGTCAACGTCGTGCGCTACGGCATGACACGGGACCTGGTGCTCGGCGTGGAAGCAGTGTTGCCGGATGGGCGCATCTATGCAGGCCTCAAGTCGCTGCGCAAGGACAACACCGGCTACGATTTGAGGTCGCTCTTCATCGGCTCCGAAGGCACCCTCGGCCTGATCACCGCCGCAAGTCTGAAGCTGTGGCCGAGACAGCGCACCGGCGCCACCGCCTTCGCCGCTATTCCCACCGTCGCGGCTGCAGTGCAATTGCTGGGCATGTTGCGCGCCGCCGCCGCCGATCGCCTGTCATCGTTCGAACTGCTGCCGCGAATTGCGGTCGATCTGACGACGCGTCACATTCCCAACGTCACCGATCCCTTCGATAAGCGCTACGACTGGTACATCCTGTGCGAGCTGACCTCGGCGGCGGACGAGCCGCTCGATGAAATTCTGCAGGAAACCCTCGGCGCGGCGATCGAGCGCAGCGTCGTGCTTGACGCCGCACTCGCGAGCAGCGAGCGGCAACGCCAGGCTTTCTGGCGCCTGCGCGAGCACATCCCCGAAGCGCAGCGGCTCGCCGGCCCGAGCCTCAAGCACGACATTTCGGTCCCGGTGGCGGCCCTTCCGGGGTTCGTGGCAGAAGCTTCGGCCGCCGTGGCGGTCCAGGCGCCGGATGGCGTGCTCGTGTGTTACGGGCACGCCGGCGATGGCAATCTGCATTTCAACATCAGCCATATCGACGACGCGAACAACGCGGGTTTTCTCGCGCGCGAATCCCTGATCCGCCGCACTGTTCACGATCTGGTCGCCAGCTATCAGGGCAGCATCAGTGCCGAACACGGCATCGGCCGGCTCAAGCGCGAGGAACTGCAGCGCTATGGCTCTCCCGTAGGGCTCGATTGCATGCGCGCGATCAAGCGTGCCCTCGATCCCAATGGCATTATGAACCCCGGTAAACTGCTGTAGGACTTCATCGTGAGCGGCACTGCTCGGCCACCCGCTCGCGGATGATCTGCGCGAGCCGCCGCGCGCCAGCTCCGGCATAGTCGCTGTCGGCGAACACAAGATAGAGCTGCGCCCAGCGCTCCGCACCCTCGCGCAACGGCAATGGCTTGAGCTCTCCACGCTCGATCTCGCCGCGGATCGTATCCTCGGCGAACCACGCAAATCCCAGCCCCAGGCCGGCGGCATGAATCGAAGTCGCCTTTTGACTGACGGTCCAGCGCTGCTCTGCCCCGAGCCACGTCACCGTACGCGTGCGCTGCATGCCCGAATCGCGTATCACCAGCTGGCGGTGTTTGCGCAGATCCTGCAGCGTGAGAGTGCGGCCAAGACGATGCAGGGGATGCTGTGGATGGGCGACCGCAATGAAGCGGATGGGCAGCAGCGGATCGCCGATAAATCCTGGCGGGACCTGCGAGCAGATCGCCAGATCGATCCGCCGCGCCAGCAGCGCCTCGTCGGTACCGCTGAGCACCGTCTCGTACAGCTCAATGCGCACTTCTGGCCGCTGCTCGGCGTACTGCGCCAGACACTGCAGCAACAGCCAGGTCGGAAAGATGATCTCGACCGCGATGCGCAGCTCCGGCTCCCAGCCATCGGACAGACTCGTGGCAGCCTGCTCGAGCGCCGCCGCCTCCTCGAGCAGCGCTTTGGCGCGGCGGTAGAGCACCTCACCCGCCGCCGTGAGCCGCGCCTTACGGCCCTGGAGTTCGAAAATCTTGGTCTTGAGCTGCGTCTGCAGCTTCTGCACCGCGTAGGTGATGGCCGATTGGCTTTTGTGCATAGCCGTTGCAGCCTGCGAATAACCCCCGGCCTCGACCACCATCTGGAGGGTGCGCCACTGCTCGAGGGTGATATGGGTAGCCATTTATCTAATAAGTAGATATTTATACGTTAATTATTCTACTTTTATATCCAACAAATCAATATATAACTAGCCACGAGGAGGACCATCCACATGAGCACACGCACACTCTCGAACATCATCCAGTCGATACCGACCGCCGATGGCGCAGGCGTGAAGCTGCGGCGCAGCTTGGGCAGTCAACGCGGCATACACGTTGACCCGTTCCTGATGCTCGATGAGTTCTATTCGGATAAAGCGGAAGACTACATCGGCGGCTTCCCTTCGCATCCGCATCGGGGATTCGAGACCGTGACCTACATGCTCGACGGTCACATGCGCCATGAAGACCACATGGGCAACCGCGGCGACCTCAAGCCGGGCGATGTGCAGTGGATGACCGCCGCGCACGGCATCATCCATTCGGAGATGCCGCTGCAGACCGAGGGACGCATGCGCGGTTTTCAGCTTTGGATCAATTTGCCTTCACGGGAAAAGATGAAGCCGGCGAGCTATCGCGACATATCCGCGGACGAGATCCCGGCTATCGACCTGCCCGGCGGTGGCCGCGCAAAGGTCATTGCCGGCACGTTGAGACTGGGCGCAGTCTCCGTCGATGGTCCGATCAACGGTGTCGGCGGCAAGCTCACCACCGACCCGCTGTATCTGGACGTGCGGCTGCCGCCGAATGCGGCGGTCACGCTGCCGCTGCACGTCGGCTACAACGCGTTCATCTACGTGTATGAGGGGGAGGCGCGCGTCGGACCGGCTGATGACGCACATGTGGTGCCGCACCGTGCGGCTGGGGTACTCAGCGACGGCGAGCAGGTGCGCATCCAAGCGGGCGAGCCCGGGGCGCAACTGTTGCTGCTCGCGGCCCAGCCGCTGCGCGAACCGGTGGCGCAATACGGTCCGTTCGTCATGAATACGCCCGAAGAGATCGACCAGGCCATCGACGACTACCGGCGCGGCAAGCTGACGGCGGCTTGAGATCTCTGGCCGGCTAGCACGCCCGCCCGATCACGCCGCCATCGATGCGCTACACGGCGCCGCCGGCCACGTCGATCACGCGCAGCAGGCCTTCCTGCGCCGTGCTCGCCACAAGCCGTCCGGTGCGCGTGAAGATGCTGCCGCGCGAGAAACCGCGCGCCCCGGAGGCGCTGGGACTGTCGATGGCGTAGAGAAACCACTCATCGACACGCAGCGGCCAGTGAAACCACATCGCATGATCAATGCTCGCCAGCACGAGATTG
Source organism: Steroidobacterales bacterium (assembly GCA_044440325.1). GTDB lineage: Bacteria > Pseudomonadota > Gammaproteobacteria > Steroidobacterales > Steroidobacteraceae > FEN-1191. The sequence continues at coordinate 3,354 of JBIODE010000062.1, forward strand.
CTGCTCATGTAGGGCAGCGCATGCGGCAGCGTCGCGGTCGTGAGGAGATGAAAGTCGGAAACGTAGGCGAGCAGGCAGCGATGCAGGATATCGTCATCGGGAACGCGGTCGATGATGCGGATCCACACCTGTTGCGCCGGCGGCGCCTTGGGCGGTCGCGGCAAAGGCACCGGATGCACCAATCGGAATTCAAACGGCCACGGGCGGCCGTAGAACTGGCGCATTTTCTCCGGCAGCTCCGCCAAGGTGCTCGGCGGCAGCACGGCCGAATCGGGCAGCGCTTCCGGTCCCGGCACCCTCGGCATTTCGATCTGATGATCGACTCCGACTTCGGGCGTCTGGAAGGACGCCGCCATATGGAAGATCTGCTCGCCGTGCTGGATGGCAGTGACACGCCGGCTGGTGAAGCTGTGCCCGTCGCGGCTGCGATCGACGAAATAAACGATCGGCGCGTTAAAGTCGCCTCGCCGCAGGAAATAGGCGTGCAGCGAGTGAGCAACGCGCTCGGGTTCGACCGTGGCGTATGCGGCCTTCAATGCCTGCCCGAGCACCTGGCCGCCGTAGACTTGCGGACTGCCGATGTCGTGGCTCTCGCCGCGGAAGATATTGACTTCGAGTCTTTCGAGCTCGAGTAAGCGCAGCAACTCGGCCAGTCGTGCATCCATTGCAAGGCAGTCTACCTCAAGCTCCCACCTCAGGCGCTGCGCACGCTCCGGGGGCCGCGCGCCCCGCCGGACGCTAGGCGCCGGTCACACCCAAGCGCTTCTGCATCGCCGGACTGGTGGTCGTGTACTGCAGGAACTGCTTCTTCGCCGGATACAGGTGATGTTGAATCGCGAACGCCGCCAGCGCCGCCTCGTGAAAGGCCGATAGGATCAGCTTCTTCTTGCCTGGATAAGTGTTGATGTCACCAATGGCGAAGATGCCGGGAATGTTGGACTGAAACTTTTCCGTATCCACCTTGATCGCACGTTTGTCGAGCTCCAAACCCCACTCGGCGATCGGCCCGAGCTTAGGCGCCAGGCCGAAAAACACCAATAGATGATCGGCATCGAGCCGCTGCAGCTCGCCGTTGGTCGACTTGATCTCGACGCCGACCAACGTGCCCGCCTGATGGTGCACCCGGTGCGCCAGGCCTTCGACGAAGCGCAGCCGCCCGGCCTGTTGCAGTTCGCGCATGCGTGCCACCGAAGCCGGCGCAGCGCGAAAATCTGCACGCCGGTGCACCAGCGTGATGCTGGCCGCCTTCGGCGCCAGATCGAGTGTCCAGTCGAGCGCAGAATCGCCGCCGCCGAAGATCACGAGCTTGCGGCCGTGAAATTGGGCCGCGTTCTTGACACGATAGTGGATCTGCGAACCTTCGAAATTACCGATGTCGTCCACGCCCAGGCGGCGCGGCTGAAAGGAGCCGACACCGCCGGCGATCACGACGGCGCCCGCATCGAACGCCGTACCCGCGCTGGTTAGCAGGCGAAAGCGTCCATCGTCCTGCCGCTTGAGCTCGAGCACCTCTTCACCGAGGTGAAAGTCGGCACCGAAGGGCTTGATCTGCTGCAGCAACCGGTCGATGAGCTCCTGCGCACCGCAGATCGGCAGTGCCGGGATGTCGTAGATCGGCTTGTCCGGATAGAGCTCGGTGCATTGGCCGCCGGGCGCACTGAGTGAATCGAGCACATGGCATTTGATCCCCAGGAGCCCGAGCTCAAACACCTGGAAGAGCCCCGCTGGGCCGGCGCCGACGACGACGACTTCCGTATTCACGCTCACGAGCATTCAACCCTCGCCTTGGGAGGCGCGCGATTCTAGCGATGTAACCCTTTGTCAGCAAACGATTTGGGTTCTTAACTTATGCGCATTGATACAACAGCGGCGCCGCCGGTCGTATAGTGCCGGCGTCAAGGAGATCTCATGGCAAGCAATTCTGATCTGCATCGCCGCCGCGAGGCCGCCGTAGCGCGTGGCGTCGCCAGTACACTGCAGATTTATGCAGCGCGAGCGCAAAACGCTGAAATCTGGGACTGCGAGGGCCGACGCTACATCGATTTCGCCAGCGGCATCTCCGTGCTCAATACCGGCCATCTGCACCCCAAGGTGGTCGCCGCCGTTGCGGCCCAGCTGCAGCAACTCTCGCACGCGTGCTTTCAAGTAACGCCCTACGAAGGCTACGTCGCGCTCGCCGAGCGCTTGAACGCCCTGGCACCGGGCCCGACGCCGAAGAAATCGGTGCTGTTCTCCACCGGTGCGGAGGCGGTCGAGAACGCCGTAAAGCTCGCGCGCTGTTACAGCAAGCGCTCGGCGGTGCTTGCCTTTGGCGGCGGCTTCCACGGCCGCACGATTGCCGCGATGAGCCTCACGGGCAAGGTGCACCCGTACAAGAGCGGCTTCGGCCCGCTGCTGCCGGACGTTTTCCATGCACCATTTCCGATGGACTATCACGGCGTGAGCACACAGGATTCGCTCGCGGCCATCGAACATCTGTTCAAGGTCAGCGTCGACCCGGCGCGCGTGGCCGCCATCATCATCGAGCCCGTCCTCGGCGAGGGCGGATTCTACCTCGCTCCGCCGGAGTTTCTGCGCAGCCTGCGCGCACTGTGCGATCAGCATGGGATCGTGTTTATCGTCGATGAGATTCAGAGCGGCCTCGGCCGCACCGGCCGCATGTTTGCGCTCGAACATGCCGGCGTCGAAGCCGATTTGTTGACAGTTGCCAAGAGCATCGCCGGCGGACTGCCGTTATCCGCCGTGGTGGGCAAGGCGCATATCATGGACGCGCCCGCACCCGGCGGTCTTGGCGGTACCTTCGCCGGTTCACCCCTAGCGTGCGCCGCGGCACTGGCGGTGCTCGAAATCATGCACGAGGAACGGCTGCTGAAGCGCTCGCAGGAGATCGGTGCCCGGCTGATGGCTCACCTGCGCCGGCTGCAGCAGCAGTTCCCGCTGATTGGCGAGGTACGCGGCCTGGGCGCAATGGTCGCGATCGAGCTGGTAAAAAATGGACGCGCCGATCAACCCGACGCCGAGACGACGCGCGCGCTGGTGCAGGCGGCGGCGCGGCGCGGTCTGGTAATTTTGTCCTGCGGCCTATACGGCAACGTGATTCGTCTGCTCGCACCATTGACGATAGGCGACGCGTTGCTCGAGGACGGCGTGCAGATTCTCGCGGCGGCGCTGGCTGAAGTGGCCGCTTCGGTTACGGCAGCCGGCTGAGCAAATCAACACGCTCCCAGCCCATTCACACGGCCGGCGCTTACGCGCGGCCGGCGTTTGAATCGGTCGGCGCGTGGAAGTACTCGCTCTCGGACGCGAGCTGATCGATCAGCCGTTTGAGCTCGCCCATGCGCGCTTCTGCGGTGCTGATGGGACCGCAGTCGTCGCACTGCGGATCGCCGCAGGGTTGGCGCGAGTAGAGCCAGTATTGGATCGCCCCGGCAAGCAACCCGTCGGCGATATCCCACAAGTCCGCTTCTTTGTCCTTACCGGCCAGGCGATTGCCGAGATCGACGGCTTTTGAAAAGGCGGAGTCGAAGGTATCAGCGATCTCTTCCATGGGATTATTGTACCTCGTAAGCGACGATTGCGGGCATCAATGCGGGCATCAACGATAGCCGCGCGCCTGCAGGGCGAAGAGCTGTGCATAGTGCCCGGCGCGCTGCATCAACTGCTCGTGACTGCCTTGTTCGATGATGCGCCCGTGATCGAGCACCGCGATCTGATCGGCCATGCGCACCGTCGAGAAGCGATGTGAGATCAATATGGTGATGCGGTCACGCGCAAGCAGCCTGAAGTGCTCAAAAACCTCGGCTTCGGCGCGCGCGTCCATCGCGGCGGTCGGCTCGTCGAGCACCAGCACGTCCGCTTCGGTGCGCATGAAGGCGCGCGACAACGCTATCTTCTGCCATTGGCCGCCGGACAGCTCCTGCCCATCGCGAAACCACTTGCCGAGCTGCGTGCGGTAGCCCTGGGGCAGTTGCTCAACGAATTCAGCCGCCCGGCCCTTGTCGGCGGCGTCACGCCAACGGCGCTCGTCCTCGAAATAGCGCTCGTCACCGGCGCCGACGTTCTCGCCGACGAGCATCTGGTAGCGCGCGAAGTCCTGGAAGATGACGCCGATACGCGCGCGCAATGCCGCGTCCTGCCATTCGGACAGATCGAGCCCGTCGAGCAGAATGCGCCCGGCATCCGGCCGATAGAGCCGCGTCAGCAGTTTGATCAGAGTGGTCTTGCCGGAACCGTTCTCGCCGACCAGCGCCAGACTGGCGCCGGGCGGCAAATGCAGGTTGATGTCCCGCAGCACCGGTTCCGCGGCGTTGGGGTAGGTGAAGCTCACATGTTCGAAGCGCACCCCGTCTTCGGGCCTGGGTCCTCGCAGCGCGACACCGGCCAGCGGCGCGACCGGCGTCTCCAGATATTCGTACAGAGTCGACAGATAGAGGTTGTCCTCGTACATGCCGCCGACTGCCGAGAGGATCGCGGCCACGGCGCTCTGGCCCTGGCGAAACAACAGCAGATACCTCGTCATCTGTCCGAGGGTGATGCGCGCGTATACCGTGCTGAGCGCAATCCAGGCGTAGGCGCCGTAGAACGTCGCGGTCGCGATCAGGCCCAAGCCAAAACCCCAACTATCGCGCCGGATCGAGAGCGAGCGGTCCTCGCGGTACAGCCGCGCGAAGATATCGCGGTAGCGCTGCAGCAGCCGCTTCCCCAAGCCGAAGAGCTTGACCTCTTTCGCGTGGTCCTCGCGCGCCAGCACGGTTTCCAGATACATCTGCATGCGCGTCTCGGGCGAGCGCCAGCGGAACAGCCGGAAGGCGTCGCCGGAAAATTTTGCCTCGGCGATGAATGCCGGCACGCCCGCCAGTAACAGCACGAGCACGGCCCACGGCGAAAAATGGACCAGCAACACCGCATAGCTCAGCAGCGAGATCGTATTCTGCAGTAGACCGAAGGTGCGCGTGACCAGGCTCAGGGGCCGGCTCGAGGCCTCGCGGCGCGCGCGCGTGAGCTTGTCGTAGAATTCGGAATCCTCGAAGTGTTGCAGCTCCAACGTCAGCGCTTTCTCCAGAATCATGACGTTCACGCGCTGCCCGAGCTGCGCCCGCAGCAACGCCTGGCACAGCGACAATCCGCGCTGCACGCCGGACAGTGCCGCGACCAGCAGTCCCTCGAACAGCA
>JBIODE010000063.1:0-8512 GCA_044440325.1 Steroidobacterales bacterium
GCATCGTATTCGTGCCGATGTTCTATCTACAGGGCGTGGCGCGTTACCTATTCGTACCGATGGCAGAGGCCGTGGTGTTCGCACTGACCGCCTCATTCATCCTGTCGCGCACGCTGGTACCGACGCTGGCGAAGTACCTGCTGGGCACGCGACCGCCCGGCGGAAATCCCGATTACATCGTGCGCCACGGCGAATCCGGCTATGCCGCCGAGGGCAATTTCGCGGTACGCTTTCAGCACCGCTTTGAGCGCGGCGTCGTGACTGCACGCCACCTCTATGCACAGATACTCCGTCTGGCAATGGGCCGCCGGGTCTTATTCGTCGCGTGCTTCAGCGGTGTCGTCGCCCTCTCACTCGTCGTCCTGGTGCCCTGGCTCGGTGAGAATTTCTTTCCGTCGGTGGACTCCGGACAGATAAAACTGCACGTACGCGCCCAGACCGGCACGCGCATCGAGGAAACCGCTCGCCTGTGCGATCAAATCGAGACGCTGGTGCGTCGTCTCATTCCGCCCGCTGAACTGGATGGCGTAGTCGACAATATCGGGCTTCCGGTCAGCGGCATCAATATCACCTACAGCAACTCCGCACCGATCGGTCCCGCGGATGCCGATATCCTGATCGCTCTGAAACCCGGCCACGCGGCCACCGACGCCTATGTGCAGACGTTGCGCCGGGAATTGCCGCGACAGTTCCCCGGCACGACCTTCGCGTTCCTACCGGCGGACATCGTCAGTCAGATCCTCAATTTCGGCCTGCCCGCGCCGATCGACGTGCAGGTGGTCGGCTTCAAGCGCGAGCAAAACATGCTGTACGCACGAGAGCTGCTGGCACGCATCAAGCATGTGCCGGGCATTGCTGATCTGCGATTGCAGCAGGCCTTCAATCAGCCCCAGCTCAGTGTAGTCGTCGACCGTTCGCGCGCTGCCGAGGTCGGCCTGACCCAGCGCGATATCGCCAACAGCATGCTGGTATCGCTCTCGGGCAGCGGCCAGGTAGCGCCGAACTTCTGGGTCAACCCCGACAATCACGTGTCGTATCCGATCGTGGTCCAGACACCGCAATATCGGCTCGATACGCTCTCGGATCTGCAGAACATCCAGATCAACGGCAATGGCGCGTCGAAGCCGCAACTACTCGGTGGACTGGCGAGCATCAGCCAGAGTCGCGGTGAAGGCGTGGTCTCGCACTACGACGTACAGCCGACCATGGATCTGTTTGCCACGGTCCGGGGACGCGACCTGGGCGCCGTGGCGGGCGACATCCAGGACATTCTCAAAGCGACGGCCGGCGACGTTCCCGGCGGATCGACCGTGGTCATCCGCGGTCAGGTCCAGACGATGAACCAATCCTATAACGGCCTGTTGTGGGGCATCGCCGGTGCGGTCGTGCTCATCTATCTGCTGCTGGTGATCGACTTTCAGTCCTGGCGCGATCCGTTCGTCGTGGTTTGCGCCCTGCCCGCCGCGCTGGCGGGCATCGCCTGGATACTCTTCGTCACCGGAACCACACTGTCGGTGCCGGCCTTGACCGGCGCGATGATGTGCATGGGCGTCGCCACGGCCAACAGCATCCTGGTGGTCAGCTTCGCGCGCGAACGCCTGGCCCTCGGTCACGATGCACTGACCGCCGCCGTCGAAGCTGGCGCCACGCGCTTTCGCCCCGTGCTGATGACCGCACTTGCGATGATCATCGGCATGTTGCCGATGGCTTTAGGGATGGGCGAAGGCGGTGAGCAGAATGCTCCGCTCGGCCGCGCGGTCATTGGTGGCCTGGTGTTTGCGACCATCGCCACGCTGATTTTTGTTCCGATCATTTTCGGCATGCTGCACGCGGAGCGCCGTCCTCTCGGGCCACGTGCGGCATCGCATTCGCCCACTTTACCCTCGGAAGGTATTGCGCCATGAATCAAGAGGCTGAACCGGTGCTGCTCAAGCGACGCCTGCGGCGCTCAGGCATCGTCGCCGCGCTGTGCGCATTCGCCATCGCCGCCGTCGGAATCGCATTGCGCCTGCACGCCCAGACCGAAGTGAAGCGCTTGACCGAAGAGCAGGCCATTCCCACCGTAGCGATCGTTGCACCGAAAGCCGGCGCCGCCGCCGAGGAGCTGGTGCTGCCCGGCACACTGCGGGCCTATTTCGATGCGCCGATCTACGCGCGAGTGGGCGGCTACCTGAAGCGCTGGTACGTCGATATTGGCGCGACTGTGCATGCGGGACAGCCACTGGCGGAGATCGAAACCCCTGAGTTGGACCAACAGATCCGGCAGGCCGAGGCCGACCTCGCCACCGCCCGGGCAAACGACGATCTGGCCAGGACCACCGCTGCGCGCTGGCAGAACATGCTCGGCTCGGAATCGGTGTCGAAACAGGAAGCGGACGAGAAGGCCGGTGACTATGCGGCTCGAACTGCGGCGCTGGCTGCCGCCCAGGCCAATCTCGAGCGCTTGAGGCAGATCGCATCATTCAAACGTATCGTCGCGCCATTCGATGGCATCGTCACTGCGCGTAACACCGACACCGGGGCATTGATCAACGCCGGCGCCGGCAGCGGCCAGGAGCTGTTCCGCGTCGCCGATGAGCACGCCGTCCGCGTCTACGTTGATGCGCCGCAGACCTATGCCGCCCAAGTGCATATCGGAATGACGGCGCAATTGTTGCTGCCAGAGAAGCCCGGCCTGAAGATTACCGCCAAGGTTGCCGACCTCGCGCAGGCGCTGCGCGAATCCTCACGCACGATGCAGGTCGAACTGATGGCAGACAACTTCGACGGGGCGTTGCTGCCCGGAGAATATGTCGAGGTTCATTTCGAGATTGCCGCCCAGACCGGGGTGTTCGAGCTGCCGACGACCGCACTGCTTTTCCGGCAGGAGGGGCTAGAGGTCGCCACCGTCGATAGCGGCAATCACGTCGTTCTCAAGCCGATCCAGCTCCTGCGCGAACGTGGCTCGGTAGTCGATGTCAGTTCGGGAATCTCGGCCGTGGACCAGGTGGTCGACAGTCCTCCGGACTCGATCGAAAGCGGCGATACCGTTCGTCTGCAAGACGCCGCCACAGGCACGGCCGCGAAGGTCGCGAAATCATGAATGCTCGGCTAGCGACGCTGTGTGTGGGCGGCTGCCTGCTGACGGGCTGCTCGCTGATCCCCGCCTATCGGGCACCGGCCAACCCGGCACCGCCGCAGTACAAGGAGCTTGCCAGCGAATCCAATGCCGCCGAAGGCTGGCAAGTGGCGCATCCGGCCGATCGCAGCCCGCGCGGCGATTGGTGGCGCGAATTCGGCGATGCAACCCTGGATGCGCTGGAAGCGAAGGTAGATGCGAGCAATCCAGACCTCGCGGCCGCCGCTGACCGCTATCAGCAGGCGCACGCGCTGGCACTGGAGGCGCGTAGTACGTTGTTACCAACGGTGAGCCTGCAAGGCTGGTCCGATACGGACCGCCAATCCGACCACCGACCGCTGCGCTCGGCTTCACAGCCGGATTCGTATCACGACGATCTGCTCGGGGCCTCTGCCAGTTACGAGTTCGATCTCTGGGGCCGCGTGCGCAGCACCGTCACAGCAGGTGCGGCCACCGCGCAAGCCGCGTCGGCCGACCTGGAATCGGTGCGACTGGCGCTGCACGTCGAGTTGGCCGTCGACTACATTGCCTTGCGCGCCCAGGATGCCCTGCGCAGCCTGCTCGAACAGACGGTCGACGCTTATGGTCGCGCCCTGAAGATGACGAGCACGCGATTTCAGGGCGGCATCTCGTCCGGACTCGATGTCGCACAGGCGCAGACGCAGCTCGAGACTGCGCGCGCGAATTTGACCGATATCATCGAGCGCCGCGCACTCTTGGAGCATGCGATCGCTACCCTCACCGGCGAGCTGGCGTCAAACTTCTCAATCGGCTACTTCTCGACCCGCCCCGGTACGCTCGATCTCAAGCTCCCCGATGTGCCGGTCGCGATGCCCGCGACTCTCCTCGAGCGCCGGCCGGACGTGGCTGCAGCCGAGCGGCGGATGGCGGCCGACAACGCCGCCGTTGGAATCGCGCGCGCTGCATTCTTTCCGCGTATTACGCTCGCAGCCGTGGCTGCGTTCGAGAGCACGCAGGCCGCCGGGCTGCTCGGGACGCCCAACCGCTTTTGGGCGATCGGTCCGCAAGGGGTACTGACGCTGTTCGACTCCGGATACCGCACCGCCGCAGTCGCGCAGGCACGCGCGCAGTTTGATGAGGCATCCAATCGCTACCGCAGCACGGTGCTCAGCGCCTTTCAGGAGGTTGAAGATGCGCTCGCACGCCAGACGGCGCTGCGCAAGGAATTGGACCAACAGAACGCCGCGCGTTCTTCGGCCGAGCGCGCGTTGCAGTTGGCCATGAACCGCTATGAGGCGGGGGCCGTCAACTACCTGCAAGTGGTCGCGACGCAGATCATTGCGCTGCAGGCCGAGCGCGCGGCGCTCGACCTGCAGACACGACAGCTGCAGGCGAGCGTCTATCTGGTCCGCGCCCTCGGTGGCGGCTGGCAGGCCGATTGGGCTGTCACGGCACTCACAATGCAAACCTCGCCGTAAGGCAGACGCCTGAGCCGCACTCGGTCCGACAACTTACCCTCTCAGAACCGCAGCCTCTCAGAAGATCAATGCAAACTGTGAAGTCAGCACTCGCTCGTCCGGTCGATCGCCGCTGGCGCCGCCGCCATTGAATCGCGTGAGCTCGTAGTCGAGCTGCGCTTTGAAATTACGGTTCAAATACCAATTGAGGCCGACGCCCACGGCGTGCGCGGCGCTGGGCGCGGTGGCGGGGTTGGCAAACGAGTTGGCACCGCCCGTGAAGGCCACATCGTCGAATTGAAGTTCGTGGTAGCGCGCCACCAGCTCCCAGGCTCCGGCACCGCCCTGCCCGAAGCCGAAGTCGCGACGCGGCGTCGCCTTGTCGTAGGCTTCATCCTCTCCGGTCAGAAACCAGGACGCCTGCAGCTGCCAGGCCGTGTTTCGCAGCGTTGCGGCACGCGCAGTACTCGCGCTGAGCTGGCGATGAACCTGCTGGTTTTCCTGGACGTATTCCCCGAGCAGGCCCACAGAGCGGTAGTAGTAATAGAATTGCGGCGTCAGGCGGCGCTCGATGCCTTGCGCAATCGTGGCGTTATTGAATATTCCACCGCCGGCAGTGTTGGCTCGGTAGCTCAACAAGCCCTGCTGGCCCGTGGTCTTGTAGTTGGCGAGCAGGCTCGTGGTGGTGGTGGCCGTGGCGATACCGCTGTCATTGACATAGGTCCCGGCGACGCCCAAGCCCAATCCCTTCAGGACTGACAGATCTGTGTTGACGAATGGCTTGGCGAACAACCGGCCGTCCCAGGTAAATTTGCCGGTGGAATTCGTGTCGGCAGTGCTGTTCCCGTCGGTGCTGCCGCTATCGATCACGCCGTCGAACAGGCCGAGATCGTAGCTCAGGACACCTTTGTCGAAGCTGCCACCGACCCTGAGCCCCAGGTCACGGTAGGGCAGCAGATCCGCGGTCAGAGAAGGTTCGATGAAACGCGCAAATTGCTCCAGCTGCAAGCGCTCGAGGCCGACCGGCGCCTTGAACTTGCCGAATTGAACGATCAGCCACGGCGCGATGCGCACATCACCCCAGGCATCCTGCACGATGGATTTGCCCTGAGCGAAATCCGGCATGATGCGGTAGTCGAAGTGATTCGCCAGTGTGCCCTCCAACGTCGGGCGCAGGCGGCGTATCAGCCAGGTATCGGCCGTGGCCGGAGTATAGGAATCACTGAAATATCGCCCGTCAACGGACACGTTGCCGCGCAGGTGAATGGCATTGGCGCCGTCGGCGCTTCGCAAAGTAAACCCATCGGCGCCGAAACTGCTCACGAGTGCGTTGGCATCGGGCGCCGGGGCGACCGTGGCGCCGGGCGCCGCTGCCCGGGCGGCCTCATCGGCCGCGAGGCGCTGCTCCAACAAGCGGAGGCGCTCCTGCTCCTGTTGCAATTGCTGCCGCAACGAGTCGATGTCCCGCGCCGAATCGGCATCGCTGGCGGTTTCAGTCGCGGCTATGGCAGCGAACGGCGATCCCAGCAGCACGGCCAGGACAACGGGCACCAGGTAAGACGCGCGCGCCGGACGGCGCACCATGAATAGACGCGAAAATTGCATGCAGTGGACTCCCTTGAGATACGAACTCGACGCATGAGCGTCCAGCTGCGCTATATGCTCGGCTCAAGGGGTAACAATGTCGGTATCGCGCCGGTAACAACGCGGTCAACGGCAACGCGGTTGGCAGGAGCGCCGTGGGCGCCTATTGGTTGATGCGGGCCGTCGCGTGCGCGAGCGCGTACTGCGCCTTGGCGTAGCGGGTCAAGGCCTCGGCATAGTCAGTCCGCGCCTGCGTCAAACTCTGTTGCGCCTGAATCACTTCAAGCACTGCGGAGACGCCAAACTCGCGTCGCTGTTCGCTCAGCTTTAGACTCTGCTCGGCCAGCGCGAGGCCGCGCCTCGAAAGACCGATCTCGTCAAGGCCGGCGCGTGCGGCCTCGAAGGCGTCGACGACCTGCTGCGAAATCGTGTCACGCAACTTCTCATCGCTCAGCCGCTGCTGCCGCAGCTGCGAATCGGCCGCTTCCGTGCGGCTGAAATCGAACAGGCCATTCGGTCCCAGGCGCCAGTTGAGCCCGACGATGTAATCGTGGGATGTCGTGTAGTCGCTGAGATAGCCGTTCGGACCGCCGCGCAGCTGCCCCTCCAGAGCGCGTGCGCCGAGCGACGGAATCAGCGGTCCGTACTTGGCCGCGTGCTGCCGTTGTTCGGCGGCTGCAATCGACGCTGCACTTCCCTTGAGCTCCGGCCGAGCGCTAAGTGCGTTGTTCACCAGATCCGCCACGCTCGTATCGAGTGACACCAGTGCCGGCGGGGCGACAATGCGCTCCGCGGGCTCCAGCGCCACCGACGCATCGAGACGCAACTCGGTCGCCAAGGCGGCGGCGGCCGCCCGGACCTGGGCCTGAGCCTGGCGCACGAGGACTTGCTCACGTTGCGTCTGCACGCTCACGCGCAGCACGTCACTGCGATTGGTCAGTCCGATGTTGAACGCCCGATCGAGCTGCTGCTCATAGTCCTGCGAAATGCGCACCGCCTCGCGCGCGATGTCCTCGGCGGCGACGGCATTGACGAGATCGAAATACGCGCTGGCCGCCGCGAGCGCCGTATCATTGCGTTGCACCTCGACGTTGTAACCTGCGGCGCTCTGCGCCTGTCGCGCGGCCAGCTTCTGGAAAATTGCGTCGCCGAGGTCGAGTTCGGCATTGAGCGAGGCGCTGCGCTGATAGAGCTGCGTGTCGACATCGAGGATGTTCCCGCTGACATCCTGTGCCGCGCCGGTATGCTTCGCATAGGCTGCACCCACCGACAGCCACGGGAAGAAACCGACTGTCGCGGCGTCGTTGGCCGCCGCGGCCTGGTGCTCGGCCTCACGCACCAGCGCCAGGTCGAGATTGTTGAGCCCTGCGAGACGCAGCACCACCGACAAATTGATCGTCTGCGGCTCGTCCGTCCGTGCTGCTGCCGGCGCATCCGGTGCTGCCGGCGGCGCATCCGGCACGGCCGCCGGCGCAGTCAGCACCGCCGGCGGTTGTGCCGGCGTAACCGCCGGCAGGGCAGCCGCGAGCGCGGCCACGACGCATGGCAGCGCGATCCGCAGTCGCGGCAAGCGGCGCATCATTGCCGCGGGGCCTGCGGATTGGGGGTCAGCTGCACCGACAGATACATCCCAGGCTGCAGCAGATCGTCCGGGTTCTTCATGTCGATTTCGGCCAGCATCGTGCGGGCGGTGGGTTCGAGCGCATAACTGATGCGCGTGACGCTGCCCGCGAAGCGCCGCCCCGGCAATCCCGGTGCGGTGATCACGGCCTGGCAGCCGGGGCGCACCCGCGACGCGTCGCTCTCGGGAATCGGGATTTGAATGCGCACCTCGCTGAAGTCCATCAGATTCACGATCGCACCGCTCTGCTGGCTGCTCGTCGTCGGAACGGGGACGAACGCCCCCGGATCGAGGTAGCGGGCGGTGATCGTGCCGGAGAACGGCGCGGTAATGCGCGCGTAGTTCAGCAGCGTCTCGACGCGCGCGAGCTGCGCCTGGGCCACTTCGAGCCGGCCACGAGCGCTGTCGAGGCTCTCAGGCGTGACCAGATCCGGCGCGCCCTGCGCGGCCTGCCGGATACGCTCGTAGTCGCGGCTTGCGACGTCGACTTCCGCCTTGTATTGCAGCCGGTCGGCCAGCAGCTCGGGCACCTCGATCTCGGCGATCAACGCGCCGGCTTTGACCCGATCGCCCTTGTCGACCGGAATACGCTTGAGAAAGCCGGCCACCTTGGCGGTGATCAATGCCGATTGATACGCCACCACTTGCCCCGGCAAGACGATGGTGGCGGCAACCGTCGCGGCGGTATCGGCAGCCTCTGCCGCCTCGGGCAGCGCATTGCACACCACGAGACACGCCGCCGCAATCACCAACCATTGCACGGCATAGCGC
>JBIODE010000064.1:0-8410 GCA_044440325.1 Steroidobacterales bacterium
GTACTTAAGGCCGCTGCCGCATCGGCACCCCCGGGCGCGGTGGCCGCGTCGGTGTTTCCACTGGTGCCGAAGCTGCCGCTCACATCGGTGCTTGCAGCGCCGCCCGCATCACCGTTCGAGTCATTGCTCGAATCGTCAGCCGCGTCGTTGACGAACGCAGCACCCCTTTGAGCGCCCACGGCGGCGGCGGTAGCGAGGCCGTCCGCCTGCGCCACTGTCGCGACGGTCGACACCCCCTGCCCGGGGCTCGGCGCCGTCGACGCCACCGCTGCAGTGGGCGCCGCCGCGGCGGCGGTCGCTGCGGTGGCGGCAGTGGCGGTGACTGCTGTGGCTATGGCTGTGGTAGCCGCAACCGCCTTGGTGGCCACAGGCGATTGCTGCAACATCGCCACCAAGGCCGCGACGTCGATCGTCCCCGGCGCCAGTGCGGCCGCAGTGTCATCTTCAGGTGCAGCGCCGCGCTTCGAGGCGGTATTCGAGGCGCTCTTCGTGTTCGGGGCGCTCGCACTTCGGGAGATCTTTGCGGGCACCGTTGTCGCTGCGTTCAAAGCGGCGGCAGCAGCGGGGCCGCCGATGGCTGCGTCCGCCGGCGCGGCCGTTGCGCTCGTCGCAGTGCGCGTCGCGAGGCTCGCACCGTCGTTTGCGGTGGCGACTGACTTCACCTCTGGCACCGGCTGAGCGGGCAATGCTGTCTGCGCCGCGGCAACCGTCACACTTGTCGGCTTGTCAGTGCCGCCGGCGGCTGCCAACGCCGCGCGAAATTCCATCGCGGCAGATCCGGCACTGCGCAGATCCTCGCCGCCGGCGCTTGTCTGCGCACCGGCGCCGACCGTCAACGTCGCGGCGCCGCTGCCCGCGCCACCGGCCGCCGTGCCGCGGCCCGCCGGCGTCGCGGCGCCGGCAGCTGCGACAACGCCGTCGCTCGATGCCGTGGGGGAACCGCCTGCAGCGGGAGCGGCCATCACCCTGCCACTCCCTGGCGCTGTGCCCGCTCGTCCAGCTCGTTTTGCTGTCGGCGGTCCTCGATCTTTTGGTCTTCCTTGCAAGCTTTGTCGATGACTTTGCCGACCGCGTTCTTGCGCGCAGCGGCCTCGACCCAGCACGCCCGCTCACGCTCGCATGCCGCGCGCAGCTGCTCCAACAGCAACTCCTGCTGCTTGACGGCTTCCGATAGGCGCGCAATGAAGGTTTGATAGTCACGCATGCCGCTGACGCCCATGCCAGCGGTGGCACGCGCTTGGAAGGCCTGCTGGTATTCGCCGAGGTAGCGCTCGAGCTCGGCATGACGCCGCTCCGCGTCCGCCAGCCGGTTCTGCGCACCCGACACGCGCAGCGCGCAATTGCGCTCATTTTCATCGATCAGCTCGCGTACCGGTTCGAGTCGTTTCGATCTCTTCACTGAGTTCCTCGCTTGCTACTGTCGTTATCGGGGCGTTGCGTCGGCGATCGTGGCCGACAGCTGCGCAACGCTATCCGCAAGATTGACGCGCTCATTCATGTCCTGGCGCAGATAGGCTTCGATCCGCGGCCAGTGCGTGATGGCCGTGTCGATGCGCGGGTCGCTGCCGCGCTGATAGGCGCCGATGGTGATCAGATCGCGGTTGTGTTCGTAGGTAGCACTGCTCTGCCGCAGCCGGCGTGCCAGCTCGAGCTGGGCATCGGGCACGATGTCGTGCATCACGCGGCTGACCGAGGCCTCGACGTCGATGGCCGGGTAGCGCCCGGCATCGCCGATGCGGCGTGCGAGCACGATGTGGCCGTCGAGAATGGCGCGGGCGGCATCGACGATCGGATCGTTCTGGTCATCACCCTCGGCAAGCACGGTATAGAACGCGGTGATCGAGCCCTCGCCGTCGATCCCGTTGCCGGCGCGCTCCACCAGCTGCGGCAGACGCGCAAATACCGAGGGCGGATAGCCCTTGGTCGCCGGCGCCTCGCCGATGGCAAGCGCGATTTCGCGCTGCGCCTGCGCAAAGCGCGTCAGCGAATCCATGATCAGCAGCACATTCTTGCCGCGGTCGCGGAAGTACTCGGAAATCGTGGTGGCAAGCCAGGCACCATGCAAGCGCATCAGCGGCGGATAGTCGGCCGGCGTCGCGACCACCACGGCGCGCGCCAGCCCGGCTGGCCCCAAAATGCGTTCGATGAATTCCTTTACTTCGCGTCCGCGCTCGCCGATCAGGCCGACGACGATGACATCGGCGGCGGTATAGCGCGCCATCATGCCGAGCAGCACGCTCTTGCCGACGCCGCTGCCGGCAAACAGACCGATGCGTTGCCCGCGCCCGACCGTCAGCAGACCATTGATCGCGCGCACCCCGACATCGAGCGGCTGCGTAATCGGCTGGCGCGCCAGCGGATTGATCGGTGTGCCGGTCAGGCGCCGACTGGTGTCGGTCTCGATCGGTCCCAAACCATCCAGCGGTCGGCAGGCGCCATCGACGATTCTGCCGAGCAACGCGGGCCCCAGGCGCACGCTGCCGGCGCTCGTGTGCGGCACCACACGTGCGTCCGGCTTGAGGCCGTGCATATCGCCGGTGGGCATCAAATACAAGCGATCGCCGGCGAAGCCGACGACCTCTGCGTCGATGTGCTTTCGATCCGTGGTCACGATTTCGCAGCGATCGCCAACGGCGGCCAGACAGCCGGAAGCTTCGAGTGTCAGGCCGACCATGCGTGTGAGCCGGCCCGCCACCACCGGCGGCGGCACGGCGACCAGTCGTTGCTCGAAGCGCTCCAGACTTTGACACCAGCGTTGCTGTGCGGTGGCGCGTTCGCTGCTCATTGCGTCTGCCTGTCAGCGCCGCTGCGCTCATCGCCGAGGAGCGTCGCGATCGCTGCGCCCATGCGCTGCTCGAGCTGCGCGTCGATGCTGGAATTCTCACTGGTCACCCGGCAGCCGCCGCGGCTCAGGATCGGATCTTCCGCGATCGACCAAACGCGTTCGGCCCCGACCTCGCTCAGCCGCTCCCGAATCAGCGCGGCATCCTCAGGGTGAAGGTGAATACGCACATCGCGCGCGGTCATCGGCAGCAGCGCAACGGTCTCGCGAATGACCGCGACGATTTCATCGGGGTGGGCCTTGAGCGCACGCCGTACCAGCTGCCGCGCGATGGCGCCCGCCAGCGACGCCAACTGACGCGGCACTTCGCTGTCGAGATCCGCCAGTGGCCGTGCTACCACTTTCAATATCTCATCCAGCCGCTGCACGCGTCGTTCGAGCTCGGTGAGCAGGGCCTGCTCCTTCTGGCGCACGAGCGCGATGCCCGCTTCGCGGCCTTCTGCATGACCTTTTTCCCAGGCTTCGCGTTCGATGGCATCCAGGTCGCCGCGGCGACGGCTGACGACCGGGCCATCGATCGGCGGCAGCTCCCAACGCGATGTCGGCACGTGCGCAACCTCAGACATATTCTTCGCCGCCCTTGGCGCCGAGAGCCAGGCGGCCTTCGTCCGCCATGCGCCGCGCCGTCACCAGAATTTCCTTCTGCGCCGCCTCGACCTCCGATAGGCGCACGGGCCCGCGCGCTTCCAGATCATCTTTCATCATCTGCGCTGCGCGCTCGGACATGTTCTTGAAGAACTTCTGCTTGAGCTTCTCGTCGGCGGCCTTCAGGGCGACGATCAGCTTGTCGCCGGGGACCTCGCGTAGCAGCTCTTGCATGCCCCGGTCGTCGACTTCGATGAGGTCTTCGAACACGAACATCAGATCCTGCAGCTTCTGACTCAAGGGCTCGTCGACCTTGGCGATCTGCGCCATGATCGTGCCCTCTTGCGCACTGCCGACGAGGTTCAAAATATCCGCGGCCGCCTTCGGTCCGCCGAAGCCGCCGGCCGTCTTGCCGGTGCTGTTGCCAGAGAACTGCTTCTCGAGCACTTCATCGAGCTCGCTCAATGCGGTCGGATGCACGCCGTCGAGCGTTGCGATGCGCATCAGAATATCGGCACGCATGCCCTCGGGCATCGCCCCGAGAACCTCGGCCGCCTGATCGGAATCCAGATACGACAGCACGATCGAAACGATCTGCGGATGCTCGTAGCGCAGCATCTCGGCCACGGCGCGCGACTCCATCCACTTGAGTGCCTCGAGGCCGCGGCCGCTGCGGCCGCGCAGAATGCGATCCAGGACGCTGCCGGCCTTGTCGGCGCCGAGCGCTTCGACCAGGACCTTGCGAATGTATTCGTCATTGCCGACGCCGAAGGAGGTCTGCTGCTCGACCGTGGTCGAGAACGTCGTCAGCACGGTCGAGACATCTTCACGCGATACGCGCGAGAGCTGCGCCATCGCCGCGCCGACGCGCTGCACATCCTTGGCGCCCAGATGCTTGAGTACCTGCGCGGCATCCTGCTCGCCGAGGGCGAGCAGCAGAATCGCCGCGCGGTCGACGCCCGAACGCGGCTCCGGCTCGGCCTCAATCATTGCTCGCCCACCCAGGTTTTCACCACCTGTGCGACGCGCTTGGGATCCTGGCTCACGAGGCTGCGCGCCTGAACGATCTGCTGCTCATAGGCCAGAGACGCCGCCGGGGGACCGGAAGCGGCCGCGCGCTCCTCGATATAGGTCGGTTGCGCCACGCCGGCGCCGGCGGCGGCGGAGCCGGGCGAGTGCGCCACCAATGCGTGGCTCGCGAGATTGTTCACCAGCGGACGCAGTACGAACAAGGCCAGCGCCACCAGGATCAGCGCACCGAGCGCGAGTCGCGCGACATCGCGCACGCCCGGCCGCTGCCACATCGGTACCACCTCGGGCTTCAGCACTTCTTCGCTTTGCTCGAGGAAGGCCGCGTTGACAACATTGACGCTGTCGCCGCGCGCTTGATCGTATCCCACGGCGTTCTTCACCAGACGCGTGATGTCGTCGAGCTGTGCGGCGCTCAGCGGTTGCTGGGTAACTTTGCCGCCGGCAGCGACCTTGCGGACGTTATCGACCAGCACGGCGACGGTCACGCGTTTGACGCGCCCCGCGGGCTGACGCGTGTAGCTCACGGTGCGGTCGATCTCATAATTGCGCGTGCTCTGCTTCGAAGTATTGTCCGGCGCCGTCGTGGCGCCGCTCGCCGCTGTGGCGGACGCCGCGGCCGCGGCCGCCGCCGTATTGGCCGGCGTCCCTGCGCTGGCCGGCGTCGCAACCTTGGCCGTATTGCCCGCGGGCACAGCCGTTCCGCCGACTGGCGGCTGATTACTCAGCGCTCCGGGAACGCCGCCCGCACCCGCGGCACCGGTGCGGCTCATTTCCTCGGAAGTCTGCTCGCTGCGCACGACCGCGCTGTCCGGCTTGTATTGCTCATGCGCCTCCTCGCTGGCGCCAGGGTCCAGATCGACCGTGACCTGTGCGCGCACGCGGCCGTCGCCGACCAGCGGCGCAAGCAGTCCCTCGATGTTCCGAACGTAAGTCTCTTCGATGCGGTGCGCCGCTTCGAATTGCTCGGCAGTCGCCGCCGCTTCACTGTTCTTGGGCGATGAGAGCAGATGGCCCTGCTGATCGACGACCGTGACCTGGTCGCTATCGAGCTCGGGAATGCTGGAGGCAACCAGATGCACGATTGCCTGGACCTGTTCGTTCTCGATGCGGTGTCCGGCTCGCAGCTGCAATAGCACCGAGGCCGTGGCCGGCCGGCGATCGTGCACGAACGCGGATTGCTGCGTCAGGGCCAGATGTACCCGCGCCGCCTCGACCGACTGCAGCGAGGAAATCGTACGCGCCAGCTCGCCCTCGAGCGCATATTGGTAGCGCGCGGTCTCCATGAACTGGCTGACGCCGAAACCCGGGTCCTTGTTGATCATGTCGAAACCGCCGGTCTTGCCGGTCGGTAGCCCCTGAGAGGCGAGCCGCAGACGCGCGTCGTGCACACGCTCGGCCGGCACCATGATTGCGCCGCTACCGTTGTCGACCTTGTATTCAATCCCTGAGGTCTGCAGTGCCTGCACTACTCCGCTCGCATCCGCATCGGAGAGATTGCCGTACAGGAGACTCCAGCTCGGACCTTTCCACCACAGCACCACGGTGACACCGACCGCAACCGCGGCCGCGACGCCCAGAAGCAACAACAGCGGCCGAAGATTCAACCCCAGCGCGGCGGGCAAGGTTACAGACTGAGAATTCGCCATAGATTATCCGTCCCGCCGGTCTAAATGCTCATGTTCATGATTTCCTGGTACACGTTTACCAGGCGATTGCGCACTTCGGTCAAGGCGCGAAACGAAACGTTGGCCTTCTGGCTCTCGATCATCACGCGCGCGAGATCGACGCCGGGGGTACCGCGTTCCCAGGCCGTCGCGAGCGCATCGGCCGATTGCTGCGCTTGATTGACCGAGTCGATCCCTTTTTTCATGAGCTCGCCGAACGCCGGGCCGGGCGTCGCGGCGGCCGACTGCGCCGCCGGCTTGGCGGCAACACCGGTCTGCGAGGCCAGCGAGCGGATCTGCGCCAGAACCTGATCGATCTGCATCGTGCTCATGCCGCACTCCCGCTCAACGCGCCCAGGTCGATGCCCGCCGCACGCAACCGCGCCAGCTTGTAGCGCAACGTGCGCGGGCTGATGCCGAGCGTGCGCGCCACGCGCTCGCGGCTACCGTGACTTGCACGCAGCGCTTCGAGAATCAGATGCCGCTCGGCGATCGCCAGCGATTGCGCCAGAACACGCGCCGCGTCGGCCGGCACAGTCCGCGGCAGGGGCACGCCCCACACGGGCCTCTCGGCCACGGAAGGCACGGGTACTTCGGCCACGGGCGCGGCCACCGCCACCGGCACAGATGCGGATGGAGGTGCGAGTGCGAATGCGGGTGCGGCTGCGGCTGCGGCTGCGGCCGAAGTCTCGGCCGGGGGTTCAAAGGCGATATGGTGCGCGCGAACGATGTCGCTGTCACACAGCACGAGCGCGCGCTGCATGACATTCTCCAGCTCGCGCACATTGCCCGGCCAATCGTATGTCAACAGCAGATGCGCCGCCTCCGGGTGCAGAGCCGGAATTCTGGCGCCCGGGCGGCTGTGTGCGGCAAGCATGCGCATCGCCAGTGGCAGAATGTCGTCGCGGCGCGCGCGCAGGGGCAATGGCGCCAGCGGAAAGACGTTGAGTCGGTAGTAGAGATCTTCGCGAAAGCGGCCGTTGGTCACCTCTTCGCGCAACCGCCGGTTCGTGGTGGCCAGCACGCGCACGTCCAGGCCCACCGGAGACCTGGCGCCGAGCCGTTCGACCTCGCGCTCCTGCAACACCCGCAGCAATTTCGACTGCAGCGCGAGCGGCATCTCCGAAATCTCGTCCAGCAGTAGCGTACCGGCCTGAGCTTGTTCGAACTTGCCCGCATGCGCGGCCTGCGCACCGGTAAATGCCCCGCGCTCCCACCCAAACAGCGTAGCCTCCAACATGTTTTCGGGAATCGCCGCGCAGTTGACCGCGACAAAGGGACCAGCGGCGCGCCGAGACTGATTGTGAATGTAGCGGGCCAGAACTTCCTTGCCGCTGCCGGATTCGCCGGCGATCAGCACGGTGCATTCGCTCAGGGCCACCCGGCGCGCAAGTTCCATCAGCTGGCGCGAGGCCGCGGCGCACGCGACCGGATCATTCACGCCGGTCGCGGTGGAGCGCGGAGCAGCTGCGCTGAGGTCAAGGGCATCGGATGCTTGCATCGCTGATTCCAGTTTCTTTCCGTGTTCGGAAACCCGTTGCGGGGAATCAGGAGCAATTTGCGTGCCGCCCTCAAACTGTGAAAGGGCTCACACGGCGGCGTCGTGCCGGCCCTCGGGCCGTCACCTTTCCGACGCGGCCAGCTCCGCGGGCACAAGTGAATACTTGCGCAACTTTTCCACGAGTGTCGTGCGCCGCAGTCCGAGCAGACGCGCGGCCTGGGCCACGATACCGCCAGCCAACTCCATGGCTCGCACGATCAGCCGCCGCTCAAGGGTTTCGAGATGCGCACGCAGATCGAAGCCCATCGGAATGTCTTCCAGCAGCGCATCGGCAAATGCCGGGGCGATCGCTGTCTCGTCCCCCTCAGTTTGCGCGCACGTCGCCGACGCCATCGACACGGCGTCAGTGTCCGCTGCATCGGTGAATTCGGGGGATATGGTGCTCCGCGTCGCGACGAATGAGATGACCGTTGGCAGCGCAGTGGCCACCGGCATCGCGGCCGTATCGGCCACGCTCTCCTCGCCCGTCCAGTCTGGCGGACGATAGCGCGGCGGCAGATCGCCGACGCCGATAGGGCGCTCGCCGCACTGAATCGACAGGCGTTCGATAAGATTGCCGAGCTCGCGCACATTGCCGGGCCAGCGATATTGCTTCAGTACCGCGATGGCCGCCGGCGTGAACTGCACGCGCGGGCGGCCCCGCTCGGCAATGCGCTCCGCCAGGTCGGCTATCAACAGCGGCAAGTCATCGCCGCGCTCGCGCAGCGGCGGCATCTCGATCGGCAC
>JBIODE010000065.1:0-8319 GCA_044440325.1 Steroidobacterales bacterium
GCCGGCCGTGGCGTCGGCATGGACGTGGTTGCCACCGAAATCAAGAAGCTGGGCGGCTCGCTGCTGATGGAGAGCACGCCAGGTCGCGGCACTCGTTTCACGATCCGCCTGCCGTTCACGCTCGCGATCAGCCATGCGCTCGTGGTGCGCACCGGTGATGAGTATTACGCGCTGCCGTTGCCGACGGTCGAGGGTGTGGTGCGGCTGCCGCGCGATGAGGTCGCGGCGCATTTGCGCTCCGAGGGCGCCACGTTCAACTACGGCGGCAACAAGTACCGATTACAGCCGCTCGCGGTATACGTCGGCATGGAGGCCGCGCCTTTGCCGGAGCAGGACATGACGATTCCGGTGGTGCTGGTGCGCGCCGGCGAGCACTCCACCGGTCTGGTCGCCGATGAGCTGATCGGCAGCCGCGAAATCGTCGTCAAACCCGTCGGACCGCAGATCTCGAACATTCGCGGTATTTCGGGTGCAACCATCTTGGGCGACGGGCGTGTCGTGATCATTCTCGACATCGGCGCACTGGTGCGCGCGGAATGGCGGGGACGGGCACCGCCTGCGGTCGTGCGCGACAAGACCGATCGGCGCACCTTTGTCCTGATCGTCGACGATTCGATCACCGTGCGGCGCGTGACGCAGCGGTTGCTCGAACGCAATGGCATGCGTGTGCTGACAGCACGCGACGGCATGGATGCGGTCGCACTGCTGCAGGACAACGTGCCTGACATCATTCTGCTGGACATCGAGATGCCGCGCATGGACGGCTACGAGGTGGCGGCGCATGTGCGTAACGACCCGCGTCTGCGCGACATTCCCATCATCATGATCACCTCGCGCGTCGGCGAAAAACATCGCGCGCGCGCCATCGAGCTCGGTGTCGACGACTATCTGGGCAAGCCGTATCAGGAGAGTCAGCTCATCGATGCGATCGCGCCGCTGGTGGCCGCACGGCGCTCGGGAGCACGCGCCTACGGTTCGGCGCGATGAGCGAGCGCATCGCCGAGGTCTATAGCCTCCTCATCCCGCTGGCGGAAGGCCGGCTGCTGGTGCCGCGTGCCTGCGTCGCCGAGGTCATCGGCTACCAGGTTCCCGGTGACATGACCGGCGCGCCACCGTGGTACCTCGGCGTGGTCAACTGGAGCGGGCGCCGCGTGCCGCTGATCTCCTTCGAAGGTGCCTGCGGCCAGACGATCCCGGCTCCTAGCGGACGCTCGCGCATCGTCGTGTTCCACGCGCTTACCGGCCGGCTCGAAGTGGGCTACTTCGCGCTCGTCTCGCAGGGCTTTCCGCAGCTCGTGCGCGTCAGCAACGACGTCGTGCGGCCGGATAACTCGCGCAGCCTGCCGGAGCGCAGCCCGGTGCTGTGCCAGGTACGCATGCTCAACGAAACTCCGCTGGTGCCGAATCTCGAGCGCATCGAGGCCATGGTTGCCGAAGAAACCTCAGTTCTGCCGGAGCTCGAATGAGCTATCGGCGCTAAAGTAGCGCGCAGTCTGGGGCTCGAGACAGTCCATGCGTGTGTTACTGGTCGAAGATAACGAACGTGTCGCGCAGTTTATCGTCAGTGGATTGCAGGACGCCGGGCATGCGATCGACCACACCGCCGATGGCAACGATGTTCTGTCTTGGGCCGCGCGCGCTGCCTACGACGTGATCATCGTGGACCGTATGCTCCCGGGCCAGGTCGACGGGCTGGCCATCATCCAGGCGTTGCGCAAATCGGAGCAGCGCACGCCGATTCTGATTCTGAGCGCGCTCGCTGCTGTCGATGAGCGCATTCGCGGCTTGCGCGCCGGCGGCGACGACTATCTGACCAAGCCGTTTGCTTTCGAAGAGCTGTTGGCGCGGCTCGATGCGCTGACACGGCGCGCCCATGGGGATGGTCGTGCCACCCGGCTCGAAGTTGGGGACCTGCGCATGGATTTACTGACTCGCAAGGTCACGCGCGGGCAACGCAAGATTGCGCTGCAGCCGCGCGAATTCAAGCTGCTGGAGTACCTGATGCGGCACGCCGATCAGGTGGTCACCCGGACCATGTTGCTGGAGAATGTCTGGGACTATCACTTCGATCCGCAGACCAACGTGGTCGATGTTCACGTGAGCCGACTGCGACAGAAGATCGAAAGCGATGCCGAACCTCCGCTGTTGCGAACGGTCCGCAATGCGGGTTACACCTTGACCGCGAGCGCCTAGCAGCATGCGCTCATCGGCGTTCACGCTGGCGATCGGCTACGTTGCGGTCGGCGTGGTGGCGCTGTTCCTGTTCGCGGCGCCGCTGTGGTACGCCTGGCGCGTGACCATTCAAGACAGCCGCACCGAAATTCTGTCGGCCGATGCGCAGCGCCTGAGCGACGTCTTTCGACGCGATGGCGCCGCCGGCTTGCAGAAGTTCATTGATACGCGGGTTGCGATGCAAATCGCCAACGAGCGGATCTTGCTGCTGACCGACGCTGCATACCATCGCGTCGCCGGCAACCTGGCGCTCTGGCCGTCGGCGGTGCCCGCGACGGCCGGCACCTACACCGTGCCGGTGGAGTTCGACGGTCGCCGCACCCAGGCAGTGTTTGTGCACGCGTCGCTGGCCGGAGGCTATGAGCTGCTGGTCGGCCGCAATCTGGCGCGTTTCGAACCGCTCGAGCGGCGCTTCTGGTACGGGCTGTCCGCCGCTGCCGCGGCGCTGGTGCTGGCGGGCGCGCTGATCGGCGCGCTGACGCGACGCGCGCTATTGACGCGCATCCACAGCATCAGGCGCACGGCGTCGGCGATTGTTCACGGCGATTTGAGCCATCGGCTGCCAACCTACGACAACGGCGAGGAGCTCGACACGCTGTCGCGCATGATCAACGGCATGCTCGATCAGATCGAGCAACTGGTGCATGGCATCCGCAACGTCTCCAATTCGATTGCCCACGATCTGCGAACGCCACTGGCGGAGCTGCGCACGCGGCTGGAAGAGCTGTCCCGGGGGCGTCCGTCGGGCCAGAGAGCTGTCGCCGAGCTCGACGCGGCGGTGGCCGACGTCGACCGTGTCATTCATATCTTCAACGCGCTGCTGCGTCTTGCCGAGATCGATACCGGCATGCGCCGCGCAGGCTTCCGGCAGGTTGACGCGGCGGAGGTCGCGGCCGCGGCAACGGAGTTTTATCTGCCAGCCGCAGAGCTCAAAGGCATCACGCTGCTGTGCCGCAACTCGGGTACCGCCGTCGTGTCAGGCGATCGGCTGCTGCTCGCGCAGGCGCTCGGCAATTTGATCGACAATGCGCTCAAGTATGCTGCGCGCGGAATAGTCACGGTCGAGACGCGCCAGCGCAGTGACGGCGCGGTCGAGATTTCCGTCAGCGATCACGGCCCGGGAATTTGCGAGACAGAGAGGCCCAGGGTCGTGGAGCGTTTCTATCGCGGCGATCGCAGCCGCGGCACCCAAGGCAGCGGGCTGGGATTGAGCCTGGTCGAAGCCGTGGCTAAGCTGCATGGCAGCACGTTGGAGTTGATCGACAACCACCCGGGCCTGCAGGCGCGCATCGTGATTTCCGTTCCCGCCGCGGATGCGTCTAACCATATCAAACCGGCGACGGGATCGACTGCAGCGGACGGGGTTCAGCTGCGCAAGTCGCCGCTCACCGCTTGAAGGGCGGCCAGCGCGGCGATCGGCGCCGTCTCGGTGCGCAGGATTCGCGGACCGAGTCTGCACGGATGAAAGCCATACCGCTCGGCCAGGGCGATTTCGTCGAAGCTCAGGCCGCCCTCCGGACCGATCAACAACGTCAGCGCCGCGGCGCCCGCGGCGGCGGTGAGCAACGCGTCGGCCGCGTCGGGTACCAGTTGCAGGCGCAGCGACGTGGCTACCGTCGCGCAGGCCGGCTCCAAACGTACCAGGTCTCGCACCGGCGGTACGCGGTTGCGTCCGCACTGCTCGCACGCGCTGGCGGCAATGTCCTGCCAGCGCTGGCGGCGACGCGCGCGCGCGGCCGCTTCCAGAGAAACGACGCTGTGTTCGGTCAGCACCGGGACGATGGCCGCCACACCGAGCTCGGTGGCTTTTTGCACGATCAGATCCATGCGCTCGCCCCGGCTCACGCCCTGCAAGAGCGTCACCGCCAGCGGCGATTCGCGTTCCAGTGGCCGGTAGTCCCCGATACGCACACGCACGCCGTCACGCCCCAGCGCCGTGATCTCCGCGCCGTATTCGCCGCCGCCACCGTTGAACAAGACCACCAGCGCACCGGGCCGCAGACGCAACACCTTGGCGATATGCGCGGACGGTCCTGCCGGCAGCGTCAGCTCAGTGTCGGCGGCCAGCGGTGCCGGCACGTAGCAGCGAGTTACGCGCACGCGTGCTCGATGGCTGACGCCGCCGTGTCGACCATGGCATCGATCTCGTGCGGCGCGATGACATAGGGGGGCATGCAGTAGACCACGCCGCCGAGCGGTCGCAGCAGCACGCCATGCTCGAGCGCAAAGCGGTGCATGCGGTAACCGCGGCGCTCGTCCTGGGGCCAGGGCTCGCGGCTGGGCTTGTCGCGCACGGTCTCGATGGCGAGGATCATGCCGTGCTGGCGCACTTCGGCCACGTGGCGGTGCTCGCTCAGCGGCTGCGCTCGCTCGGCCATCCGCGCGGCCAGGCGGCGGTTGCTCTCCAGCACCGGTTGTGTCGCAAAAATTGCGAGCGTGGCGCGTGCGGCGGCGCAGGCCAAGGCATTGCCGGTGTAGCTGTGCGAATGCAGAAACGCGCGCTGCGCACCGTAGTCGGCATAGAAGGCGGCGTAGACACGCTCGCGCGTGAGCACGGCCGACAGCGGCAGATACCCGCCGGTCAGTCCCTTGGACAGGCAGAGAAAATCGGGACTGATATCGGCCTGTTCGCAGGCGAACATGGTGCCGGTGCGGCCGAAGCCGACGGCGATCTCGTCGGCGATCAGGTGCACGTCGTAGCGGTCACAGGCGGCACGCAGCAACGAGAGATAAACCGGATCGTACATGCGCATGCCGCCGGCGCATTGGACCAGCGGCTCGACGATGACTGCGGCGATTTCGTCGGCGGCGCGAGCGAGCGTCTGCTCCATCGCTGCAAACTTGCGCGTCGAATGCGCTGCCCAGCTCTCGCCCGGTTCGCGCTCGTAGCAGTCGGGCGACGGAACGGTCGTGACGGCCATCAGCAGCGGCTCGTAGCTGCGCTTGTAGAGCGCCACATCGCCGACTGCGAGCGCACCGAGGGTCTCGCCGTGATAGCTGCCGCTCAAGCTGACGAAGCGGCGTTTGCGCGGCCGGCCGCAGTTCTGCCAGTAGTGAAAGCTCATCTTCAGCGCGATTTCGACCGCCGCCGATCCGCTGTCGGCGTAGAAGCAGCGCGTCAGCCCAGCCGGGCTCAGGCGCACCAGCTCCTCGGCGAGCGCGATCGCCGGCTCGTGCGTAAACCCTGCGAGCAGCACGTGTTCGAGCGTGGCCGCCTGCGCCGCCACCGCCGCACTGATTGACGGATTGGCATGGCCGAAAAGGTTGACCCACCAGGAGCTGATCGCGTCGAGATAGCGTCTGCCGTCGTAGTCCTCGAGCCACACACCCTGCGCGCGCCGCACCGGAATCGGCGCCAGCTGCTCGTGGTCCTTCATCTGCGTGCACGGATGCCAGAGGCATTGCAGGTCCCGCGCGGCGAGACTGGCATTCGATGCTGTGCTCATAGCTTCATTTTGGCATCATGTACCGGCGCATGCAGTCCAGCCTTCTCATCGATCGTGCAACCGGCCTGGCGGTCGATGTGCGGCAGGTATTGTCGACGCACTTCGATCGGCGGCCGGCGGCGGTCGCGCCGGATCTGATCATCATCCATAGCATCAGTCTGCCGCCGGGCGAATATGGCGGTCCCTGGATCGATCGACTGTTCACCGGTGGATTGGCCGCGGACGCGCACCCCTATTTTGCGGGTATCGCCGGCACGCGCGTGTCGGCCCACGCGCTCATCCGACGCGATGGCGTGCTGGTGCAGTACGTGCCGTTCGGCGAGCGCGCATGGCATGCGGGCGTGTCAGCGTATCGCGGGCGCACAGCCTGCAACGATTTTTCCATCGGCATCGAGCTCGAGGGCACCGACGCGCAAGGGTACGAAGACTCGCAGTACTCCACGCTCGCGCAGTTGATCGCCGCCTTATGCGCCTGCTATCCAACGTTGAGTCGCGAGCACATCGTCGGTCACAGCGACATCGCGCCCGGCCGCAAGAGCGATCCCGGTCCGCACTTCGACTGGCCGCGGCTACGGCGCCTGCTCTGATCCCGGTCGGGCGTTGGCCCGGTCCCGGTGCCATAACGCTTCGTCACCGCTCTCACTGCGCGCAAACACGCGCGCCAGCACGAACAGCAGATCGGATAGTCGATTCAAGTAGCGCAACGAGAGCTCGTTGACGCGTTCCGTGCGCGCGAGCGACCAGCAGCGACGTTCGGCGCGCCGGCAGATGGCGCGGGCGACGTGGCAGGCCGCGGCGGCACTGCCGCCGCCGGGCAGCACGAATTCTTTGAGCGGCGGCAATCCGGCATTGAAATGCTCGATCTCCGCTTCCAACTGCTCGAGGCGTTCGGAGGCAATCACGCGACTGCCTGGAATCGCGAGCTCGCCGCCGAGATCGAACAGATCGTGCTGCAGCTCGGTCAGGCTTGCGGCGATGCGCGGCGGCGGCGGCGGCGCGCTGCACGAGAGCAGGACGCCGAGCGCGCAGTTGAGCTCGTCAACGCTGCCGATCGCCTCGACGCGCGCGGCATCCTTGGATACGCGCGAGCCATCGCCGAGGCCGGTGGTGCCGTCGTCGCCGGTGCGCGTGACAATTTTTGATAAGCGATTGCCCATGGTGCGCCCGCGAAGATGAAGCGGCACTGTAGGCGGGGCTTTCGACGCCTGTCAACGCTTGACGCCGGCGCGCGAATCGCGCACACGTAGCAAATGGCATCCCAAGAATTGCAGGCGGCACTCGATGCCGCGCGCGCTGCGGCGCAAGTTATTCAGAAACTCTATCGGCGCAACCTCGAAATCACGCTCAAGGCCGACAAATCGCCGGTTACGCAGGCCGACGTCCAGTCCGAGGAAGCGATACGCGCGATTTTGAGCGCGCGCTTTCCGAGCTATGGCTTCTACGGCGAGGAAACCGGCCGTCACGCGATCGACGCCGAGAATGTCTGGTTGGTCGATCCGATCGATGGCACCAAGTCCTTCGTGCGCGAATGCCCGTTTTTTTCGACGCAGATCGCCTTGATGCGCGCCGGCCGGCTGGTGCTCGGTGTCTCCTGCGCCTCGGCGTACGGTGAGATTGCCTGGGCCGAAGAAGGTGCCGGCGCATTTCTCGACGGCAAGGTGATCCGCGTCAGCGCCATCAATGATCTGGGCGCGGCGATTCTTTCGACCGGCAACCTCAAGACCCTGGCGGCCTCCGCCCAGGGTTGGCGACGGTTTGGCGCTTTGGTCGGGCGGGTCAACCGGCTGCGCGGTTACGGCGACTTTCTGCACTATCATCTGCTGGCACGCGGGGCGCTCGACGTCGTGCTGGAGTCGGATGTCAATATTCTCGACATTGCGGCTTTGACCGTGATCGTCAGGGAGGCCGGTGGCTCATTCACGGACCTCGACGGCGGCCCCGTCGGCCTCGAGACCACCACCGTGCTCGCGAGCAACGCGGCGCTGCATGCGCCGGTGCTAGCCGCTATGCAGCGATGAATGCGCGCCGTCCGTTGGCCGCGACTTCGCTGATCGGTGTGAGGTAGAGCGCCGACAGCTCTGCGGCGGTGAGGACTTCGGCGGTGCCGCCCAGGCGCCAGCCGCCGTCGCCGTGCAGCAACAGGGCGCGGTCGGCGTAGCGCTCGGCCAGGGTGGGATCGTGCAGGGTCGCGATCACGGCCGCGCCCGCGGCGCATTGCGTGCGGAACAATTCGAGAACTTCGATTTGATGGTGCGGATCGAGGTGGTTGGTGGGCTCATCGAGCAGGTAGACGCGCGGCTGCTGCGCCAGCAGCGCCGCCATGGCGGCGCGCCGCTGCTCGCCGCCCGACAGCGTGGCCAGCAGCCGATTCGCACATTGCTCGAGCCGCAAGTGCGCGAGGGCTTGCCGCGCGACCTGCAGATCCAACGGGCCTTCGCGTTGCCAGAAGCGCAGATGCGGATGCCGGCCGATGAGTGCCGACTCCAGGGCAGTGAAAGACAGCGCCTCCTCGCGATCCTGCGGCAGCAGACCAAGCCAGCGCGCGACCTGCCGTCTCTTCAAGCTGCGCATCGCGTGCGGGCCGAGCCAGACGGTTCCGCCGGCCGCGGCACCGAGGCCGGCCAGCGCGTGCAGCGTCAGA
>JBIODE010000066.1:0-8269 GCA_044440325.1 Steroidobacterales bacterium
CTGGAGAATGGCGACCGACAGGGGCGGGCCGCTCTCGTGCGTCCACGCGACGCGCGCCAGCGGCCAGCCCAGGGCCCACGGCAGCAGCAGCAGCAGCGCGGCAGTCCAGCGCAGCCGCGCGACCCGCCGCCGCGGGGTCGCCACACCCGGGCGGCCAGCTTCGTGCCCGGCCCGCAGCAGCGCCACCAGCGCGCCACTCTGCAGCAGCAGCAGCGCCGAGATGCCATACACCCCGAGCACCGGCGCGTAGGCCCGCAATGCGGTGTCGGTTTGCGAGTAGCCCAGCGACAACCACGGAAATCCCGACAGGAACCAGCCGCGCCACCACTCCACCAGCAGCCACAGGGCCGGCAGCCCCAGGAACCACCGTAGCGCCCCTGCGGGCGGCAACCATCGGACCGCGAGATAGCCGAGCAGCGCGTAGTAGGCCGCCATGATCGTGACCAGCGCCGCGACCAGCAGCAACGTGAGCCAGATCGGCGCCAATCCGAAGCCATGGATGCTGATGTACAGCCACCAGGTGCCGGCGCCGAAGGTGCCGACGCCGAAGCAAAAGCCGAGCAGTGCGGCGCGCGCCGGGGCCGCCTCTTCCCACAGGAGCATCAGCAGCGCCGGACATAGCACGGCCAGCGGCCAGAGATTGAGCGGCGCAAACGCACACGCCAGCAGCGCGCCCGCCGCTAGCGCGGCGAGCGGTGCGGCCGCGGCACGCACAGGCACCGGCAATATCACTCGGCGGCGGCCGGGTGGGTTTCCGACGGGATGGTCACGCGCAGGCTGTCGATGCGCCGCCGGTCGGTGCGCGCGACGCGAAATTCGAAGCCATCGAGCGCGACGCTTTCACCGCGGCGCGGCACGCGGCCGAACTGCTTCATCACCAGTCCGGCGATCGTGTCGAATTCCGTCGCCGGCAACTGCGCGTTGAAGTAGTCGTTGAACTCGCCGATGCGCGTGACGCCGCGGACGGTGAATTGTCGCTCCGCCTCGCGGCGGATGTTCTGGTCGTCTTCGACGTCGAACTCATCGTCGATTTCGCCGACGATCTGCTCGATCACATCTTCAATGGTCACGAGTCCGGCCACGCCGCCGTATTCATCGACCACGATCGCCATGTGATTGGCGTTGCCGCGAAACTCCTTCAGCAGCACGTTCAGGCGTTTGGACTCCGGTACGAACACCACCGGCCGCAGGTACTCGCGCATGTCGAATTTATGCTGCGCCCCTCCGGGGGCGAACAGCCGCAGCAGATCCTTGGCAAGCAGAATGCCGACGACGTCGTCACGGTCGCCGTCGACGACCGGAAAACGCGAGTGCCCTGACTCGATGACCGCCGGCAGGACCCGCGCCACCGGGTCATCACGCCGGAGCACGACCATCTGCGTACGCGGAATCATGATGTCGCGCACCTGCAGGTCCGCGACCGCCAGTACGCCTTCGAGCATCTCGAACGCGTCGGTATCGAGCAGGCCGCGAATGCGCGCTTCGCCGAGGATCTCGAGCAGATGCGAGCGCTCCTTGAGGCCGGCGGCGAGCGTGCGCCGGATGCGAGCGCGCCAACGGCCGGTGGCGCCGAGGTTGTCCTTAGCCATGCGTCGCCGTCATACGATAAGGATTGGGGAGCCCCAGCGTGCGCAGCGCGCGCACTTCCCGCCGCTCCATCCGCCGTGCGTCCCGGTCGCGCCCATGATCGTAGCCGATCAGATGCAACACCCCGTGCACGACCAGATGCGCCCAATGGGCGCCCCGCGTCTTGCGTTGTGTGCGCGCTTCGCGCTCCAGCACCTCCGGGCAGATGACCAGATCGCCGAGCGGCCGTATGCCGCCGGGAGCGCCGGTGTCGGGCGCTGCCGGAAACGACAGCACGTTGGTGGCATGATCCTGGCGCCGATAGCGCGCATTGAGGCTGCGGCTGCGTTTCGCGCCCACCACGAGCACCGAGATCTCGCATTCCGCGCTGCGCGGCCCGAGGGCCGCCGCAACCCAGCGCGTGAGCTCGCGTGCCGGCGGCGCCCAGCCGCGCCGCGTCCGCCGTGCCAGGTTCACATGCACCGTGGGGTGGTCGGCCCTGGCCACTGCGGTGCTCACGGTACGTGCGCCTCATAGGCCCGCACGATCCGCTGCACCAGTGGATGGCGCACGACGTCATGCGCATCGAACAGCGTGAATGCCACGCCTTCGACCGTGCGCAGAATCTGCAGCACGTGCTGCAGACCGGACATGCGTCCGCTCGGCAAATCGGTCTGGGTCAGGTCGCCGGTGACGACCGCGCGCGAACCGAAGCCGATGCGCGTCAGGAACATCTTCATCTGCTCGACGGTGGTGTTCTGCGCTTCGTCGAGGATGATGAAGGATTCGTTGAGCGAACGTCCGCGCATGAAGGCCAGCGGCGCAACCTCGATGGCATTGCGCTCGATGAAGCGCGTCACCCGGTCGAAGCCCATCATCTCGTAGAGTGCGTCGTACATTGGCCGCAGATAAGGATCGACCTTCTGCGCCATGTCGCCCGGCAGGAAGCCAAGCCGCTCGCCGGCTTCGACCGCCGGGCGCACCAGCACGATACGCCGTACGCGTTCGGCCGCCAGCGCCTCGACCGCGCACGCCACCGCCAGATAGGTCTTGCCGGTGCCGGCCGGACCGATACCGAAGCTCACATCATGGCGTCGAATATTGTCGAGGTACTCGCGCTGGTGCTTGCCGCGCGCGCGGATCGCGCCGCGCGGCACGCGTGCACTGTGCGAGTCGTGTTCCTCGCCACTGCCGCTCGCCTCGGAAGTCCGCGCCGTCCCCGCGGCAGTGGCGGTTTCGGACGCACCGCCCGATTCGGCGCCATGCTCAACCAGATACAGATGCACCTGCTCGGGCGTGACTTCGTGATCCCGTGTCTCCGCGAACAGGTCGCGCAGCACCGACTCAGTCGACGCCGCGCGTGCACCGCGCACGCGGAAATTATGGCCGCGCCGGCGAATCTGCACGCCCAGGCGCGCTTCGAGCAGCCGCAGATTTTCATCCAGCGGGCCGCAAAGGCTCGCAAGACGCGTGTTATCCGCAGGCTCCAACTCGAATTCGCGCGCTGCGGCGGCGCCGGCAGTCACAGCGCAACACCCGCCTGGAGCAGGCGGCCGCGCAGCGAATGCGGCCGCGCCTCGGTGATGACGGCGTCGACAAAATGCTGCAGCAGCGATTGCGGCCCGGTGAAGTTCACCCAGCGATTGTTCTCCGTACGGCCGGCCAGCTCGCGCGGGTCTTTCTTCGCCGGCCGTTCAACCAGCACGCGCTGCACGCTGCCGACCATTGCGCGGCTGATCGCCAGATGTTGCGCATCGAGCTGGCCCTGCAGGCGCGCCAGCCGCTGCTGCTTGACCTCGAGCGGAACATCATCCGGCAGCGCGGCCGCGGGAGTGCCGGGCCGGCGGCTGTAGATGAAGCTGAAGGATTGATCGAAACCGACATCGGCAGCGAGCTTGAGCGTCGCCTCGAAATCACGCTCGGTCTCGCCCGGGAAACCGATGATGAAATCGGAGGAAATTGCGACGTCCGGACGCACCGCCCGTAGCTTGCGCACGCGTTCCTTGTACTCCAGCGCCGTGTAGCCGCGTTTCATCAGCGCGAGAATGCGGTCTGAGCCGCTCTGGACCGGCAAGTGCAGGTGATTGGCGAGCTTGGGCACGTGAGCGTAGGCCTCGATCAGGCTGTCGCCGAACTCGAGCGGATGCGATGTGGTGAAACGGATGCGCTGCACGCCCGGCACCGCCGCGACATGATGGATCAGCGTCGCCAGATCGACGCTCGAATGGGCCGCGGTGCCGCCGGTGCCGGCGGCCACTGCGCCGGCATAGGCATTGACGTTCTGGCCCAGCAATGTGATCTCGCTGACCCCTTGCTCGGCCAGCGCACGCACCTCCGCGAGCACGGACGCAAACGGTCGGCTGACCTCGTCGCCGCGCGTGTAAGGCACGACGCAGAAACTGCAATACTTGCTGCAACCTTCCATCACCGAGACGTAGGCACGCGCGCCCTCGGCCCGAGGCGCCGGCAGCTGGTCGAATTTCTCGATCTCGGGAAAACTCACGTCGACGACGGCGTGGCTGCGCGCCCGGCGCTCGGCGATCATCTGCGGCAGGCGATGGATGGTCTGCGGACCGAACACTAGATCGACGAACGGCGCACGAGTCGCAATCGCCTCGCCTTCCTGCGCGGCAACGCAGCCACCGACGCCGATGATGAGCTCGGGGCGCTGGGTCTTGAACGCTCGCCATTCGCCCAGCAGCGAGAAGACTTTCTCCTGCGCCTTCTCGCGCACCGAGCAGGTATTCATCAGCAGCACGTCGGCAGCGGCCGGATCATCGCAGACCTCAAGACCCGCCGACACGCGCAGCACGTCCGCGATCCGCGCGGAATCGTACTCGTTCATCTGACAACCGAAGGTCTTGATGTAGTAGCGGCCGGACATAGGCTCTTCAATGACGCAAAGGGTAGCGGTTTTGGGCCGTGCAGGGAAACGTGCCGGCGCGGCGGGAGCACCGCCAACCGCAGAAATAAACCTATTAAAACAATAAGTTAGTTAGAGAGCGGGCCATCAGAACGGAATATCATCATCGAACTCCTCCGCCTCGCCGCCGGCCGGCGCGGTCTCGGAGCTCGCCGGCCGCTCGCGCGGCTCGGTAAACGCCCCACCGGCTGCCGCACCGCCGGCACCGCCGCGTCCACCGAGCATCTGCATGTCGCTGGCCACGATTTCCGTCGTATAGCGGTCGCGGCCTTCCTTGTCCTGCCATTTGCGGGTGCGCAAGCGGCCTTCGATGTAGACCTGCGACCCCTTGCGCAGATACTCACCGGCGATCTCACCCAGGCGGCCGAACAGCGCGACGCTGTGCCACTCGGTGCGCTCCTGCTGCTCGCCGGACTGCTTGTCCTTCCAATTCTCACTGGTCGCGACCCGCAGATTCGCAACCGTCATGCCCGAAGGCATCGCTCGCGTTTCCGGATCCTGGCCTAAGTGGCCGATGAGAATGACTTTATTGATGCCTCGCGCCATGGCTTACATCCTCGCCGGATTCGAAGGGAAGTGGATGCGCCATTGTAGTGGTTTTGAGCCCAAGGTGCCCTAGCGTTTATAGTGGTTCTTTGGCCTTATCCACGCGCACACCATGCAGATGATCCGCGTCCGCGGGGCGCGCACCCACAACCTGCGCAATATCGACCTCGACCTCCCGCGCGGGCGGCTGATCGTGATCACGGGCCTGTCCGGCTCAGGCAAGTCCTCGCTCGCGTTCGACACGCTCTATGCCGAGGGCCAACGCCGCTACGTCGAGTCGCTCTCGGCCTATGCCCGCCAGTTTCTCGAAATGATGGACAAACCCGACGTCGATCATATCGAGGGCCTCTCGCCGGCCATCGCAATCGAACAGAAGTCCGGCTCGCATAACCCGCGCTCGACCGTCGGCACGGTTACCGAGATCTACGACTACCTCCGGCTGCTGTACGCACGTGTCGGCATCCCGCGTTGTCCGCGCCATGGCATCGACCTGGAAGCACAAACCGTCAGTCAAATGGTCGACCAGGTGCTGCAGGCGCCGGAGGGGGAGCTGGCGCTGCTGCTCGCGCCGTTGGTCAGCGCGCGCAAGGGCGAGCATACGGCGCTGCTGAAGGAGCTTGCCGGCCAGGGTTTCGTGCGCGTGCAGATCGACGGCGCCGTGCACGAGCTCGAGGCCGTGCCGCCGCTCGATCCCAAGCGCAAGCACAGCATCGAGGCGGTGGTCGACCGTTTTCGCGTGCGCCCGGAGGTCGGGCAGCGGCTCGCCGAATCGTTTGAGACCGCCCTGCGCCTGGCAAGCGGCCTCGCGCGCGTGGAGTTTCCGGACAATCCCGCGCTCGCGCCGCTGCGCTTTTCCAGCCGTCACGCCTGTCCCGTCTGCGGCTTTTCCGTGCCGCTGCTCGAGCCGCGCATGTTCTCGTTCAATAACCCGGCGGGCGCCTGTCCGAGCTGCGGCGGCCTCGGATTTCAGGAGTTCTTCGATCCCGAGCGCATCGTGGTGCATCCGCACCTGTCGCTGGCGGGCGGCGCCGTGCGCGGCTGGGATCGACGCAACGCCCACTATTTCCAGCTGCTGCAATCGCTCGCGCGTCGCTTCGACTTCGATATCGAGGCCCCATGGGATACGCTCGCGCCCGAGGTGCAGCGGCTGCTGCTCTACGGCAGCGGCGAGGAACAGATCGAGTTCCGCTACCAGGATGCGCGCGGCGCCAGCACGCGCCGCCGCCACGCCTTCGAGGGCATCGCGCCCAATCTGGAGCGGCGGTTTCGCGAGACCGATTCACACGCGGTGCGCGAGGAACTGCGCAAATACCGCGGCACGCGTCCCTGTCCGGAATGCGGTGGCGCGCGGCTGAACGAGACCGCGCGCGCCGTGCTGATCGACGGGCGCAATCTCGCGCAGATCACCCGGCTCACGGTGGTGCGTGCGCGCGAGTATTTCGATGCCCTCGCGCTCCCGGGCTGGCGCGGCGAAGTCGCCGCCCGCATCGTGCGGGAAGTCACCGAGCGCCTGCGCTTCCTGGTCGACGTCGGACTGGACTACTTGAGCCTCGATCGCGGCGCCGGCACCCTGTCCGGAGGGGAGGCGCAGCGCATCCGCTTGGCCAGTCAGGTCGGCTCTGGACTGACCGGCGTCATGTACATCCTCGATGAGCCCTCGATCGGTTTGCACCAGCGCGACAACGCGCGCCTGCTCGGTACGCTCAAGCGCCTGCGCGACCTGGGCAACACGCTGATCGTGGTCGAGCACGATGAGGACGCCATCCGCAATGCCGATCATGTCGTCGACCTGGGTCCGGGCGCTGGTGCGCACGGCGGACTGGTCATCGCCAGCGGCACACCGGCCGAAATTCAAGCCAATCCCGAGTCGCTGACCGGCCGATACTTGAGCGGTCGCGCGCGCATTGCCGTGCCGGCGCAGCGCCGCAAGAGTGACCCTGCGCTGCAGATCGCGATCCGCGGCGCGCGCGGCAACAACCTGCGCAACCTGTCGGTATCGATTCCGATCGGCTTGTTCACCTGCGTCACCGGCGTGTCCGGCTCGGGTAAGTCCACGCTGGTGGAAGACACGCTGTTTCGTCATGCGGCGGCGCGCCTGAACGATGCGAACACCGAGAACAGCGCCGCCCCCTGCGACGAGATCACCGGCCTCGAGCGCTTCGAGCGCGTGATCGAGATTGAGCAGAATCCGATCGGCCGCACCCCCCGATCGAATCCGGCCACCTACACGGGACTATTCACTCCGATCCGCGAGCTGTACGCCGCCGTGCCGGAGGCGCGGGCGCGCGGCTACGATGCCGGTCGTTTCAGCTTCAACGTCAAGGGCGGGCGCTGCGAGGCCTGCCAGGGCGATGGACTGATTCGGGTGGAAATGCACTTCTTGCCCGACGTGTACGTTCCCTGCGACGTCTGTCGCGGACGCCGCTACAACCGCGAGACACTCGAGATCCGCTACCGCGGCCGCAATATTCACGAAGTGCTGGAGATGACCGTCGAGGAGGCCCTGCAGCTGCTCGAAAACATACCCGCCGTGGCCGGCAAGTTACGCACATTGGTGGAAGTCGGCCTCTCCTATCTGCGCCTCGGTCAGAACGCCACGACTCTCTCGGGCGGCGAAGCACAGCGCGTGAAGCTCGCGCGCGAGCTGGCCAAGCGCGGTAGCGGCCAGACCCTCTACATCCTCGATGAGCCGACCACCGGACTCCACTTTCACGATATCGATCTGCTGCTGCGCGTGCTGCATCGGCTGCGCGACCATGGCAACACGGTGATCGTGATCGAGCACAACCTCGATGTAATCAAGACCGCCGACTGGGTGCTCGACCTGGGCCCGGACGGCGGCGAAGGCGGCGGCCGCCTCGTGGCGCAAGGCACCCCGGAAACCATCGCGCAGACGCCGGCATCGATCACCGGGCAATACTTGAAACCACTGCTGCAGCAGGCGCGGACGCTCGGCGAGCCGCACAGCGCGCTGGCCCGTGAAACCTAACCGCGCTAACCCGGCCTGCGCCGCGACCCGGAGTCAAAGCGCTGCTCGACCTCGCCGTTGGCGATGCGCTCTTGATACCTGCCGTCCGTATAGTCGGCTACCACGCGGCGCCAGAACTGCACCGCGCCGGCATTGCGCTGGAACTCCGTGATTTGCCAGCGGCCGGTAAAACGATCCAGGAGCAGCCGTACGGCCTCCTGGCCGATGCCGCGCCGACGCCAGCCGCGGGCGATAAAGAATTCCGC
>JBIODE010000067.1:0-8178 GCA_044440325.1 Steroidobacterales bacterium
CGATAGATGAGATACGGCACCGGCAGCGGATAGGCGTGCGCGGTGCTCGCGCCCCGATAGTCGTCGAAGACGACGCCGCCCACCCCTAGGCCGAACTCCCACAG
Organism: Steroidobacterales bacterium; assembly: GCA_044440325.1. Taxonomy (GTDB): domain Bacteria; phylum Pseudomonadota; class Gammaproteobacteria; order Steroidobacterales; family Steroidobacteraceae; genus FEN-1191. The sequence goes on from JBIODE010000067.1 coordinate 105, forward strand.
CGGCGCCTCGCCCGCCCGCGCCATCGATAGCAGCGCGGTCAACCCCAGCAGTGTGAGGAGCGCGGTCAGCCTGGCCGCAGCGACGGCGGTTCCCGGGCTCATGCGGGCGAACCGGCGTGCGGGCCTCCAGCAGCCTCGATCTCGACCAGCAGGTCGCGCCTGCAGATGTCGGCGAGGAGGTACAACACCGGTGCGCTCGGCGGCAGTGCTGCGCGTACGTGTTGTTGGATTACCGCCAGGTGCTGCGGCTGGCGCAGATAGACCTTGTACTTGAGCGCTGCGAGGTCATAGCGTGCCGGCACACCGCAGGCGCGATTGAGGGCCGCCAGGAGGCTTTCGATATTGCGCAGTGTCTCCTGTGTCTGCGCGGCCGGGTCGCCGGCATGCACAGTCTCATGACCGACGATGCTGGCGGTGCCGGAGATGAAGAGCATGCCGCCGGCGCTAGCCGGTGCCAGGCAGCCGCGCGAGAAGATCGGCGCGCGCGGTCCATATTGCGGCGGATAGCGATAGGCGCTGTGCTGGCGCGGATTCTCAATCGCCGCACCCGGGTTGCGACTGGCGATCGCGTACAGCACGAACGGGCTGCCATCGCTGGTCCCGAGCGCGCAGGCGGCCGGTACTTCGCCGGCGAGGGCGCGGTCGGCGCGAGCAAATGCCTGCCGGCGGGCGCTATTGAATTGCCAATAACGCTCGCTGCCGGCTTGCGAGGCATTGATCTGCGGAAAATAATTCCAGACGCGCAGCAGATGCGCAAACCCGAGTGTTGCGAGCGCGCCGAACAGGTCGCGGTATGCGTGCTCAGTGGCCTGCTGCAGTGGCGTCCCGGTTCCTGCCGCGTTCGGGGCCCGTGTTTCGCGCACGGCGATGCTCGCGAAAAGCAGCTCCTCGTTGTGGCGAAAATGCAGTTGCCCGAGCCGACCCGAACGCAGCGGCGGCGCGGCGCGCCAGATCTCACACGGCGGCTCGTGCGCGGGGAGCGGCGCTGTCATGACCGTGACGACCGGGATGTCGGGGAGGGGCGCATCGACGGGACCGCCGCGGAAGGCGGCCACACCGAGCACCTGCTGCCACCAAGCCTCGGGAAGGCCGGCCAGATGCCCCGGGGATAGGTAGTCGAGTTGCAGCGGCGCCGCGACGCTCATCCGCGTCTGTCTTCGATGAAGCGCGCCAATTCGCCGACGCTCGGATGCTCGAACAGATCCGTGACATCGACCAGCCCCGGCCAGGCGCGCTCGATCTGCTCATGAATCGCAATGAGCGCGAGCGAGCTGGCGCCGATGTCGAACAGGCTCTGATCCACGGCGATGCGCCGCCCTTCAAGGGCGGCCTCGCAGATATCCTGCAGCCTGCGTTCGATTGCGCCCGTAGCGGCTTGCGGTACCGCCACGGCGGTGCGCAGGCGCGCGAGTGCTTCGAGCGGTACGGCGTAGGCGCCAGCCAGGTATTCCTGTTCGAGCAGATGGCGCTGGATTTTTCCGCTGGTGGTCTTGGGGATCCGGTGCACCGGTACCACGGCATCGACCGCCAGGCCGGTATGTTCACCGAGATGGCGCACGAGCGCGGCGGCGAGCGGCGCGAACTCTTCCATCTCGCCGCGGTGGAGCACGAACACGACGAGCTCGTCGGTCTGCGCGTGCGGCGCACGTACACCGGCGACCACCACTTTGCCGAGCTCGAGACCCGCGACTCCCAAGGCAATTTGCTCCAAATCGTACGGGTAGTAGTTCTGCCCGTTGATAAAGATGATCTCCTTGTGCCGGCCGGTGATGTAGAGATCGTCAGCATGCAGCAACCCAAGATCGCCGGTGCGCAGCCAGCCATCGGCGGTAAAGGTCGCGGCGTTGGTCTCGGGCGCCTCGAAATAGCCGCGCGTCACATTCGCGCCGCGGATCTGAATATGGCCCGCGTGACCGGCCGGCACGATTCGATCCGCGTCGTCAGCGATGCGCAGCTCGCAATAAGGGATCGCGCGGCCGACGCCGACGAGCGTCAGGGCATCGGCATCGTCCGGCGGCAGCACGGCCGGGGCAGCTCCGACCTGCAGCTGATGGCGGTTGAAACCGGTCACACAATAGGGGGCCCCGGGCTGCGGGAAACTGACCGCGAGCGAGGCTTCGGCCAGTCCGTACACGGGGAACATGGCATTGCGCTGCAGTCCGGTCGGCGCCAGGCGGGTGAGGAACTCATCGCAGAGCTCGGCGCTGATCGGCTCGGCGCCGTTGAAGATCAACCGCACGGCGCGCAGGTCGATCTGCCCGGGCGTTCGCTCGCCCAGCACTTTCAAATAATGGCGATAGCCGAAGTTCGGCGAGCACAGAATGCTGGCCTTGACGCGCGCGGCGAATTGCAACCACAGCAGCGGCCGGCGCACGAACAGGTCGGTCGGCATCAAATGCGAGTGCACGCGGTTGGCGAACATCACCAGATGAAAGCCGATCAGCCCCATGTCGTGGGTGAGCGGCATCCAGGACAGGCTGACATCGTCCGGGTTGAATTTGGCAACAGCGGTGGCGCCACGGATGTTGGCGAGCAAGTTGGCGTGCGTGAGCACGACGCCTTTGGGATCGGCCGTGGACCCGGAGGAGAACTGGATGAATGCGACGTCCTCGGCGCGCGCGCGGTAGATTTTGCCGGATTGCGAGATGTCATCGAGCTCGTCAACCAGGAATGTGCGCCGGCGCAGCGCTTCGAATAGCTCGAGGTCGCCGTGATCCGCGGCCGTGGCACCGATGCGCTCGAATAGACGGCGCTCGGTGTACAGGTATGGGTTGCCGAGCTTGCGGGCGATGCGCAGCACTTTGTGGCGATGCTCATCGCTGATTCCCGGTGCTACCGGCACCGGCACGATGCCGCCGTGTACCGCACCCCAGAACGCATCGACGAACGGCTCATTGCCGCTCAGGAGCACGATCATGCGGTCGCCGGGGCGGGCGCGGAGCCGCTGCAGTCGATACAGCACGCCCAGCGCACGCGCGTGCAGTTCCTCGAAGCCTACGGCACGCGTTTCATGTTCGCCTTCGAGATAGGTGACACTGCGCGCGGCGCGGCGGTTAGCCTCCATCAGCGCGGTCAATGTCGTTGCGGTCATCCGTCGGCATTTTAACTGAGCCGGACTGCAGCGGTAGCGGCTTGTGCCTGCGGGATCGATCCCGCAGAATGCCGCGCTGTTGTGGTCGGCAGTGGCGCGGAGTATGAGCGAGGCGGATCCCGGCGGCGCTCTGCGCAATAGCATTTATCGGCAGCGGACGCGCTCGGGACGGCGCATGGGACGTATGCGCCGCTGGCTGTACGCGCTGGCGGTGCCGGTGGTGCTCGGGGCCGTGCGGCTGTGGTGGCGCAGCTGCCGCGTCGTTGCCGTCGTCGGCGAAGAACATCTCGACGCCGTGCTCGCGCGCTGGCCGTCCTTTCTCCCATGCTATTGGCATCAGCACCACCTGTTCTGCGCGCGCTATCTGCTGCAGCAGCAGGGCGCCCGCCACCTGCGCACCGGATTTCTGATCAGCCCGTCGGTCGACGGCGAACTCGGCGCGATGATCATGCGCCGCGCCGGCGGCTACGTGATCCGCGGATCCTCGTCCAATACCGGCGCGTTGGCGTTGAAGGAATATTTCCAGGCGCTGATGCGCGAGCGCGTCTCCCCCGTCATCAATCCGGATGGTCCGCGCGGGCCGCGCTTCAAATTCAAGCCCGGCCCGATTCTGCTGGCGCAAATGTCAGGTCGACCGATGCTGCCGTTCGCCTATGCCGCCTCGCGTGCCTGGCTGTTCCACTGGGACCGCTTCGTGATCCCTATGCCGGGGGCGCGCATTGCGATCGCCATCGGGCCGCCGCGCGAGGTGCCGCGCACACTCGGGCCGGGCGGTATCGCACAGGTGCAGCAGGAGATGGAGCAGTCGCTCAAGCAAACCTATCTGGCGGCGCGCGCGGCACTGGCGGCCGCTTGATACCAGCGGCCGGCGCTCTATAGCGGCTCTATAGCTGCTCTCGATAGCTAAGGATCGACGTTATGTTATGGCGCGCATCGCGATCGCTTCGTGCGCTGAATTGTTCCAATGTGCCCGAGAGTTACCTTGTCTTCCTAAGAAGGTGTGCGAGAATCGGCCGCAAATGTCGAAGCCGCCTGGCACCACGAGCGATTTCTCCGCGTCCGACGTCTTGGCTCCGCAGTTCTGGACTGGCAGGGCCGAGCGTGCTGCGCCGGGTCTGGACGTAGCCTGCACCAAGATCGCCGTCGACTTTCAGAACATGAGCCGCGAGTCGGCGGACGACTGCATTCGCCGCAGCCTCGAGATTCTGCGCGAAGCGACTTCCGCAGACGCGACATTCGCCCTGTTTCTCGATTCATCCGCCCAGCACATCGAGTCGGTGGTGGCCGCCCGCGGCCACTTTGCGCAATGCCAACCCGAGGCGTTGCGCGGCACGACGATCGAGTCACTGAGCTGGCTGCACGGCCGCTGCGAGCACCTGCGTCTGTCGGAGTTCCGCGATACGGCTGCGCCGCGCGGCGAGCAGGCCGAGGACGCGGGTCTGCTGGCCGAGCTGGCGATCGGTTCGGCGTTGTTCGTGGCCTTGCGCATCAAGGACCAGCCGGCCGGCTTCTTGGGCTTGGCCTACGGGCTGCCGCGCGGCGGCTTCGACGTCAATCTGCAGCTGATGATGAAGCTGCTGGGCACGAGTCTGGCGACCGGCCTGGATCGCACGCGCATGAGCCTGCAGCTGGCGCGGATGCAAGAGCGCAACAGCCTCGCGGAGCTGACTGCGAACGATGGTCTGTGGGACTTCGATGTCGAAGGCAACGACGTTTATTTCTCGCCGCGCTGGCGCTCGATGCTCGGCTACGATGAGGCGGATCTCAAGGGCAATTTCGACTGGCGCAGCCTGGTGCACCCCGAGGACATGTCCCGGGTGCAGGCGGCGATCCGCGAACACGTCGCCGGCAAGACGCCGATGTTCGAGAGCGTGCACCGCATGCGCCATCGCAACGGCGAATGGCGTTGGGTCATCAGTCGCGCCAAAGCCCAGCTCGATACCCACGGCCGGCTGCTGCGCCTGGTCGGCGTCGAGCTGGATATCACCGAGCGCAAGCTGTACGAGGAGGCGTTGTTTCGCGAAAAGGAAAGCGCGCAGATCACGCTGCAGTCGATAGGCGACGGCGTGATCACCACGGACGCGGCTTCGACCATCGATTACATCAACCCAGTGGCCGAACAGCTCACTGGCTGGCGTCTTGAAGACGCGATGGGCAAGCCGGTCGAAGAGGTCTACCGCGCATTTCACGAGGAGACGTGCGAGCCCCTGGAAAATCCCCTGTCAGTTTCGATCCGGCGCGCACGGCCCATCAAGTCGGTGCGGCCGATGCTGCTGATCCGGCGCGACGGCAATGAGCTGTATGTCGAGAGCACGGCGTCCCCGATCCGTGCCGGCAACGGCAAGGTCGGCGGCGGCGTGCTGGTTTTCCACGATGTCAGCGAATCGCGCGAGCTCAATCGGCGCTTGAGTTACCACGCCAGCCACGACTTGCTGACCGGCCTGGTCAATCGACGCGAATTCGAGAATCGCCTCGAGCGTGCGCTCAAGAGCGCCAAGGCCCGCGAAGCTTCCTACGCGCTCTGCTACCTGGATCTGGACCAGTTCAAACTCGTCAACGACAGCTGCGGCCACAGTGCCGGCGACGCCTTGTTAGGCCAGGTCGGCGCGCTGCTGAAATCCAAGGTGCGCTGGCGCGACACGCTCTCGCGCCTGGGCGGCGATGAATTTGGCATTTTGCTCGAGAGTTGCTCGCTCGATGAGGCGATGCGCATGGCGGAGACGGTGCGCGAGGCCGTGCGCAATTTCCGCTTCACCTGGGAGGAGCGGGTGTTCCGCCTCGGCGCGAGTGTCGGGGTCGTGCCGATCACGGCCGACAATGAGGACGTCGCCTCGATTCTGTCGGCCGCTGACAGCGCGTGCGCCGCGGCCAAGGAGCTCGGCCGCAATCGCGTGCACAGCTTCGCCGAGAACGACATCGAGTTGATGCGCCGGCGCCGCGAGATGCAGTGGGCCGCGCGCATCAATGCGGCGCTCGAGGAGGGCCGGTTCGAATTGTTCCGCATGCCCATTCAGGCACTGCAGCGGCCGGAAACCGGCGCTCACTATGAATTGCTGCTGCGGCTGCGCGATGAGGGCGGCCGCATCGTCTCACCGGATAACTTCATCGCCGCGGCCGAGCGTTACGGCATCACGCCCTCCATCGATCGTTGGGTAATCGAGAGTGCATTTCGCTGGCTGGTCTCGGAGGCGGATGAGCGTGAGCGGCTGGCGTTGTGCTCGATCAATCTGTCGGGCCAGAGCCTGGGCGACGATAAATTCCTGCCGTACGTGATCGATCAATTCCACCGCAGCGGTCTGGATGCCTCGAAGATCTGCTTTGAGATCACCGAGACGGCCGCGGTTGCAAGCTTTTCGCAGGCGAACCGCTTCATTCAGGCGCTGCGCGAGCTGGGCTGCAAATTTGCGCTGGACGACTTCGGCACCGGGCTGTCCTCATTCGGCTACCTCAAGCACTTCCCGGTCGATTTTCTCAAGATTGACGGCAGCTTCGTGCGTGAGATTCTGCACGATCCGATCGACCGCGAGATGGTGCGCTCGATCAACGAAATCGGGCACTTGACGGGCAAACAGACCATTGCCGAGTTCGCCGAGAACGCCGAAATCATCCAGATGCTCACCAATATCGGCGTCGACTTCGCCCAGGGCTACGGCGTGGCGCAGCCGCAGCGCCTGCTCAAGGCCGTGAATGTCTGAGACCTGACGACGGCCAATGTTTCAAGACGATTAAGTTGCAAAACGAGTGCAACCAGTCCGCCGCCGCTCCAACAAACATATGGTACGTACCTGGGGCGGTTTTTTTCTGGCCGGCGCCGCGCTCACGCTGTTATCGCACTCGGCAGCCGGAGCGGACGCCCTGACAGTCAGCCGCTGCCGCGAACGCGTCATCGTGAAACTGGCGCCACCGCTGTCACCGAGCGACGACCGGATCGCGCAGGCCGTGGCGCGCGCCGCCCACGTGCAGCTTAAGTTCATCAGGACGATTGGGTCGGCTCTGTCCGTCTTCGAGCTCACCAGCAGCGAAACCGATGTTGATTGTGCCAAGAGCCTGCAGCGTCTACGTCTCGATGCCAGGGTACGCTCGGTGGAAATTGACGCTCGCCGCCAGCACCACGGCAATTGACCGATCGACGGCAATCCTAAGGAGGATAGGAAGCAACAATGCGCGCCGTCCACTCGATGTCCGTTCTGGTCGTTGCACTCTGCATGGCCGTCAACTCGACGGGCGCGGAGTTCAATCTGCTCCAGAAGCAAATCTCATCCCCGAACACCCATCGTGTGCTGGTGAAGTTCCGCGGCGGCGCCGGGAGCGGCGCTGTCGTGCAAGCGGAAGCGCCCGATGTAGTAGCCAACCTGGCAAGTCGCGCCAATTTGAGTCTGAGGAAGTCGCGCCAGATCCTCGGCGGTCTGCATGTGATCGAGTTCGAGCCTCGCACTGCCGGAGAATCGTTGGCGGCGAGTCTGGCTCGGCTCAGGGTGGATTCTTCGGTTGAATACGCCGAGCCCGATCAGCGGCGCCGCGCGCAAGCCACGACACCGAATGACCCGCTGTTCGTTGCAACCAGCGGCGCAACGGGTCAGTGGTATCTGCAAGGCCCGAGCTCGGCAGCCGGCGCTCCCAGTGCGGTCGATGCGCTAGATGCCTGGGGCATTACGACGGGAAGCGCTGGTGTCGTGATTGCCGATATCGACACCGGCATTCGCTTTGATCACCCCGATCTGCTGCGCGCCGGTGCGGGCGGCCGCTTGCTGCCAGGCTACGATTTCGTGAGCGATGTGAGCGTCGGGAATGAGGCCAATGGGCCCAATGCGGACGCCTCCGATCCCGGTGATTGGATTACACAAGCCGACACGCAAACCAACGAGTTCAGCGGCTGCGCGGTTTCGAATAGCTCCTGGCATGGGACGCGAGTCACCGGCATTCTCGGCGCACTGACGAATAACAGTGTCGGCGTGGCAGGGTTGACCTGGAGCGGCTGGATGC
>JBIODE010000068.1:0-7938 GCA_044440325.1 Steroidobacterales bacterium
CCGCCGTATTGGTTATGGCCCGAGCCGCGCGCGAAATACGCGCCCTTCGGATGCACGCCCGGCAACGTGCGCTGCGGAATGCCGTCATTGTCATGGTCGTAGTAACGCCAGAATCGCTCGATTTTCGCCAGCTGCCCGGCGTCCAGCACCTTGCCGCGATCGGGCTGATAGTTCTCATCCCACTTGAACTCCGGGCACATCCAGTCGTTCATGCCGATATCGAGATCGGAGAGCACTAACACCGGTGTCTGCAACCGCTCGGCCAGGTCGAAGGCCAGCGGCGCGAACTGAAAGCACTCTTCGGGATTTGCCGGATACAGGCACACCTGCCGCGTATCGCCGTGCGAGGCATAGGCCGCGGAGTGAATGTCGCACTGCTGCGTGCGGGTCGGCATGCCGGTCGACGGCCCCACGCGTTGGATATCGAACACCACGGCCGGTATCTCGGCGTAGTACGCCAGACCCAGAAACTCCTGCATCAGGGAGATGCCCGGCCCGGAGGTCGCGGTGAACGCACGCGCGCCGTTCCAGGAGGCGCCGATCACCATGCCGATCGAGGCCAGCTCGTCCTCGGCCTGGATCATGAGGTAGTTCTTGCGCCCGCTGTCGGCATCGGCGCGCAGCCGCTCGGCGAAGCCCTTGTAGGCATCCATCAGCGATGTCGATGGCGTGATCGGATACCACGCGCCGACAGTCGCGCCGGCATACACGCACCCCAGACCCGCGGCGGTGTTGCCATCGATGATGATGTGCCCGTCCGTGGCGTGCATCTTCTCGATGCGTAACGGCAGCGGACATTTGAAATTTGCGCGCGCGTAGTCGAACCCGAGCTCGATAGCCTTCATGTTCGCGTCCACCAGCTGCGGCTTCTTCGCATATGTCTGCGCCAGTAGCGCCCGGATGATGTCCAGGTCAAGCTCGCACAGCGCCGCCAGCGCGCCGGCGTAGCAGATGTTCTTCATCAGAATGCGCGTGCGCACCCCTTGGAAACTCTCGTTGCAGAGCTGCGCGAGCGGCACACCGAGCACGGTAATGTCGTCGCGCTTCAATAGCGCCGCTCGCGGCCAGGTCGAGTCATAGAGGAAGTAGCCGCCCGAAACCACCTCCTGCAGATCCTTCGCATAGGTCTCGGCGTTCAGCGCCACCATGATGTCAACCTGTCCCGCGCGTGCCCGGTGGCCGTCGCGCGTGACGCGGATCTCGTACCAGGTCGGCAGTCCCTGAATGTTCGACGGAAAATAATTCTTGCCGACCACCGGCACACCGCTGCGAAAGATGGCCTTCATCAACAGGCCGTTGGCACTGGCCGAGCCGGTGCCGTTGACCGTGGCAATCTTGATGACGAAATCGTTTACGCGGTCTTGAGCTTTTGAACTTGGCATGCGGGACCCCCGTCACCGGCGTGCGGCCAATGGATCGTCGATTTCTGCATGTCCCAGGCCGCCGTCGGGCAGCGCTCGGCGCACAGGCCGCAGTGGACGCAGAGGTTCTCGTCTTTGATCATCACGCGCCCGGTCTGCTTGAGCGCGGCCGATACGTACAGCGGCTGCGTCGCTTCCAGCGCGGGCGTGCGCAAGCGCGTGCGCAGCTCCTCGGGCTCGCCGGCGGCGGCGATCGTCAGACAATCGACCGGACAAATATCGATGCAGGCATCGCACTCGATGCACAGCTTCGCCTCGAACACTGTCTGCACGTCGCAGTTCAGACAGCGCGCCGCCTCCTGCGCGGTCTGCTCGGGCGTGAAACCGAGCTCGACCTCGATGTTGAGCTTCTTGAAGCGCTCCTTGAGCGACACATGCGGCATCAGACGCCGCTCCAGCGGTGCGTAATCGTTCTTATAGGCCCATTCGTGCATGCCCATTTTGCGGCTCGAGAGGTGCACCGCGCTTGGCGGACGCTCACGCACCTCCTCGTTGCGGCAATGCTTGTGAATTGAGATCGCCGCCTGATGGCCTTGCTCCACCGCCCAGATGATGTTCTTCGGACCCTGTGCGGCATCGCCGCCGAAGAACACCTCCGGCCGCGTCGATTGAAAGGTCGCGGCATCGACCACCGGCCGCTCCCACCGGTCGAATTGCAGGCCAATGTCGCGTTCGATCCACGGAAAGGCGTTTTCCTGGCCGATCGCGAGGATCACGTCATCGCAGGGGATCAGCTCCTCGCCGACCACGCGTTCGCGCTTGATCTCGCCGCCGTCGAGCTCGTATTCCATGTGCTCGAAGCGCATGCCGATGAGCTTGCCGCCCTCGACGACAAACGCCTTCGGCGAGCGATTGATGACGATCTCGACACTCTCTTCCTCGGCATCCTCGAGCTCCCAGGCCGAAGCCTTGAAGAAGCCGCGCGGCTTGCGCGCCATGACCTTCACGTTCTTCGCGCCGAGGCGCAGCGACGTGCGGCAGCAATCCATCGCCGTATTGCCGACGCCGATGATCAGCACCCGCTCGCCGATCGATCCGATGTGTCCGAAGGCCACGGACTCGAGCCAGCTGATGCCGATGTGGATGCGGTCGCTGTCGCGTCGGCCCGGCAGCGTGAGCTCCTTGCCCTTCGGAGCGCCGGAGCCGATGAATACCGCGTCATAGCCCTTGCCCAACAGCCCGCGCAGACTCGCGATCGGCGTGCCGAGTCGCAAATCGACCCCCATATCCACGATCATGCCGATCTCTTCATCGAGCACGGTCTGCGGCAGACGGAACGATGGAATATTGCTGCGCATCAACCCACCCGGTGCCTCGAGCTGCTCGAAAATCGTGACCTCATAGCCCAACGGCACCAGATCGTTGGCAACCGTCAGCGACGCCGGCCCGGCACCGACGCAGGCGATGCGCTTGCCGTTCTTTTGCGCAGGAGCTTTCGGCAAGTGGCCGTTGAGCTCACCCTTGAGGTCGGCGGCGACGCGCTTGAGCCGGCAGATCGCGACCGGCTTGTCCTCGACACGGCCGCGCCGGCAGGCCGGTTCGCACGGCCGGTCGCAGACGCGCCCCAAAATGCCCGGGAACACGTTCGATTCCCGGTTGACCAGATAGGCGTCGGTATAGCGCCCCTGAGCGATCAGCCGGATGTACTCGGGCACATCGGTATGCGCCGGGCAGGCCCACTGACAGTCGACGACGCGATGGTAATAGTCGGGTTTAGATGTATCAGTCGGATTCATAGGGCAGACTTGTATAGCAAATCCCTGGTTGAGGCGCGAGCGTGGGACATGACCGATCCGATACCGACCGAAATTAAGTTACGCCGACGCTCGCACCTGCTCGCCGTGACCTTCGACAATGGCTGCAGCTTCGAGCTGCCGTTCGAATATCTGCGTGTGCACTCGCCTTCAGCCGAAGTGCAGGGCCATGGCGCCGGGGCGAGCGTTCTGGTGCTCGGCAAGGAGAACATCGAAGTTCGCGCGGTCGAGCCCATCGGGCAATACGCCGTGCGGCTGATATTCGATGATGGCCACGATACGGGTCTATTCACATGGAAGTACCTGTACCAGCTCGGCACGCAACACGAGGCAAAATGGTCCGCGTACCTTGCGCGTGTTGCGCAATCCGGACATGTGCGGCAAGACCGCCAATGAATCGTTGGCATTCTGAAAAAAGAAAGGCCGGGTTGTTAAGACCCGGCCAAATCTTCACAAGACCCCCACTCGGTGAGGTCCTTTGGACCATCAACCGGAGGCAGATTCTCAGGCAAGTGCGCGACAAATACCAGTGTTTTTCACCAGAATAGGGTGAAAATAAATTTCAGTTCCTGCGCACACGAAATTGTATGCGGTGCAGGAAAAACTTAAGGTGCATACAATCCGACTTGCAATGGAGCCACCCGGTGACGCAAAAGAGCAACGGCAGCACTGACTTCGGCTTCAAGGACGTGCCCTGGCAGGACAAGGCGCGGCGCGTGCGCGCCGTATTCGATTCGGTCGCCGACCGCTACGATCTGATGAACGATCTTATGTCCGCAGGCGTGCATCGCTTGTGGAAGCGCTTCACCCTGTCGCTGACCGGCCTTCGGCCCGGTCACTATGCTCTGGATGTCGCGGGCGGCAGCGGCGACCTGAGTCTGGGGATGGCGCGTCAGGTCGGCGCGGCAGGGCTCGTGGTCCTGACCGATATCAACGCCGCGATGCTAGCCCATGGCCGCGACCGCACGATCAACGCCGGTAACGCCGGCAACATCGCCTGTCTGCAAGCCAATGCGCAAGCCCTGCCTTTTGCCGGAGGCTCATTCCACTGCGTGACGATCGGCTTCGGCCTGCGCAACGTCACCGACAAGCAGGCGGCGCTCGTCTCCATGCAACGTGTGCTCAAACCCGGCGGGCGCCTGCTCATCCTCGAGTTCTCCAAGCCCCTGCTGCCGGCGCTGGCGATGGCCTATGACGCGTTTTCGTTCAAGATACTGCCGTGGCTCGGGCGTATCGTCGCCAACGACGCCGACAGCTACCGCTATCTGGCTGAATCGATCCGCCGCCACCCGGACCAGGACACGCTGTTGCACATGATGCAGGATGCGGGACTGGACGACTGCCGCTACTACAACCTGATGGGCGGGATTGTCGCGGTGCACTGCGGTTACCGGTACTGAGCGGCCGCAACCTGATAACCATCACATGCGTGAACGGTAGTCGATGCTAGAGACCATACTCGATCGCGCGGTCCGGCGCGCGCTGGCCGAGTCGCCGCGCGCAACCGCCCTGTGCGCGGGCTTGAGCGGCCGTGCGCTCGCGCTGCAAGTCAGCGGCACGCCGTGGCGGACGCGCATCGAATCCACCGGCACCACGTTGAGCGTGCACCGTGGCGACCACGGCGCCCGGAAGCCGGCCGACGCGACGCTACGGGGAAGCCCGCTCGCGCTGCTGGCACTCACCGGCGCGCAGGGGCAGGCAGTCATTCAACGCGGCGACGTGCGTATCGAGGGCGACGCCGAGACCGCACAACAGTTTCGCGAGCTCGTGCTGCTGCTGCGCCCCGATTTGGAGACGGCCTTGGCGCCTCTGCTCGGGCGGCTGCCCGCGCACCTGGCGCTGCGCGGCTTGCGCGGCGCGGCGGCCTGGACCCGGCACGCGGCCCACACCTCGATCGCCAATATCGCCGAGTACCTCGCACACGAACGCCGCGCGCTCGTGCCGCGCGCGGAGGCGGAAGCGTTCTTGCGCGACGTCGAGGCCTTGAGCGACCAGCTCGCGCGCCTTGACGCGCGTCTGCATCACCTCGAACAGCGCAGCATCGAGCTGGCGGGCGGGCCGGAGCACAGGACGTGAGGCTGCGGGTCCTGGGGCGGCTGCTCGCGATTCAGCGCGTGCTGGTGCGCCACGGCCTCGACGATTTCGTCCGGGCCACGCATCTCTACCGGCCGCTGCGCTTTTTATTCTTTCTCTCTCCCTGGACCTGGTTTCAGCGCCGCCGGGGCGACAGCCGCGGCGAGCGGCTGCGCCTGGCGCTCGAAGAGCTCGGCCCGATCTTCGTCAAATTCGGGCAGGCGCTCTCCACGCGCCGCGATCTGCTGCCGCCGGATGTCGCCGATGAGCTCGCGCGTCTGCAGGACCGCGTGCCGCCGTTTCCCGGCGCGATCGCGCGCGCAGTCATCGAGCGCGCCTACGGTTGTCCGCTCGATCAGCGCCTGCCTGACTTCGACGAAGCGCCGCTCGCCGCTGCCTCGATCGCGCAGGTGCACACGGAGCGCCTGAACGACGGCCGCGAGGTAATCGTCAAGGTGCTGCGGCCCGGCGTCAGAGCGATGATCAACCTCGACATCGAGGTCATGTATGTGCTCGCGGCGTTCGCCGAGCGCTGGTGGCTCGAGAGCCGGCGCCTCAAGCCGCTCGAAATCGTGCGCGAATACGAGCACACCATCCTCGATGAGCTGGACCTCATGCGCGAGGCCGCGAACGCCTCGCAGCTGCGGCGCAATTTTTCCGGCTCGCCGCTGCTTTATGTTCCGGAGGTGTATTGGGACTATTGCCGCGCCGACGTGCTCGTGATGGAGCGCATACGCGGCGTGCCGATCGGTGAGATCGCACGCCTGCGCGAGCTCGGTGTCGACTTTCGACGGCTGGCCGAGAACGGCGTCGAGATCTTCTTTACGCAGGTGTTCCGGCACAATTTCTTTCACGCCGACATGCATCCCGGAAATATCTTCGTGCTGGCCGACGATCCGCGCCAAGCGCGCTATGCGGCGGTGGATTTCGGCATCGTCGGCACGCTGGACCTGCGCGATCAGCGCTACCTCGCCGAGAATTTCCTCGCGGTCTTCGACCGCGACTATCGCCGCGTCGCCACCCTGCATGTGCAGTCCGGCTGGGTGCCAGCCGATACCCGCATCGACGAAATGGAGTCGGCGGTACGCACGATCTGCGAACCGATCTTCGACCGGCCGCTGAAGGAAATCTCCTTCGGCACGGTGCTACTGCGCTTGTTCGAGGCACTGCGGCGCTTCGACGGCCAGATCCAACCGCAGCTGCTGCTGCTGCAAAAGACGCTGCTGAATGTCGAAGGCTTGGGACGGCAGCTGTATCCCGATCTGGACATCTGGCAGACCGCGAACCCTGTGCTGCGCCGCTGGATGCGCGAGCGCCTCAGCCCGCGCATGCTGCTGCGCGGACTGCGGCGCGACCTGCCCGATCTGCTCGAGATCGCCAAGGCACTGCCGCCGCTCGCCAAGCGGGTGATTGAGGCGGCGCAGGACGGCAAGCTGCGGCTGCCGGTGGAGACGCGCGCGCTGGAAGCGTTGCAGCGGCAACTCGCGCTGGAAAACCGCCGCCGCGACCGGCTCATCCTCGGCGCCGCCTTGCTGATCAGCGGCCTGCTGTGGCTGTCACTGAGCACGCGCGCGGCCTGGCTCGGCTGGCCATTGGGCATCACAGGACTGTGCGCCATCGCTCTGGCCTGGCGTCGAAGTCCGGCGCGTTGAGCCGGGCGCAGGCCACTCACGCCGCTTTGCGCACGTCCGCGCGGCGGCGCATCGCATCGATCGACGACAGCAGGTCGAGCGGCGAAATGCTCGAGCGCCCCTGGGTGTATTTGAGCACGCCGCGGCGGCGCATCGTGTCATCCACGATCAAGGCAAAGCGATCCGTCGTGCCCACAATATCGTCGCGTAACGCCCGCAGCGGCAAATCGACGATATCGCCGCCGGGCCGAAGACCGCGCTCGAGCAGCACCACGCGCCGGTCATTCACAACGTCGCCGACCCAGCTGCGGTCGAGCGCGAGCCCGGCACCGCAGCAGGCGAGCGGCCGCACGCCGCGCTTGAGGAACTCATCGTGCAGGATTGACAACCAACGGTCGGACTCGAGGCCGCTGTATTGAAAATCCCGCGGGTGGGAGAAGACGATGCCCCAGTCGCCGGCCAGCCAGTCGCGCAACGTCGGAGCGGAGTCGATCCCTAAAACGCCGGCCGTCTCCGATCGCGGCTCGGTGGCTCCCGAGCACAGCCCAGTAACCCATAGAGTTGCCATGACGCCTCCTGAAGATGCTCGCTTATTCCACGGAGGGGAGGCTACGAAGGCGCCGATGACAATGCAGTCGCGCGCCGGTGACAGCGCGGTTAGAGCCGCGGGTCCGGCGGTTGCCTGGGCTCGATCCAGAGCGCGCGCGCCCGGCCGCACGGTTCGCCATCCTCGTCGAACAGTGCCGTACCGACCTCGAACTTACGGCCGTCGACGGCGATCCTCCAGCCGATCACGACACAGGGCTCATCGATGTGCACACAGCGGTCGACCTGCGCCATGAACTGCCCGAGCAGCATCGGCACACCGTCGCTGCGCGCGGCAAAATAGCCGGGACAGTCGAGCGCCGCCCACATGAACTCCGGCCGCACTTTGCCGGCCCCGGCGCCGTTGCCGCCATCGCCGGCCAGCGAAACGTCCGGAACCCAGGGCGCCGCCACCAGGCCGCGCGCGGCAATTTCGCCGGCGAAGATCCGCAGCCCATCGCCGCGCGCTCGATC
>JBIODE010000069.1:0-7934 GCA_044440325.1 Steroidobacterales bacterium
AACTCCTCATCGTTGAAGGAGAGGTGCGTGTCCGGAGGCGGGTGCGGGTCCGATGGTGGGCGAGATGACACAGTGTTATCGCGAGCGCGCTAATGTGAGCGGGCGAAGTCAATAAAGCCGCGCGCGATATCGGTGTGCACCAGCGTGACCTGCACCCGATCACCGACGTCCAGACCCTCGAAACCCTTGACCACCCGGCCTTCGGTCGCGGGTGCCTGGATTCGGACCCAGGTGCCCTTATCCGAGGCGCCGGTGACGATCGCATCAAAGCGCGCGCCGGTACGCCCCGCCAGCAGCATGGCCGCCGCCGATTTGGCGACCTGACGCTCGACCTTGGCGGCACTATCCTCCTGCGCGGTGCAGTGAGCGGCGAGCGCTTCGAGATCGCCATCGGCGTAGGGCGCTGCCTGTCCACTCAGCGCCGCTTTGACCAGCCGCTGCGTGATGAGGTCCGGAAAACGCCGATTCGGCGCGGTCGAATGAGTGTAGTCATTGACCGCGAGACCGAAGTGACCTTCGGTTCGCTGCCCGGGCCGCTCGAGCACATATTCACCCGCCCCCAGCAGTTTAATGATGCTCAACGACAGGTCGGGAAAGCGCGCCGGATCGGCCTGGCGGCGCTGCGCGAGGAAGCCGTTGAGCGCGAGCGCGTCGGGCTCGGCCGGCAGCTGGGCACCGAAGGCCGCGGCCAGCGCGACGATGCGCTGCCAGCGCTGTGGCGCCCGCAGCACGCGTCGGAGCGACGGCAGACCTTTTTGTTCCAGAAAGCGTGCGGTCACACCGTTGGCGGCGATCATCAGATCCTCGATCAGTTCTTCGGCGCGATTCTTAGTGTCGGGGCGCAGATCGCGGAGCTCGCCCTCCTCGAACACCGCTCGAGCCTCGACGGTCTGCAAGTCCAGCGCCCCGTGCTCATGCCGCCGCCGTTTCAGGGTCTGCGCGAGCCGGTCCTGCAGCCGCAGCTGCTGATCGAGCCCCGCAATTGCAGCAACTCGCGCCGGCGGCGGTCCGGCGTCCTCGAGCCAGGCCGCGACGCTGCGATAGGCCAGCTTGGCGCGATTGCGGACCCAGGCACGATACAGGTCCGAGCGGATCAGGGAACCATCGGCAGCGAGCGTCATCTCGATGACGATGCTTGGACGGTCTTGGTCCTCGCCGAGAGAGGTCAGGTCGGTGGAGAGCTGCTCCGGCAACATCGGGAAGACCTGTGCGGCCGTGTACACGGAGGTCGTGTTGGCACGCGCATGCTCATCGATAGCCGAGCCGGCCGTCACCAGGCTGTCGACATCGGCGATCGCGACCCGCAGTGTGACCGCCCCGTCCGCCAGCGGCTCGGCCACCGAAAGCTGATCGAGATCGCGCGAGTCGTCATTGTCGATCGACGCCCACAGCAGACCGCGCAGATCGCGCAGATCGCGCAGATCGCGCAGATCGCGCGTGGCCGGGCCCGGGCTGGCCGCCGCCGTCAGGGCGTCCACCTGTTTCATCGCCGCAGCGGAAAAATCGGGCAACAGCCCGCGCTCGAGCATGGCGCGACGTGCAATGCCCCGTAATTGCTGCAATCCTCCACTGTCTGGCGCCACGGTGCGATGATACGCGGGATTGCAATAACCCTCTATCGGCTAGTATTGCCGGCTACTATTGCGTTCTTCTATCGTCACCTAAATAGCGAGAACCGTATGACGAAGCTCGAGAAGCCTCTGAAGCGTGAGCTGAAGATCAAAGATGAAGTCTACGTGCTGACCATTTCACCGGAGGGCCTGAAGATCACCGAAAAAGGCCGGCGCAAGGGTATCGAGGTCACCTGGCAGGACCTCGTCAGCGGACAGGGAGCGCCTGCCACCGGCTTGCATCCCTCGGTAGAGCAGCCTCGATAAAGGGACCGGCAAAGCAGCTCACTTCAGGGGCTGCGCTGGCCGATCACGATATTGCGCACGCCCTCTTTGCCGGCCTGATAGCGGATTTCGCCGTAGAGGTCGCCGGTCTGCGCGAGTGGTGCACCACTCGCGGAGATGCGCGCGACGACGGCGACCTGCTGGCCGGGCTGCACGCCGTGCCCGGCGATCATGGCGTCGCGGGCCGATAGATCCACATCCTGCGGCAGCTGCGCGGCGCTGCGCTTGACGGCGAGCGGCGCCCCGCCCTGCGGCGCGCGCACGAAGACGAACAGCGAGGCATTTGCGGGCACCTGTGCCGCGAGCGCCGGCGCCAAGGTCACGTGCAGGTGAATTGCCGTGACAGGGTCCGGCGCCTGGTGCAGCTGCGCGTCGATCGCCGTGATCTGCTTCTGCAAGGCAATGCGCACGTTTTCCGGCGGATTGAGCTCGAGCATCGCCTCGAAGCGGTCGTGTGCGATATCGAGACGGCCGGCATCGTAGGCTGCTACCGCGGAATAGAACAGCGCCTTGGGAGACTTCGGATCCAGTTGCAATGCGCGCTCGAACAGTTCCGCCGCTCGCGCCGCCTGCGTGGCATCGCCGCTGAGCGTCATGGCTTCGCCGAGGCCGGCGAGTGCCGCCGGTTCGCTGTTGCTGGTGAGCCGGTTGGCGCGGTTGTACGCGCGCACTGCGAGCGGGTACTGACCAATCGAGGTATAGGCCTGCCCCAGCATGATCCAGCCCGTAACATTCTGCGGATCGCTCTCGAGGTCGCGCGCGAGGCGCGAGATGGTCTGATTGGCAGCGCCCTGGCCGACCGCGCTCTCGCGCCAATGGCCCAACGCCATATACAGCGCCGCGGCTACCACCACGACCAGGGTCGCGGACACTGCTGCGACGGTGCGGGCGGGCGGCAATCCTGGACGGCCACGCACCAGCGGCAGCGCGACAAGCAGCACTGCGCCCAACGCCAGCAGCAGCGCGCCGGAAATGAACGCTGTCACGGCGTGAAAGGTTCTTCGTCGGTCGCCGGCTCCGCGGCCAGCAGTGTTCGGCGCTGGCGCAGAACACGGATGGCGACGATGACGCCGATCAGCATCAACCCGGCCGGCGCGCCCCAGAGCCACGCGTTGCGCCAGCTCATGCGCGGGCGGAACAGAATGAATTCGCCGTAGCGCGCGACCATGCGATCGCGGATCGCATCGTCGGACTTCCCCGCCAGTAGCGACTCGCGCACCTCGCGGCGCAGGTCGGCGGCCAGCCCCACCGGCGAATCGGCGATCGATTCGTTCTGGCACTGCATGCAACGCAGCTCATGCGTCAGCGCAAGATACCGCTGCTCCAATACCGGATCGGCCAGTGGCGGCGCGCTGTCGATCGCCCACGCGGGCGGCACGAGCAACGCCAGCAGTGCGAACAGTGCGATGCGCGCGATCATGAGCCTGCCGGCCGCCTGTCGGCCGCCGCGATCAGCGGCATGAATTCATGCTGCCACACGGCAGGGCTGAGCGCGCCGACGTGCTTGTGGACGATGACACCGGCCGGGTTCACGAGAAAGGTCTCGGGCGCGCCGTAGACGCCCCAGTCAACCGCAATGCGCCCGTCGCGATCGGCCCCGACGCGCTCGTACGGGTTGCCGAGTTCGGACAGCCACGCGAGCGCCTGGGCGTCGTCGTCCTTCCAATCGATGCCGATGATCGGCACCTTGCCCTCCTGATGAATCGCGAGCAGCGCGGTGTGCTCGGCACGGCACTCCGCGCACCAGGTGCCCCAGACGTTGACGAGTGCCCAGCGGCCTTTGAGCACGTCCGAGCCCAGGGGGCTCTTGTCGTCGAGCAGGTTGGGCAGCACGAACTGCGGGGCTGCCTTGCCGATCAGAGGCGAGACGATGATGCCTTTCTGCGGCGCGCGTACCAGGCCGACGATCAGCACGATGAGCAGCAGCGCAAAGGCCCCGAGCGGCAGTGCGAAGCGATTCATGGCGCCCTGGCGGTCACGGTGCCTCGGCGGCCGGCGCACGGCCCGCCGCGACATCCTCGGCGGTCACGGCGACGCGGTAGCGGCGGTCAAACAGCGTCGTGAAACCGCCGATCGCCATGATCAGGGCGCCAAACCAGATGAAGCGAATCAGCGGTCGATACTGCAGCCGCAAACTCCACGCGCCGGCGCCGACGTCCTCGCCCAGCGCCGCGAACAGATCGCGGTTCCAGCCCGGTGCGATCGCGGCTTCGGTCACCACGGTCCCCTGCACCCAGTAGCGGTGCTTCTCGGGGTGCAGGACGACGACGTCGCGACCCGCACGACTGACGGCAATCGTGCCGCGGAAGCCGTCGTAGTTCGGACCTTCAATATTCGTCCCGCCTTCGTAGCGAAAGGTGTAAGGACCCAACTGCGTTGCCTGTCCGGGTTTGAGCGCCACATCATGTTCGATCGTGTTCGACTGCACGAAGGTCACGCCCAGCACGAACAGTCCCAGGCCGACATGGGCGATGGTCATGCCGATCAGGCTCGCCGGCAGCGACAGTCGGCGGCGAAGCCGGTCGAGCGGATCGACCAGCGAGGACAGGACGATCCACCCGCCGATCGCCGCGCCGATGGGCGTCAGGACCAGCGGCTGCGAATAGACCCCGAAGCTCACCGCCAGCCCGAAGATCAGCGCGAGCCCCAGGGTCAGCAGCAGCGGTCGGCGCGCCTGCCCCAGCGCGCCGCGCCGCCAGCGGGCGTGGATGCCGAGGGACAGCAGCGCCAGCAGCGGCAGCACCGGCACCAGGAAGCTCGGATTGAAGTAGGGCGGCCCGACCGAGAGCTGGCCGAGATTCAAGGTGTCGGCGATCAAGGGTGCCATCGTGCCGCCGAATACCACCGCTGCGGCGATCACCAGTAGCAGATTGTTGAACAGCAGGAATGATTCGCGCGAGATCAGCTCGAAACCGGCCTGCGAGCGCAAGGCCGGTGCGCGCCAGGCGTATAGCGTGAGCGCGCCGCCGATCATGATGATCAGAAAGGCCAAAATGAAGATGCCGCGCCGCGGATCGGCCGCGAACGAATGCACCGAGACCAGCACGCCGGAGCGCACGAGGAAGGTGCCGAGCAGGCTCAGGGAAAAGGCGCCCACCGCCAGCAACAGCGTCCAGCTCTTGAAGAGCCCGCGCTTGTCGGTGACCGCCAGTGAGTGAATCAAGGCGGTCGCGACCAGCCACGGCATGAACGAGGCATTCTCCACCGGATCCCAGAACCACCAGCCTCCCCAGCCGAGCTCGTAGTAGGCCCACCAGCTGCCGAGCGCAATTCCGCAGCTCAGGAAGGCCCAGGCCATGACCGTCCACGGGCGCATCCAGCGTGCCCACTGCTGATCGCGCCGACCTTCGATCATCGCGGCGCAGGCGAAGGCAAAGCTGACGCTGAAGCCGACGTAGCCGGTGTACAGAATTGGCGGATGCACGGCGAGCGCGAAGTCCTGCAGGATCGGATTCAGGTCGTTGCCGTCGGGCACCGCGGGTGTGAGCCGCAGAAACGGATTGGAAGTCGCGAGCGTGAACAGCAGGAAGCCGAAACTGACCAGCCCGAGCACGCCGAGCGCCCGGGCCGCGAAGGCCGGCGGCAGCGACTTGGCGCGCCATGCCACGGCGACGGTCCACAACGACAGCACGAAGATCCACAACAGCAGCGAGCCTTCGTGCGCGCCCCAGAGCGCGGTGACCCGGTAGAACAACGGCAGCGCGGAATTGGAATTCTCGGCCACGTAGCGAACCGAGAAATCATCCTGCACGAAGGCATGGACCAGCGCACCGACCGCCAGCGCGGTGAACACGAACTGACCGGCGACCGCGGACGGAACGACGGCCAGCCAGCGCGGACGCGCGAGCTGCGCGCCCGCGAGACCGAAAAAGGCCTGCGCACCCGTGAGCGCGAGGGCGAGGATCAGGGCGAAATGACCCAGTTCAATCAACATGGGCGGCGGCACGCTTCAATGACTTGGCGACTTCCGGCGGCATGTATTTCTCATCATGCTTGGCCAGCACCTCATCGGCGACGAAGGTGCCGCCGGCATCGAGGCGCCCGTGCGCGACTACGCCTGCGCCCTCGCGGAACAGATCCGGCAATACATTGGCATAGCGCACCGGCACGCGGTGCTGAAAATCGGTCACGATGAAATTCACTTCCAGCGATCCCGGCGTACGCTTCAGACTCCCCTTCTCCACCATGCCGCCGAGCCGGAAGCGCTGTCCGGTCCTGACCTCGCCGGCGGCCACCTTGCTCGGATCGAAGTAGAACATCACGTTCTGCTGAAAGGCGCGCAGCGCCAGGCCGCCGGCAATGGCGACCCCGGCGACGATGCCGGCCACGAGCAGCAGCCGCCGACGACGCGGCGTCATGGCGCCTCGCGCCGCATGGCCAGCCGACGGCGCGAGTCTCGCTGCGCAGCCCGCAGCGCTTGACGCGCCCAGCGAATATTCAGCAGCACCACGGCAAGCGTCAGCGCATACGAGGGCCAGACGAAACGCGCATAGCCGCCCATCTCAAGGAACTTCAGCATCAGTGCTCTCCCAGCGCCTGGCCGATCCAGGCGGCGCTGCGTTCGCGTCGCAACACCTCGGCGCGCGCGCGCACCAGCAGCAGGGCGATGAAATACAGGGTAAAGCCCGCCAGCACCAGCAGCAACGGTACCAGCATGGATGCCGGCATCGACGGCTGGCCGAATTTCATCACGGTCGCTGCCTGATGCAACGAGTTCCACCAGGTTACTGAATAGTGAATGATCGGCACATTCACGACCCCGACGATGGCAAGCACGGCGCTGGCGCGATCCGCGCGGCCGATGTCATCGATGGCATTGCGCAGACCCATATAGCCTAGATACAAAAACAGCAGTAACAATTCCGAGGTCAGCCGCGGATCCCACTCCCAATAGGTGCCCCACATGGGCCGTCCCCAGAGCATGCCGGTCGCGAGCGCAACCGCGGTGAATGAGGCGCCGATCGTCGCGCAACTGGCGGCCACCGCGTGCGCGACGTTCATGCGCCAGATGAGTCCGACTGCGGCACTGGTGGCCATCACGCAATAAACCATCAAGGACAGCCACGCGGCGGGGGCGTGCACGTAAATAATCCGAAAGCCGTCGCCCTGCTGGTAGTCCGGCGGTGCGAGCACCAGCCCTCCGATGAGACCGGCCGCCGACAGCAGCAGCGCCGGCAGCGCGAACCACGGCAGCAACCGCCCCGCGAGGCGGTAGAAGTGCGGCGGTGAGCCGAAGCGGTGAAACCAGACCCAAGCCAAGTGTTACTCCAGGCCGATGCGTACGGCGGCCGCGGCCGCCAGTGGCGCCAAGGTTGCCGCCAGCACCGCCATGGCGCCGAGCAGCTGCAGTGGCGCCGCCAGTGGTGCGCCGATGATCGCCAACGCGGTCGCGCGCGCGCCGAAAATCAGCACCGGCACTGCCAGCGGCAGCACGATCAGTGCCAGCAGCGCGCCATTGCGGCGCAAGTTCAAGGTCAGCCCTGCCCCGACCGCGCCGATCAGGCTCAACGTCAGACTGCCGAGCGCCGCGGCGGCCAGTATGCCCGGCATGGCGACAGAAGGCGCGCCCAGGGCCCCCGCTACGAGCGGCGCGGCAATCACCAGCGGCAGGCCTGTCAGCAACCAATGCACGGCAGTCTTCGCCAGCAGCAGCCACGAAAATGGCACGCCCGAGAGTGCCAGCTGCTCGAGGGTACCGTCCTGACCGTCTTCACGGAATAGCAGCTCCAGCGATAGCAGCGAGGCCAGCAGCGCGCCGACCCACAGCGCTGCCGGCGCCACGTCTCTCAATTGCGACAGCTGCGGCTCGAGCGCCAACGGAAACAATGTTGCCACCACCAGAAAAAACACCAGCGGCTGCAGCCAATCGCCAGCCCGCCGCAGCGCCAGTCGCAGCTCGCGCGCCAGCAGCACACGCGCGGCACGCCACGGCGAGGGCCGGGTCAGCGTGCCGCTGAATGCGTGGACCGCCGGACTCAACGAATTACTCATGGCAGCGGACTCATTGCAGAGTCAGGCTCTGCAGCCACGCCGGCGCGA
>JBIODE010000070.1:0-7919 GCA_044440325.1 Steroidobacterales bacterium
GCGCACGGCATCGAGCTCGCGCAGCATGTCGTGAATCATCGCCGTCATCGCGGCCGCGCGGTCGCGCGCGAGCTTGCGGCCGAGCAGATCATTGGCCTGAATGCCGGTGGTGCCCTCGTAAATCGAGGTGATGCGCGCATCGCGCAGCGTCTGTGCGGCGCCGGTCTCCTCGATGAAGCCCACGCCCCCGTGTATTTGTATGCTCAGCGACGCCAGCGTATTGGCCTGCTCGGTACAATAGCCTTTGACGATTGGGATCAACAGCTCCCCGCGGGCCAGTGCGTGCGCGCGCTGCACCGCTTCCGGCTCGGCGCGCGCGCGATCGAGTTGCAGCGCCGTGTATAGCGCCAGCGCCCGCATCGCCTCGACGTTGGCCTTGATCGTGAGCAGCATCCGGCGCACATCCGGATGCTCGACAATCGTGGCGTGCGCATCCGATGCCGCGGCTGGGGCAGACGCGCCCGGCAGCACCCGGCCCTGCACGCGGCTGTGCGCCCAATCACCTGCCTGCTGCAGCGCCAATTCCGCCAGACCCACACCCTGCACACCCACCGACAGTCGCGCGGAGTTCATCATCACGAACATGTATTCCAGGCCGTGATGCGGCTCGCCGACGAGGTAGCCGACCGCGCCACGCTCCTCGCCATAGGTCATCACACAGGTCGGGCTCGCGTGAATGCCGAGCTTGTGCTCGATCGACACGCAACGCAGATCGTTGCGACGAACCAGGGGCTCCTCGAGAGCCGCATCGGCGGTGCCGCCGGCGATCGCATCGGCGCGCGGCAACAGCTTCGGTACCACGAACAGCGAGATGCCCTTGATGCCGGGCGGCGCACCCTCGATGCGCGCAAGCACCAGATGGACGATGTTCTCGGCCATGTCGTGCTCGCCGTAGGTGATAAATATTTTTTGGCCGTAAAGCAGGTAGTGCCCGCCCTCGCTTTGGAGCACGGCGCGGGTGCGGATGGCCGACAGATCCGAGCCGGCCTGGGATTCGGTGAGATTCATCGTGCCGGCCCAGGTGCCGGCGTTCAATTTCGGCAAGAATCGCTGCTGCAGCTCGCGGCTGCCGACGGCCTCAAGTGCCTCGGCAGCGCCGCGCCCGAGCAGCGGGCAGAGCATGAAGGCCAGGTTCGCGCCGAACCAGATCTCCTCGGCTGCAGCCCCGAGCACCAGCGGCACCCCTTGGCCTCCGTGCGCCGTGTCGACGGTCAGCTGCGGCCAACCTGCGGCGACGAATTGTTCATAGGCTTGTCGAAAGGGGCCCGGCATGCACACGCCGGTCGGCGACCAGGTGGCGCCGGTGCGATCGCCGAGCGCGTTGATCGGTGCGAGCACCTGCTCGCCGAAGCGCGCCGCCTCGAGCAGGATCGACTCGGCCAGCTCGGCGCCATAGTCACCGTAGCGCGCCAGCCGGGCGAGCTCGCTCGCGTGCAGCAGGTGCTCGAGTACGAACAGCAGGTCTTTCAGGGGTGCGCGGTAATTCATCGGCGTGGGCAATCGCACATCAGGCTAGTCTTTACCTTAAGTCCGCGCCGCGGGCAAAATATCCGGACTTATGTCGCCTGGCGCGCATCGGCACGCGTGGAGTGTGAGCTGGGGCGCACCGCTGTTTTCCACCGGCGGCGCACGATAGCGGCATTGGACCGCCGCGATGCAACCTGCCATTAAACCTGCCGAACCGGGACCTGCGGCCGCGCTGATGCCGGCGGTGCCGCCGTCCGCGGCGATGGACCGCGAGTTCGTGGTCCGCAACCAGATCGTCGAGCGGTACTTGAGCGGCCGCCTGCCGCTCAAGGGCGCGCAGGATTTTGAGCGCTTCTGCCGTGAGCATCCCGAACTGCTCGATGAGCTCGGACTCGCCGACCGCGTCAACGCCGGCGTGCGGCTGCTCGACGCGGGCGGCCGCGCCACCCCTTGGGAGGAGGCACCGAAAAAATTCTGGGAGCGCCCGCCGGTACTGATTGCCGTGGCCGCCGCCGCGGTGGCGCTGGCGATCACCAGCCTGATATTGGTTGCCAAGCTGTCCGCACGGGAGCGCACGCTCGCCCTGCTGCAGCAGCGCTTGACCTCGCAGCCGCTCGAGCCCGCGCAATCGACCCGCGCGATCACGTTGATTCCGAGCCGCACGGCGCCCTCGCTGCGCAGCGCCGTCACGATCGGCGGCGGCAGTGCACAGCTCGCGGACTTGAAATTCGACCTGTCCTGGTCGGCGTACACGAGCTTTACCGTCACGATCGACCGCATCGATCAAGGCCGCGTCGCGGTGCTGCACAACGTACAGCGCGATTCCAACGGCAATGTGCGCCTCGCATTGAACAGCTCCGCGCTCGGGCCGGGAGACTATCAATTCACCCTCGAAGGGCTGACCTGGCGCGGCGAGCCGGTGCCGCAGGCCTGGATCACACTCAGCATCGTGCATTGAGCTAATGCGGCGGCGCGCGCCTGCGGCTCAATAGAGCGCCTCGCGCGGCGGATGGTTGACGACCGCGCGCGTCGCCAGCCACCCGGCAGCACCGACGACCACGACCGCGGCGGCCACGCCTGTCAACCAGAGCACGAGATTGAAGTGATACTTCAGGTCGAGCGTGCGCGCGAGCAGGAAACCGGCGATCGATGCGCCGGTGGCGGCGGCCAGACCCGCGAGCAGGCCCATCGCGGAGAATTCCGTCACCACGGCATAGAGCACGGTCGAGCGGCTGGCGCCGAGTACGCGCAGCACGGCGGTCTCATAGCGGCGCTCGTCGCGGCTCGCCTGCACGGCCGCGAGCATGACCGTCAGTCCCGCCAGCAGCGTGAACAAAAATACGCTCTGCACCGCCGTCACGGCTTTGTCGATCACCGAACGCACCTGCGCGAGCAGGTCGCCGACGTTGAAGATTGAGACGCCCGGAAAACGGCGCACGAGCTGCGCGACCGCACCGGCCTCCGTCGGCTGGTAGTAGGCAGCGGTCATGTAGGTGCCGGCCGCGCCCTCGAGCAGACCCGGCGGGAACACGACGAAGAAATTCGGCCGGAAGCTGTCCCACTTCACCTTGCGAAAGCTTGCGACGCTGACTTCGATCTGCTCACCGCCGACGTCGACGCGCAGCCGGTCTCCGAGCTTCAGTCCCAGCGACTCCTGATACTCGGTCGCAAGCGACACCAGCGGCTTGCCGCTGTCATCGGCGCTCCACCAGCGGCCGGCGGTGATCCGGTTGTCATCGCCGAGTTCGGTCGACCAGGTCAGATTCTGTTCGCGTTCGGCAAAGCCCTGGCCGCGTGCGTTGGCAAAACGCAGCTGCGCGGGAGCCTGGCCGTTGATCGCGATCAGCCGGCCCCGGATCATCGGCAGCATGCGATCGAGCCTGGCACCCTGCGCGAGCAGCTGCTGGCGGAAGTCGTCACGCTGCTGCGGCGGGATATTGACGAAAAAATAGTTCGGTACATCCGCCGGCAGCGTCGCGCGCCAATCACTGACCAGATCGGTGCGCAAAATTGCGAGTGCGAGCAGCAGCATGATCCCTAAGCCGAACGCGACGATCTGCGCGATGCCTTCCACGCGGCGGCGCGCGAGATTAGCGAGCCCGTAACGCCAGGCGACCCCGGCGCTGCCACGCACGTGTGAAGCGGCGCGCACCAGCAACGCTCCCATCACACCGAGTACGGCGGTCGCGCCGCCGAGTGCGGCTAGAAACCACAGGCTAAGGGGCCACTCTCCGAGCGTGATATACACCGCGGCGAGCAGCGCCAAAACCGCCGGCAGTGCCGCGACCCAGGCCCGTGCCTGCGGCAGCCCGACATCACGGCGCAGCACCCGCAGCGCAGGTACGCGCGTCAATTGCAGCAATGCCGGCAGCGCACAACCGGCCAGCATGGTCAGCGCAATCACGAAGCCGATCAGCACCGGCAGGGCGCCGGCCGGCGGCAGATCGCTGCGCAGCAGCCCGCTCAATGCGCGCACCAGCCACAGCTGCGTGAGCCAGCCGACGGCCGCGCCGCCGACGGTAGCGCCACAGGCGAGAATCACGAGCTGCCATAGATGGATCGCGAGCACAAAGCGGCGCGTGGCCCCCAGAGTCTTCATCAGCGCGACGGCATCGAGGTGGCGCCGCACAAAGCTGCGCGCGCTCATTGCGACCGCCACCGCGCACAGCAGCACCGCCACCAAGCTCGCCAGTGCCAGAAAGCGGCCGGCGCGGCGCGCGGCATCGCCGATCTGCGGGCTGGTGTCGGAAACCTCGATCAGCCGCTCGCCCGGCGGCCGCGGCATCGACGCGTACCACTGCCGGAATGCCCCCAACATGCGCCCATCGCCCGCCAGCAGCAGGGCATGGCGTACGCGGCTGCCGGGCTGGATCAGACGGGTCGCGCCGAGGTCGGCGTCGTTCATCAGCAGTGCCGCCGCGAACTCGACGAAGGTCGAGCTCTGGTCGGGACGCGAAATCAGGATGCGCGTGACGCGCAAGGACTGCGCGCCGACCACCAGCGTGTCGCCGAGGGTTACACCGAGCGCGGCGGCCAGGCGCGAATCCGGCCAGCACTCGCCGCGTGCAGGGATGTCGCTGGCCGCGGCCCCCACGGCGAACGGGCGCTCAGCCGTGGTCAGCACACCGCGCAAGGGATAACCGGCGGTCACGGCGCGGACATTGGCGAGTTGGTTGGCGTTGCCATGGAAGACGGCAGACAGCGTGGTCGTCAGTCGCGCGGTGCGCAGACGCAAGTTCTGCGCCGCGCGCTCGTCGTCCGCGTCGATGGGTGTGTCCGCCTCAAGCCGCAGGTCCGCGGCCAGCACCTCACTTGCCTGCAGATCGACCGCGCGGCCGATACGATCGACGAGGAATCCCACGCCGGTCAACGCGGCGACCGCGACCGTGAGCGACAGCAGCAGCACGGCCAGCTCGCCGGAGTGCCATTCCCGCAGCAACGATCGGAGGGCGAGCGTGAGGCTGCGCATCAGGACACAGGAGCGCTAGGCGCCGGCGCCCGTTGCGCTGCTGTCGCGCAACGTGCCGCCGTCCATGATCAGCACGCGCTCGCAGTGCGAGGCCAGGGTGCGCTCGTGCGTGACCAGCACCAGCGTCGTGTTCGCGCCGCCGTTGAGTTCAAACAGCAGCCGGCCGACGCGCTCGCCGGTCGCCGTGTCGAGATTGCCGGTGGGCTCATCGGCGAACAACACGCGCGGATTTCCGACCGAGGCGCGTGCGAGCGCGACCCGCTGCTGCTCGCCGCCCGAGAGCTGACGCGGATAATGGCCGGCGCGCGCGCGCAGCCCGACGCGCTCGAGCATCTCCAGCGCTTGGGGACGGGCATCGCGCCGGCCGGCGAGCTCCAGCGGCAGCATGACGTTCTCGAGTGCGGTCAGCGACGGCATTAGATGAAACGCCTGGAAGACGAAGCCGACTCGCTCGGCCCGCAGCCGCGCGCGGCCATCCTCATCGAGCGCGTTGAGGTGCTCGCCGGCGAGGTAGCAGTCACCCGAGGTGGGGGTGTCGAGCCCGGCAAGCAGCGCCAGCAGCGTGGACTTGCCGGCGCCGGAGGGCCCGACGATGGCGATCGATTCGCCGGCCGCCACCGCGAGGGAGACGGCGCGCACAATGGTCAGCGGGCCTTCGGGGCTGCTAACCTCCTTGGTCAAATTTTGCGCTTGGAGAACAATGGCACGCGTCATCGGTATCCTGTTGGCCTTGCTCTGCATGCCGGCGGTTTTTCCGGTGGGCGCCGCGAGCGAGGGCGCCACCGTTCTGGTGTTTGGCGACAGCGTCAGCGCCGGTTACGGCATCCGCGTGGATCACGGCTGGGTGCAGCTGCTGGCGCAGAGGATCGAGGCCGAAGGGTACGGATTCCGGGTCGTGAATGCCAGCGTGAGCGGCGAGACCACGGCCGGGGGTCTCGCGCGCCTGCCGCGCGCACTCGACACACAGCGCCCGCGCATCGTCGTGCTCGAGCTCGGCGGCAACGACGGGTTGCGCGGTTTGCCGCTCGAGGAGACGCGCAGCAACCTCGATCAAATGATCCGCCTGGCACAGGCCCATGGCGCGCGCGTGCTGCTGATCGGCATGCGCATTCCACCCAACTACGGCGAGCGCTACACCGACGGATTTCAGGCGCTCTATCGGGAGCTGGCCGCCGCGCACAAGATCGAGCTGGTGCCGTTTCTGATGGACAAGGTCGCGCAGGTGCCCGGCTTGATGCAGGCTGACGGCATTCATCCGACCGAGCCGGCCCAGGCGCAGCTGCTCGAGAACGTCTGGCCCAAGCTGCTGCCGCTGCTGCGGGCCGGACGCGCGGGCGCCGTGCGCGCGGGCGCCGCGCGTGCGGACGTCAGTTGAGCGCTGACGGCGGAACTTTGGGCATACCTTAAGGGGGTTTTCGGGGATGGAAAAGATCTGGCTCAACCAATACCCGCCCGGCACGCCGGCGGTCATCGATCCGCTCGAGTTCGACTCGCTCAAGGCGCTGATCGAGGACGCGTGCCGCCGGTATGCCGACCGCATCGCCTATCACAGCATGGGCCGCGCCTTGACCTACGCCGAGCTCGACCGGCTCTCGGGCCGCTTTGGCGCCTGGCTGCAGAGCCAGGCCGGGCTCAAGCCCGGCGATCGCATCGCGATCATGTTGCCGAACCTGCTGCAGTATCCGGTCGCGATGTTCGGCGCGCTGCGCGCCGGGCTCATTGTCGTCAACACCAATCCGCTCTACACCGCGACCGAGCTCGAATCTCAACTGAAGGACTCCGGCGCCGCGGCGGTGCTCGTGCTCGAGAATTTCGCCGCCACGCTGCAGCGCTCGCTCGCCGGGACGGACGTGCGGCACGTGATCGTGACCGGCGTCGGCGACCTGCTGGGATTTCCCAAGGGGCCGATCGTGAACTTAGTGCTGCGGCACGTGCAGAAGAAGGTGCCGCGCTGGCGGATACGCGGCTCGCACTCGTTCCGCGCCGTGCTCGCGCAGGGCGCGCAAACAGCGCTCGCGCCGGTGCAGCTCGATCACGAGGATCTCGCCTTCCTGCAGTACACCGGCGGCACCACCGGGGTCGCCAAGGGCGCGATGCTGACCCATGGCAACATGGTCGCGAACATCGTGCAATGCCGCGCCTGGTTTCTACAGGTGGCGCTCGAACGCGCAACCTATGTGTGCTGCCTGCCCCTCTACCATATCTTTTCGCTGACGGCGAACTGCCTGCTGTTCGCCTCGCTCGGGGGCACCGGGCTGCTGATCGTCAATCCGCGCGACTTCCCCGCCTTCGTGAAGGACCTGCGCGCGCACCCGCCGATGTTCTTCATGGGCGTCAATACATTGTTCAATGCATTGATGCACACGCAGGGCTTTGAGAGCGTCGATTTCAAGCAGCTGGCCGCCACGATCGGCGGCGGCATGGCCGTGCAGAGCGGCGTCGCGGAACGATGGAAACAGCTGACGGGCTGCAATATCACCCAGGGTTGGGGGCTGACCGAGGCCTCGCCGGTCGGCTGCTGCAACCCCCTGGTCGGTCCGGATGCGGCCTTCAACGGCTCGGTTGGAGTACCCGTGCCCTCCACCGAGCTGACCATCCGCGACGACGACGGCCGCGAGCTGGGCATCGGCGCGAGCGGCGAGATCTGCCTGCGCGGTCCGCAGGTCATGCGCGGCTACTGGCATCGTCCGGAGGAGACTGCGCTGGTGCTGCCGCCGGACGGGTGGCTGCGCACCGGCGATATCGGCCGCATGGACGCGAGAGGGTTTGTCTTCATCGAAGACCGCAAGAAGGACATGATCATCGTCTCGGGCTTCAAGGTGTATCCGAATGAGGTCGAGGACGTGGCCGCCAAGTGTCCGGGCGTACTCGAGGTCGCGGCGGTAGCGCAGCCCGATGAGCATTCGGGCGAAGTGGTGGCGCTGTTCATCGTGAAGAAGGATCCGGCCCTCACGGCCGAGACCATAAAAGCCTACTGCCACAC
>JBIODE010000071.1:0-7906 GCA_044440325.1 Steroidobacterales bacterium
CTGCAGCTATCGTTGCGCGCGCCCGAAGAGCAACCCGAGTACAGCTGGGTCGGATTGACGGCGCGCGCGATCGGTACCATCGTCCACGCCGAACTGCACCGGCTCGCGACATTGCCGGCCTTGCCTGCAGAGGGTGCGCCGGAGCTGCTCGCAAGGGACTATGCGGCTTGGCTCGCCGACCTCGGCGTCGCGGCGGCGGAGCGGGCGGATGCGGGCGCGAGGATAGTGGCGGCGCTGCGCAATACGTTGTCCGATCCGCGCGGCCGCTGGCTGCTGCGTTCGGATCAACGCGAGGCACAGGCGGAGATCCGCCTCAGCGGCATCTACGAAGGGCGGGTCATCAATATCGTGCTCGACCGCATGTTCGTCGATGAGCACTCGCGCCGCTGGATCGTCGACTTCAAGACCAGCACGCACGAGGGCGGTGCGGTGGCCCTGTTTCTGCAGGCGGAGCTGCAGCGTTACCGCCCGCAGCTGCTGCGTTACATGGCCTTGGCGCGCGAGCTTGGCCCCGAGCCGGTGCACGCCGCGCTGTATTTTCCGCTGCTCGGAGAGTTCTGCGAGCTGCCGCCATGAAGCCGCGGTCCGCAGGTGCGAGCAGGCTGGTCGATGGCGTGCGGCCCTGCGCCGCTAGAGCGCACCGGCTACTGAGAATGTCCGGCGGCCCTGCGCATCGGGCGGCCCCAACAGCTCGATCGTGTGCTGCAGTTGCTCATCGGCGCCGGCGCGCGTGGCGACGGTGCCGTTGATCTCGTAGGCGCCGTCAGGCTGCAGCCGCAACGTTCCCACCAGCGCCAAGGGCCCACCACGATCGCGCAGCTCGCCGGAAATCGCCGCTGCTGAACTGGTCTGCGCAGCCGCTGCATCAGCGGGTGCGGAGCCTGGAAAATCCAGTTCAATATTCCCAAAACCCAAGCTCTGCTGGTGCAGCTCCTGGATGAGCGCGCGGCCGCGCACCGCGAGCAGGCGCCCGTGGCGCAGGCGCGCAGCGGCGATATCCAGCTGGCCGCTGCCGCTCCAGCCCGACGGCAGGAATGGCAGGCCCGCCTCGAGCGGCATCTGCACCTGCAATGCTTGCACCTGCAGCTCGCCGTTCAAATCAAAGATCGCCACCCCATGGCCGGACATTCGACGGTCGTCGCTCTGCAGCGCCACTCGCGCCCGCGCACGCAACAGCGGCGCGGCGGCCAACTGCCAATGGATATTGCTGACCGCAATCGTGTCGACCCGCAGCTCGCCACAGTAGCCATTCCAGATGCTGCCCTCGGGCTCGAGACACTGCACACTCCTCGGCAACAGCGGCAGAACCCAAGCGGCGGGTAAGCGAATCAGCAGCGTAACCAAAAATATCGCCAGAATGAGCGCCAGCGCGGCTTTCACTTAGCGGCCGCGCAGCACGAGCGTGGCATTGACCAGGCCGGCGGCGTTGCCGGGCTCGATGACGGCCGAGTCGACGCGCACGCCATAACGCTGCACCAGTTGCGCGACCCAACCCACCAGCGTGTCGAAGGAAGTCTGCTCGAGCTGCACGCGCATGCCGCCGTCGCCACTGGGCTGGCTACCCGTCAGCGCATGTTCGAGCCCCGCCTCGCGAGCGGAGCGGTCGAGCAGCACGACCAACGACTCGCGTGGCGGCGGTGGCGTTTGAGCATCCAGGCCGGCGAGCTGCGGCGCCACGGCACGCAGCCAGTTGAGATCGGCACGCTTGCGCTCGATGCGCTGGTCCGCAGCTATTCCCGCGCGCTGCAGCGGCAGCAGCACGGCGATCAGCAACAATACGAGTGCGGCAGCGGCTCCGATCAATACCATGCGGCGTTCGCGCTCGTTGAGCGTGCCGAACCATTGCTCGAGCCGCGCGATCATCGTGCGCCGGCGCCGCGCATCTGGATGCGTCCTTCATACCCATTGGGTACCGCGTTGCCGGAGGTCAGCTCGGCCTGCCAGCCGTCGCTGCGCAGCGCTTGATTGATCCGCTCGAGGCTCGCGGCGTCCGCGGCGCGCACTTTCAAATCGACGACCCCCTCGCGAAAGCTCATGCCTTCCATCGTCGCACCGCCAACATTGGCCAGGGCGCGCGCCAACGCCGCGAGCGCGCCGATGAATCCGCCGCCGCCGGATTGCGCCTGCGCTGCGGCGAGACGCTGTTGTACGCGTTGGCGTACTGCACCGGTGCCCGTATCGCCCGGCAGCGCCGCCGCGACCAGTGCGCGGGTCGACTCATCGAGGCCGCGCTCGGTCCGCTTGAGTTGCAGCAGATTCAAGCTTTGGCCGCCGACATGCAGCACCAGCAGTGCGGCCGCGAGCGTGGCCGCGAGCCGCCAGCGCCGCAACCGATCGGTAAAGGCGTTCTTTGGCGCATACGTGCCTTGCAGCAGGTTGATATAGGCAGAGGATGCCAGCTGCGGCGCGAGCAGCGGTAGGACGCCGCTATTGAGCAACTGCACCTTGAGGCTGGCAACCCTGGATCGCAACGCCTCCATCTCCGCGGAGCGGCGCTGCCAGTCGAGCGGCGTGAGATAGGCGATCAGGTGCTCGGCCGCCAGCGCGTCGGTGTCGACGAGCGCTACCTTCAACGATTCTTCGAGGCTATCGGCGGGCAATGCGACCGGCACGCTGCCGTCCGATCGACGCAGATACAGCGTGTCGCCTTCCACCAGCATGACGCTGTGACCGGGATTGATCGGCAGCAGTGCGCTCTCCGGGCACAACACCTCGGGCGCGAGGCCGTGGGCCGCGAGGCTCTCGAGCCACTCGGTCATCAAGCTGCGTGCGACTACCGCGACGGATACACGAGTGCTCGCGCCCGCGTGCGGCCCGATCGCAAAATGCAGCGTTTCGACATCCGCGGCAAGTTGCTCCTCGAGCGCATACGGTACGATCTGCTGCAGTCGCGCGCCGCTCCTGGCGGGTACCTCGACTTGGGCCCCGAGCACATCGCCGCTGTGCACGAGAGCGCACAGGCGCCGTCCGCCCGCGCCAGCCGCGGCGAGTGTCAAGGTGCCGGATTCAACGTTCGACAGAGGCCGGCCGTGCGCGTCGGCAATCAGCCAGTGAGCCGGTGCGTCCGGCGTGCGCGGCAGCCGCAGAATGAGCCATTCCGTCATGATCATTCCGTGCCGAAGGTTCTTAAGATCGGGCGAATTTGCCCGCCGTCGCGGTACATAAGACTGTACAAGCTGAAGCGCGCAGTGCCAATAGTAATCCAGGAGCGCAGCCGGAAGTAGTTCGAAGTCTCGGCGAAGCGCCCGGGCAGCTGCGAGTATTGCTGCTGCGTCATGGTCGTGGAGAATTCCGCCAGGGTCGGATAGCAGCCGCTCTGCCGCCGGGCTGCGAGCCGCTCGGCGTCTTCACTGAACGACTGCGTGGTGCCGGGCGTCATCGCGTCGAGCACGATGCCGCTGGCCGTGCAGACGTTCACTGCAGTACCCGGCGGTAGTGCCGCAATGTAGGGCGCGAGCCGATCATAGCGCGCGCGACCGAAACCCGGCAGCGCCAGCAGCTCCGAAGTACTGCTGACGGGTATGTTTGCCGTGCGATAGGGCGGCAATTGACTCAGGTACACACTGTCCTCGGCGCCGTCGGGGGAGCTCGGCTCGAAATCCGCGTCGAGCCAATCTACCAGCAGCGGCGCCCATTTGGGCTCGAGGCCCAACAGCGCGAGCAGACGTTCGAATTCGGCCAGGGCGATCGGATCGTCGGTGCCATCCGACTTGACCAGGTTGTTGATATTGAATTTCCCCTGCTGATCTTCGAGCGCGGCTTCGAGCACCACACCGCTATCGATCTCGACCGGTCCATAAGGCTTGGCCCACTCCTGGTCCGGAGAATCCCGGCGCGTAGCGCTGGAGTTTAGTTTGAGCGCATAGGCTGCCAGCGCCTCGGCACCTTCGGCGATCTGCAGACTTTGATCGACGCCGAAGTTAGCGGCCGCGCGGCGCGCGGACATGGCGCTATTGAAGCCGATGGCCGTGGCGATGACGGCGGCGATGGCGACCAGCACGATCGCGGTAATCAGTGCGATGCCGCGTTGCGCCCGCCCGCCTATGCTGGCACCACCGGGGCTCAACCGGCGACCTCGATCAAGCGCACGATCTTGCCCCAGTCCTCGAGCTCGAGCGTGACTTCGACCGCCACCGGCCGCGAGCGCAACATGAGCCGCTGCGCTTCGGGGCCGAGCGCAGTCGCGGGCCAATCCGTGCGCCACTGGTGGCCGGCATCCATGAAGCGAAAACTGATGGTCTTTACGTGATC
Organism: Steroidobacterales bacterium; assembly: GCA_044440325.1. Taxonomy (GTDB): domain Bacteria; phylum Pseudomonadota; class Gammaproteobacteria; order Steroidobacterales; family Steroidobacteraceae; genus FEN-1191. The sequence continues at coordinate 4,252 of JBIODE010000071.1, forward strand.
GATCAACGCGCGCCTGTGCGGTGCGACGGCGATGGTCGCATCGAGCACCGGCCAATACTGGCGCGTGAGCGTGCCGTTCGCGAGCAGGTAGCTGACGCGCTGCAGTTCCGGCCGTTGAATCCCGACCGGATTGGTCCAGCTTCCGCGCGTGAGCGTCACGAGTGGCGCATTGGTGTTGAGCAGGCCGCTACCGAGGCTGCCGCTCGAGCTGCTCGAGCTGCTCGAGGTGCTCGAACTGCTCGAACTGCTCGAGCTGCTCGAGCTGCCGAAGCCGTTCGAACTGCTCGATGGGCTCGACGCGGTGGCGGTGTTTTGCGACGTGGTGAGGGCCGGCTGATAGCCGTCGCCGAGCAGCTGCCGCACCGGGCGCGGCTGCAGAAGCTCAAAGTCCTGCTCCAGAGTCCGCATCGCCCGCTGTACGGCCAGCAGCCGAGTGGCCTGCTCTTCCACCTCTTTGCGGCTCGTGAAGGCCTGATCGAGCGTCCGATAGCCCATCGCAAACATGATAGCGGTGATGAAGAGCGCGACCAGCAGTTCTACCAGCGTAAAACCCGGGCAGTTCGGCTTTGATCGACGCAGCACTCGCACGGTCAACCTCCGCCCGGCGGTGCGGTACTTCCGCCGGATGTCGAAGTACCGCCAGTGGACGTTGAGGTGCTGCCGGATTGGCTGGTGCCGTTGTTGCCGATGCCGAGCTGAGCGCTGCTGCCAGTGCCGCCAGCGGTGCCCGCGGTGCCGGTACCGCCGCCGATAGGCGTGCCGCTCCAGTCAGGTAATTCACCATTGGCACTGGCGAGCGCATCGCCACGGAAGCCGACGATGGTGGCCAGCCAGGACTGCTGCGAGCTTGCCGTCGTCCCTTGCACGATGCGCCGCGCCCTCACCGTGATGCGTTTAATGCCGGGTATGCCCTGGTCCTCGACCTCTTGCTGCCAGTGCCATCTACCGCCGGCGTAGTCGTCGACATCGCCCTCGCTGCTGCCGATGGCTGGCAGTTGCAGATTCAGGCGCACCGTTGCGAGTTGGTTCAGTCCGACCCAATCGGCCAATGTCTTCTCACGCAGCGCCGCGGTGCTGTTGGCGGCGGAGCTCAAGCTCGCCAGTACCGCGCCCATTCCGAAGGCGACCAGCACGAGCGCGACCAGTACCTCGATCAGGGTAAAGCCCGCCGCGACCCGCGTCGTTTTGGCCGTTCGACTCATTGCGGCTGTTCGATGATGTCGCCGACGGAAATTGTGCCGTCCTCAGCGCTTTGCAGTGTGGCGCTGCGATTGGCGCCTTCGCGCTCGAGCGTGAGCGCGAATGAATTGGTGTCGCCGTTCGAAAACAGCATGATCTGCGGCGTGTAGTTGTTAATCTGCTTGTCGCCAACGCTCCAGCTGCTGTTCCCGCTCGCAATGCTGCTGCCTGCGCCAACGCTGCCTGCACCAACGCTGCCCGAGCCACCGCCGCCGCTGCTGCCGCTGCTGATGCCATTGATGCCGCTGACGCCACTGCCGCTGCCGGCAACCCAGGGCGTGCCGGTCTGAGCGGAACTTGCGATGCTGGCTGCTTTAGCGGCCGGTGTAGCGACCGGTTTGTTCAGTGCCTTATCGTCAAGCACGATCTCGTGCCCCTCGATGACCAACTTCAAATGCAATCCCGCCGGGAGGTTGCGCGCGCGCAATGCATCGTCGGCGGTGTCCTCAGTCCACTGCATCGTGCGCGTATCATAAAGGCTGAAACTGTAGCCATGCTGGCCGCAGCGAATGCCATACTCGAGCGTCAGCATTTGGCCGCGCTCGCGGATGTACGTGATCAATCCGGCCAGACGGTCGCGTTCGCGCTCGAGCTGGCTGTCCTTCCCGGTGTTGCCCAAGCTGATGATGACGCCGGTCATCAGCACGCCGATGATGACGATCACCACCAGAATCTCGACCAGAGTGAAGCCGCGGCTGCGGTGCGCAACGCCGGCCGATTGTGGGGCGTCGTGCATAGAGTCAGGCGGGGCGGGCCTGGAGGCGGCGCCCTTACTGGTCCATGTTCCAGTTGCCGATGTCGGCGTTCACACCCTCGCCGCCCGGTTGACCATCGGCACCCAGCGAATAAAGATCATAGTCACCGTTGTGCGTGCTCGGGATCACGTATTGGTAATCGTTGCCCCAAGGATCTTTGTTCAGGTGCTTGAGATAACCGCCCGCGCGCCAGTTCTTGATGGTTGGATCGTTCGGCTTTTGCACCAGCGCGGCCAATCCCTGCTCGGCGGTCGGATAGCGGAAGTTATCGAGCTTGTACAGCGTCAGCGCGGTCTCCATTGCCTGAATGTCCTGTTTGGTCTTCGAGATGCGCGCATCATCGACGCGGCCCAAGAACTGCGGTACGACGACTGCTGCGAGCAGACCAATGATGATCACGACCACCATGATCTCGATCAGCGTGAAGCCTGCCTGCGCGCGGCGGCCGCGCGGCGCGCGGGTCTCGCCTGGATGGATTGCTGTAGCGCTCATAATGCGGCCGATGATAACAAATGAAGTGGCCGATAACTGTGAAGTGGCTAATGGCTGACGGCGCGCTGCGGCGTGCACTCCAGTCGGTAAATGGCGACGGCCGCTATGGAACGACAGTTGTCGTGCTGACCGTATTGCTCTGGGTTCCTGCCGTGGGCGGCGACCGCTGGCGCCTGGCACTGCGCTATGATCGCGGTGCGCTGCTGGCGCGGCAGTGGTGGCGGCTTCTCAGCGCACATCTGGTGCATCTGGATGCGCGTCACATCGCATTGAATGCGGCCGGATTGCTGTTGCTGTGGGCCCTGTTCGCGCGCGTGCTGCGCCCCTGGCAATGGTTGATCGTCACGCTGATCACAGCCCTCGGTATCGACGCGGGTCTGTGGTGGCTTGCCCCGCAGGTGCAGTGGTACGTCGGCGCTTCCGGCGTGCTGCACGGTGTATGGTCCGGCGGTACGGTGGCCTTATTGCGTCAGCGCGAGCGTTTCGGTGTCGCGGTGCTGGCGTTGTTGGTGGTGAAGCTGGCCTACGAACGCATCGCAGACACGACGCCTTTCGCATACGGCCTGCCGGTCGTGCCACAGGCACACTTCTACGGCGCCTGCGCCGGCGCGCTCGCGGCGCTGGTCGTAACGCAGAAGCATAAGCCGCTATAATCGCGCGCCAATTTTTGTACGGAGTTGTATCGTGCTGCCCTTTGCCGTCGTGTTCCCGGGCCAAGGTTCCCAGTCCGTCGGCATGCTGGCCAAGCTCGCCGCGCATTACCCGATTGTGCGAGAGACCTTTGACGAGGCGGCGTCGGTCCTGGGACTGGACCTGTGGCGGCTGGTATCCAGCGGACCAGCCAGCGAGCTCAATATGACCGAGCACACTCAGCCGGCCATGCTGGCGGCAGGTATCGCGACCTGGCGGGTGTGGCGCCAGGAGGATGGGGCGCTGCCGCTGGGCGTCTCGGGGCACAGCCTGGGAGAATTTACCGCCCTCGTGTGCGCAAACGCCTTGGATTTTCGCGCTGCCGTCGTCCTGGTGCAGGCGCGCGGGCGCTTGATGCAGGCGGCGGTACCCGCCGGTGCGGGCGCAATGGCGGCCGTATTGGGTCTGGATGACGCGGAGGTCGAAGCGGCCTGTGCACAGGCCGCGCAAGGCGAAATCGTCGAGGCGGTCAATTACAA
>JBIODE010000072.1:0-7700 GCA_044440325.1 Steroidobacterales bacterium
AAAGATCTGGTGGGCAAGGTCGATCACTTCGTCACCCAATACAACAAGGACTGCACACCCTTCGTATGGACCGCCACAGCAAACTCGATACTCGAAAAACTCGAACGTCTCTCGTCACGAATTAACGGGACAGGACACTAGTCGGGAGTTCTTCGGCCCGGTGAAAGGGATTTGTCGGTAGATCATGAAGTTGAAGCATTTCGAGGTGTCGAACGTGTGGCTACACGGTGATCGCCTGCAGTAGCTGCAGCGCTCGGTGTTGTGCCGGATTCGGCATCGTAGTCATCTGGAAGGTCGAGCCGCGGTTCTTGCCGACGCGCGCCTGGCAGGTGTTGCGTACGATGGTGGAGAGTTCGGCAAGGAGCGTGTGAAAGCTGTGGGCCGGTGATCCGTCCGTCAGTGTGCGCGTGGCGACCTTTTCGAGCGCCGCCTCGGATCGCTGCGCGGCGGCGACGGGATCGCGATGTTTTTTGCGCTCCAGATCCTCGTCGGCAAACATCAACTCGCGCCAGGCCTCGCGCATGTGCCACTCGACATAGTAGGCGAGCATGCACAGGAAGATGTGCGCGCGCACGCGGCCTTCCAGATGATGGTGGATGGGGCGGATATGCAGATCGATGGTCTTCATCGAACGGAACGCCCGCTCGACTTCGGCGAGGGCTTTATAGCTGCGCACCGCCTCCGCTGAGTTCATCTGCTTCTTCGGGACGCTGGCTCGGATCACGTAGATCCCATCGAGCGCGGCCTCGGCGGCGATCTGCTTTTCGAGCCGCTGGAACTTAAAGCCGCTCTCTTCGATGAGGAGTGAAAAATGCTTACCGACTTTGTACTTGTTGAGCACCTTGCCGACCCGAACACCGATCTTGTCGCGACCTGCGAGTGAGCCGTTCTGGATGCGGGTGCTCACCTTCTCGAGTTCCTGCTCAGTCGCCACGAGCAACGCCTCGCGCTTATGCGCACGCAGTTTGCCCAAATCCCCATTGCGACAGGCAATCAGCCGCTCGCCGGGAAAGTCCGGATGCGAGAATTCCAACAGATTGCGCTCATCGAACAACCCCAACTGCAGCGTCCCACCCTGCGCGAGAGCGCGGATCTGCGAACTCTTCAAGGCCGTGATCCAGGCAAGCCCCTCCAGCGAGCGCAAGGTGTCGATCGCCTTGTGCGAGATCATGCCCCGATCCCCGACCAGAACCAGACGCTCGAGCCCGAACTGCTCGCGCAGCTGATTGACTTGCGGCATGAGTGTCGTCGCATCCGCCGTGTTGCCCGGATACACCGAGATCGCCACGGGACAACCGGCACGGCTCGTCAACAGTCCGTAGTTCACCTGCGGTGTATTGCGCTTGCCGTCGCGACTATAGCCAATCTTGGCCAGCGGACAGCAGGTCCCCTCGAAGTAACTCGAGCTCAAGTCATACAGCGCGAGCGCTCCCTCGGACAAGTGTCGGGCGGCGAGCTTTTTCTCGATCGCACCCTGACGCTCGAGTAACCAGTCCATCGCCGCATACAGATCCGTCTCATCGGCCGCGACCACGCCACACTCCTCGGCGAGCGTCGTCGTGTGCCACCAGCGCGTGGTCGCAAGCTTGGTGTGCGGCGCTAAGATCCGGGCGGCAACCATCGCACAGACCGCATCGCGCTCGGGGCTCGCACGCGCGGCAACCAAGGACTCAAAGCCAAGCCTTTGCATGGCTACACGCACCGCTTGCACCGCGCCGTGAGAGCGCGACCGGGTGGTCTGCCAGAGCTCCTCCACGGGGCGCACGATCTGCCCCGAGAGCACTGCGCGGATCGCATCGATTTGCTCATCGGATAGGGCCGAAAGATTGGCCAGCGTGCGTTTACGCACCTTCTTGCCTTCGCGATAGGACTCGCGCAAGAGGTACGTGGGGCGGGAGGTGCGGTTCGGCACGCCATCGATGTACATGGCTACATGATGCCATCTCCTACGCACAAAAACAACTAACGAATGATATTTACATGGCTACATTACGCACCGATATAAAACACAGACTCGCGCTCAAACCCTGCGAATCCAGGGTCCTCAGCAATCTCTATTCAGAAAAGAGGGGAAGAACTCCCGACTAGTAACCGACCGTAAAGCGTCGACCGGTGTGCCGCGGATGCTCGAGCTCATCGAGCAGTGCGACCGCAAAATCTTCGAACGAGATGCGTGAGTCGCCGTTTGCGTCCACCAGCAGTTGATCGGTGCCGAGGCGAAATTGGCCGGTGCGCTCGCCGGCGACGAGATTATGCGCCGGACAGAGCATCGTCCACTGTACCTCGCGCTGCGTCTGCAATACCTCTTTGACTTGGGCCGTCGCGGCGGCGCCGCCCTTCCAGGCCGCCGGAAACTCCGGCCGATCCATGTTGAGCACGCCCGGCGCGACCTCGAGCGTACCGGCGCCACCAACCGCGAGCACGCGCGCAACAGCGGCCGCCTTGGCGGCGGCGACGATCGAACGCGTCGCGCGGCGCTGCCCATCGATGCGCGCTTCCAGCGGGTCCTCCCGCGGCGGCCGGTAGGCCTGCAACAGCGCCTGCGTGCCGCGGATCGCCGCCGTCAACGCCGCCGTGTCAAATACATCGGTCGCAGTGCCTCGCAGCAACGGATGTTGCGGGAGCTTGCTGGGGTTGCGAACGATCGCGATCACAGCGTGGCCGCGGTGCAGCGCTTCCTGCAGGAGGCGCGAACCGACCTGGCCGGTGGCACCCACAATGGCAACTCTCATGAACCTCTCCGAAGCATTGGATGCGCGGCCGGATTGAACACGCAGCAGCCTGCACCGGATTCACGGCACCGTCGGCGATGCGGCGCGCATTGTCTTGAATTCCGAATCCGCGCGCCACTGTGGCCATTGCGGCGCCGTGGCGACGTCGCGGCCGACCTCGTACAGCATCGTCAGGTCCTCAGCTGCACCCGCCATGTCCCAGTCCGGCTTCACCTCATCGGAAGGGGAATGATAGTCGTGCTCCAGGTAGTCCTGGCGGTGAGCCTTGCCCCAGCCGGCCGGCCGGCCGCGCACGTCGGTGCCGCCGATTGCGGCCAGCGCCGGCACACCGACCTTCGCGAAGCTGAACTGGTCGGAGCGGAAGTAGTGGCCCTTCTCCGGCTCGTCATCCGGCACGACCACGCGTTGCTGCCCGCTCACGACGCGCGACAACGTATCGTCCAGCGTGCTCTGCCCGAAACCCACGACCTGCACATCACGCGTTCGGCCCCAAAGATTCAGGACATCCATATTGATGTCCGCCAGCGTCTTGCCCAGCGGATACAACGGGTGCTGCGTATAGTACTTTGACCCGAGCAGCCCCTGCTCCTCAGCAGTGACCGCCAGAAACAGGATTGAGCGCGGCGCCTTCGGCGCAGTGTTCGCGAATGTGTGCGCGATCTCGATCAGCCCGGCAACGCCCGAGGCATTGTCCGCGGCACCATTGAAGATCTGATCGCCACGCAGCGAAGGATCGCGTCCCAGATGGTCCCAATGTGCGCTGTAGACGACATACTCCTGTGACAGCGTCGGATCAGCGCCCGGCAGCCGCGCGACCACATTCTGTGAACTCACCTTGCGCAGCGTGTTCTGAATCGTCACGCTAACCTGTGCATTGAGCGGCACCGGCCTGAAAGCGCGCGTGCGCGCGGCCAACTTGAGCGCATCGAAATCCTGTCCCGACTTGGCAAACAACGCGCGCGCCTTCTCGAGAGTAATCCAGCCCTGGACCGCGACCCTGCCGGCATTGCCGTCCGGGTCCTCGAGCTCGAACGCCTCGCCACCCCACGAATGCTCGACCACGCTCCAGCCATAACCCGCCGGCTCGGTCTCGTGAATGATCAGCACGCCATCGGCACCGAGCTTCGAGGCGATCTCGCACTTGTAAGTCCAGCGCCCGTAATAGGTCATCGCCCGGCCCTTGAATACCCTCTCATCGAGCCTGCTCGGATCAGCGGCGTCCGGCACCGGCGGATCGTTGATCAGCATCACCAGTGTCTTGCCATGCGCGTCGAATCCTTTGTAATCGTCCCAGTCGTACTCCGGCGCCTGCACGCCGTAGCCAACGAACACCAGCGGCGAATCGGAGATCGACACCTGCGGCTCGAAGTGTGCGCTCGTCGCGACAAAATCCGTGCCCGCCTGCATTGGCAATTCCCGTCCGGCGACGGTCAGTGACATCAGCGGCGTACCTTCGATCCCGACCAGCGGCACCGTCTGCACGTAGCTGCCATCCGGATTGCCGGGCGCCAACCCGAGTGCCTTGAACTGCGCGGTGATGTACGCGACGCTCTTGTCCTCGCCAATCGTGCCTGGCAGGCGTCCTTCAAACTCATCGGAGGACAGCACCCTGATGTGCGCGAGCACGCGAGTGCCGCTGATCAATGTCTGCGGCGCGGCAGTCGCCATCGGCCGCGGCGGCGTCGTGGTGCAGCCCGCCAGTAGCGCCGCCGCGCACAGGGCGAGCCTCGCGGACAGAGGCGCTCCCGCTCCCGCCATGATTGTTGGCATTTTCAGGCCGGCTCTCCGCGATCAGCGGGCCAGCAGCGGCACGCCAATCAGCAGCGCATGCAGGCTCGCAACGAATAACGCATAGAGACCGAGCCCAGCGACAACCGCGATGGCATCGTTCAGCTGGGTGCGTGGCAGTCGGCTCAGCGGGTGCTGCGGGCGGCGTTTCAATGAAATCCGGTCAACGACCGCCCAGAGCAGAAATGCGCCGAACAGCAGCACGTCGGCCAACGTGCCGTTCGCGAGCAGGTGCGCCGTGGCCCAGATCTTGATCGCTGCCAGCATCGGATGTTTCATCGCCGCTTGAATGCGTCCTGGCAGATAGGTTGCGAACAGTAGCGGGAATACCGGCAGCATAAGGACGAATGTGAGGTAACGCAGCGCGGCCGGCGGCGCGTACAGCACGATCGGCATTCTGCGTGCGTGCGCGTAGCCGACGAGCAGCAGTGCGAATCCGAGCAGGCTCACGATCGAATAAATACCGCGCCAGGCATTGACTCCCATGCGCAATACCACGCGCTCGCGCCAATGCGGGGCGGCGATCGCGATCGAATGCACGCCAAAAAATACGATGAGGCCCAGCACGAGAATCAGCATTGTCTGCTCCTTTGCTTGAGGCGCAGTAGCGTGCAATATAGCGCTTTGGAGCGACCCTATGTCAGCGTTCAAACTTTCCAGCCCGACCGTCAAACCCGACAGTACACTGCCGCCCGAGCATGTCTTTGACGGCTTCGGCTGCACCGGTAAGAATATTTCTCCGGCCCTGTCCTGGAGTGGCGCGCCGGCAGGCACCCGCAGTTTTGCGGTGACGGTGTACGACCCCGATGCGCCGACGCAGTCGGGCTGGTGGCACTGGCTCGTCTGGAATATTCCAGCCACGGCGACTCAACTGCCGCAGGGGGCAGGTGCGCCCTCGGGCCAGCACCTGCCCGCGGGAGCTGTGCAGGGTCGCAACGACTTTGGCGCGCTGGGCTTCGGCGGCGCCGCACCGCCGCCGGGCCCGCCGCATCGCTATATATTTACCGTGCACGCGCTCGGGGTCGAGAAGCTCGAGGCCACCCCCGATAGCAGCGCCGCGCTGATCAGCTTCACGATCAACGCCAACCGGCTGGCGCAGGCGAGCATCACGGCGACCTACGGGCGCCGCCCTTGAGCCTGGTCGAGATCACGAAACTCAAGGTGCATAGCGACGCACGCGGCGCGGTGTTCGAGCCGCTCGAACCTGCCCTGCTCGCCGGTTGGCGCAACGTGCATGCGGTCATTACCGAGCCCGGCGCGGTGCGTGGCAATCATCGCCATCCGCGCGGCACCGAGCTCAGCGCCGTGCAAGGGCCCGCCTTGGTGTGTTATCGCGACGCCGAAGGCGTTCGCGAGGTGCACGTGCCCGCAGGCGAGGTGTGGCGTTTCAAATTCCCCGCCGGCACCGCGCACGCGTTCAAGAACACCGGCGTACGCCCGTTTGTGCTGGTGTCATTCAATACCGAAGAGCACGATTCCGCGCGGCCGGACGTCGAACGCGAGCAACTGATCGCCCCCTAGGATGGAGTGCTGCAAGCGAGCGGTGTTACGCGCTGCCCTTCTGGGGTTGCTCGCCGCATCGGCGCCTTGTGCCCCTGCTCTGGCGGTCGATATGGTGGACACGGCCAACGGCCTGCGCGAACAAGGCTGCGGCGGGCGTTCACGCGTGCTCAGTCCATTGCGCCGCGATGCGCAGCTGGACGCGGCAGCACGCAACTGGTCACGCGGCGTCGCGCTGCGGACCGCGATTGCAGCTGCTGGCTACCGCGAAGTTCGGTCCTCGGCCATACACCTCAGCGGCGAAGAGGCAGTCTTCGCGATGACTCTTCAGAGCCGGTTCTGCGCTCCCTTGAGCGACGCCACATTGCGCGATATCGGCAGCTACCGCCGCGGCCGCGAGGTGTGGTTGATCGCCGCGGCGCCCCTGGCACTGCCGCCGGCGGACGCGGCAGCGGTCATCGCCGCGCGGGCGCTCGCGCTGACCAACGCCGCACGCGCGCAGCGCCGCCACTGCGGCAGCAACGCCACCGGTCCCGCACCGCCGTTGCGCCCCAGTCCAACATTGGATCGCATCGCCGCCGCTCACGCGCAGGACATGCTCGCGCACGACTACTTTGCGCATACGGACCCCGGCGGGCGCACGCCGGCCGATCGCGTACGCGCGGGCGGCTATTCCGCGCGCATGGTGGGCGAGAACATCGCTTTCGGTGCGCTCAACGCCGATGAAGTCGTGCGCGGCTGGCTCGACAGTCCGGGCCACTGCCAGAACATCATGGAGCCGCGTTTCACGGCCATGGGCCTCGCCTACGCCGCCAACCCCCGCGGTGCGCCGCACATCTACTGGGTGCAGCTGTTCGCCGTACCGCGCTAGCCGAACGGCTGCGCCAGCTTGCGCGCAGTCAACCCGCTAAAGTTTCCAAGTAATGAAACGATAACGTGTAGAGACCATCGCCGTAACATTGCGGTGATAGCGTGGTAACACCTCGGTATTGGAGGTTGTTCGCGGACCCGTGATGCGATAGTTTCGCTATTGACAGACCCTTACCGCTCGAGCTCGACATGCACACAACACTGTTCGAATTTACGCAGGCACTGTTTGATACGCCCTGGCGCCACCGCATGCACACGCTGGCGGCCACGATGATCTCGGCCGCCACGCTGATCGGCGCCAACCTCCCCGCAGGCTCGGTGCGCTCGAGCGAGCCGCGCGCCTGCGCGCGGCCCCGCAACGCGGCGGCAGATGGCACTGCAAACTCCGTGCGCGCCGACGGTCGCTGCGAGTCGGTTGCATAGACCCGGAGCTTCAGAACAACTGCAGCGTCGTCGATGCCTCCACGGCCGCGGTGCTGCCGCTCCGGCGGATGAGATTGCCAACCTTCACACCCAGCAAACGCAGCCGGCGTTCGAGCGGCGCGCGCTTCAGGCATCGCCCGGCGGTCTTGCGAATGACGGCCGCGTCGGCGGTATAGCCGTCAATCGTCTGATCGCGCGTAGCGCGCTGGAAATTGTCGTAGCGCAGCTTCACGCCGATCGTTTTGCCGACGTAGCCCTGGCGCTGCAGATCCTCGGCGAGGCGCTGACACAGCGAGGTGAACAGCGCGCCCAGCTCCGCTCGATCGCGCGTCGCGTGGAGATCGCGATCAAAGGTGGTCTCCCGGCTCATCGACACCGGCTCGCTCT
>JBIODE010000073.1:0-7392 GCA_044440325.1 Steroidobacterales bacterium
ATCTCATCTATCGAGGCGACTTTCTGCGCGCCGATCGTGACGGCATGCGCGGCCTGTTTGTGCGGCGGCCGCGTTTCGAAGTCAATGTAAGCCTGAATGCGACCGTGCCGGTGAGCAGCGCGCACAGCATCACGCGCAGCGGCATGCCCGATCTTCGATCCACGGTCGAGATCGGGCCGGCACTGGAGTGGCATCTGTGGCGATCGGCCGACGGCGGCACGCGCCTTGATCTGCGCGCGCCGCTGCGCACCGCCATTACGGTACAGGCCCCGCCGCATGATATCGGCTGGGTCGCCGCGCCCGCGGCAAATATCGACATCCTCGACGCCTTCGGCCATGACGGCTGGAATCTTGGCCTGCTCTCCGGCCCATTATTTGCCAACAGGCGCTATCACGAATATTTTTACGGTGTACCGGGCGCGTATGCCACGCTACAGCGACCGGCCTACAGCGCCCCCGGGGGTTATTCGGGTACAGAGGCCCTGGTGGCCCTGAGCAAACGTTATCGCAACTTCTGGGTTGGCGCCTTTCTACGGCATGATTGGCTATCGGGCGCCGCCTTCATCGCCAGCCCGCTGCTGCAGCAGCGCAGCTACTGGGCTGGGGGTGCGGGCATTGCGTGGATGATCGGCCAATCATCGCAACAGGTGAATGTCGATGACTGAGAACTACTTCGTGGCACCATTGACCGCTGAATCATTGCGGGCGCCACGGACAGCGCCGGTGCCGGCAGCGGCCGCCGAACTCGCGCAGGCGCCGTCGTCAAGCACTCACCTGCTGTTGATTCCGAGTTATAACCCGGGCCCGAAGGTCTATGACGCGGTGCGCGCGGCGCGCCGGTATTGGAATCCTGTCTGGGTCGTGGTCGACGGCAGCACCGACGGCTCGGCCGAGCGGCTCGCGGCCATGGCGGCGCAGGATCCGGGCCTGAAGGTGCTGAGGCTGCCCAGGAACAGCGGCAAGGGCGCCGCGGTGCTCTACGGTCTGCGCGCGGCGCAAGCGCAGGGCTTCACCCACGCGCTGACGATGGATTCCGACGGCCAGCACCCGGCGGATCTGATCCCGGCATTCATGGCCGCTTCCGCCGCCAATCCGGGGGCGATGATTCTCGGCGACCCGGTGTTTGACGCCAGCGCGCCCAGCATCCGCCTCAAGGGGCGCAAGATCTCCAACTGGTGGACCAACCTCGAAACGCTCTGGGTCGGCGTGCATGATTCGCTGTTCGGCTTCCGCGTCTATCCGATCGGGCCGCTGGTGCGCGTCATGCGCCGCTCGCGCTGGATGCGTCGTTTCGACTTCGACGTCGAGGTGGCCGTGCGGCTGTGCTGGCGCGGCGTGCCGCCGATCAATCTGCGCGCGCCCGTCAGATATTTCCGCACCGAAGAAGGCGGGGTCTCGCACTTTAACTACTGGCGCGACAACGCGCTGTTGACGTGGATGCATGCGCGCCTGTTTCTCGGCTTCCTGCTGCGTCTGCCGACGCTGCTCGGACGCAAATTGTGAGATTATTCCAGCATGTCGAATGAACCGTGCCGGCCGCAGTCAACGCCACAAAGCAACGCCGTCGAGCTGGAGCGCGAGATCGCGCAGTTGGTGGTCGAGGCGCTCAATCTGCCGATGACGCCCGAGCAGATCGACCCGGAGGCACCGCTATACGGGGAAGGGTTGGGGCTCGATTCGATCGATATACTCGAAATCGCGCTCGTGGTATCCAAGCACTATGGCATTCAGCTGCGCGCCGACAACCAGGAAAATGCGCGTATCTTCCGTTCACTGCGGCACTTCGCTGCCTACGTCGCCGCGCAGAGAAGCACGTGAACGGCGGAAGCCGAGCGTGCTGGGCCGAAGCGTAATCGGCGCTGCGCTACTGCGCCAAGCCTGAGGGCCTGCCATCGTGGCCAGCTTTCCACTGATCGCGCATGCACATGGCGAAGCCGTGTTGGCCTACCGCGCCGGCGCGCCGGTGAGCGCGCGCCAATTCCTGGCGGAAGTCGATAGCCTGCGCCGCCGCCTGCCCGCGGCGACGCACGTGCTCAACATGTGCACCGACCGCTATCGCTTCAGCGTCGGTCTGGCCGCCTGTCTGCTGGCGAAGAAAGTAAGCCTGCTGCCTTCGACCCACACGCCAACCGTGATTCGTGAGTTGCGCGCCTTCGCGCCCGATACCCTGTGCCTGACCGACACGCCGCGTCCCGAGCTCGATCTGCCGCAGTTCAACTATGGCGCAAACTGCGCGCAGGCGGCGCCGGACGACACCCGCGCGCCTTGGAGCGTTCCCGAAATCGCCGCGGAGCAGCCGGCCGCCTACGTTTTCACCTCGGGCTCGACCGGCACCCCGGTGCCACACCGCAAGAGCTGGGGCCGGCTGGTCCGCTGCGTCCAGAGTGAATCCGCGCGCCTGGGCTTCGCCGCCCTGGGTCGCTGCGCCGTGCTGGCGACGGTGCCGCCCCAGCATATGTACGGATTTGAATCCACGGTGCTGCTGCCGCTGCAGAGCGGGACTGCCCTGGTCGCCGAGCGGCCGTTCTTCCCTGCGGATATCTGCAATGCCCTGGCCGCGCTGCCGCGTCCGCGCGTGCTCGTGACGACGCCGGTGCATCTGCGCGCACTGCTCGGCGTCGACATCACGCCGCCGGCGCTCGATCTGATCGTTTCGGCGACCGCTCTGCTGCCACAGCATCTGGCACGCGCGGCTGAAGCGCGCTGCGGCGCCCGCCTGCTGGAAATCTACGGCTGCACGGAGACCGGACAGATTGCCACACGCCGCACCGCCGCGGAGACCGAGTGGCGGCTCTGGCCCGGCGTGCACCTGCGTACCGAAGGCACGCAGTGCTGGATCGAAGGCGGTCACCTCGAACAGCCGAATTTGATGAACGACATTCTAGAGCCGCGTTCGCGCGAGCGCTTTCTGCTGCATGGGCGCACTGCCGACCTGGTCAACATCGCCGGCAAGCGCAGCTCGCTCGCGTACCTGAATCACCAATTGAATGCGATTCCCGGTGTCGTCGACGGCGAGTTCTATCTGCGCGAGGATGCGCAGACCTCAATCGCCGGCGTCACGCGCCTCGGCGCCCTGGTGGTCGCGCCGCACCTCAGTGCCGGCGCTATCACGCAACAGTTGCGCGAACGCATCGATCCGGTATTCCTGCCGCGGCCACTGCTGCTGGTGGCGGAGCTGCCGCGCAACGCCACCGGCAAGGTGTCGCGCGAAGCGCTGCAGGCTTTGCAGGCGTCGATCGAGGAGCGCGATTGCAGTTTGCCGGAACCGGTCGAATGAGCGCGCAACTCCAATGAGCATCGTGACGAGTGTCCTGACCGTGGCCGCCGAGCATCCCGCGTTCGCCGGTCACTTTCCCGGCGCCCCGATCATTCCGGGGGCAGTGCTGCTCGATGAAGCCCTGTGGGTGCTTGAACAAGCACATCACCTCGGCGCGCTGCCCTGGCACATCCACTCGATTAAGTTTCATCGCGCCGCGGGGCCGGCCGCCGCGCTGCGGCTCGAATACGAATGGCTGGCTGACGCTAGGGTCCGCTTTTGCATCCGCAGTGCCGATTGCCTCATCGCCAGCGGGACGGTGACCGGCCGCCGGCCGGTGCCCCCCAGAAAACGGCGGCACCCGAGACGGCCGGGCGCGAGCGCGCCGCCGCCGCCCAATGGGGGCGGCAGCCGGAGCGCGGCAGCACGCAGCTGCTCAAAGCCATGATTTTCGTATCACGCCGTCTCGGCCGCGGTGTCGCCCGCTGGATCCTCTACGTGACGGCCGCCTATTTCTTCATATTCGCACCCGGCCCACGCCGTCATATGCGCACCTACCTGCGGCGTGCGCTCGGCCGCACCCCCACCGCCCTCGATCGCTACCGCCTGCTGCTGAGCTTCGCCTCCTGCGTTCACGATCGTATCTTCTTCATGGATGATCGTTTCGAGCTGTTCGACGTCAGCGTCGAGGGCGAGCAACTGGTTGATGAGATTCTGCGCACGGGTCGCGGTGCGGTGCTGATGGGCGGCCATATGGGCAGCTTCGAAGTCGTGCGCTCGCTGGCGAGGCGAGCACCGGGCCTCGGAGTCGCAGTACTGATGTACGAGGCAAACGCACGCAAGATGACCACCCTCCTTGCAGCCGTGAATCCATCGCAGCGTCCCGAAATCATTTCCGTGGGGCACATCGATGCCATGTTGCGCGCCAGGGCGCGCCTCGACGCGGGCGCCTTCATCGGTATGCTCGGTGACCGCAGCTTGGCGAACGACGCGGCCGTCGCGGTTGACTTCCTCGGCCATCCGGCCCAAATGCCACTGGCTCCGATGCGCGCCGCGGCGCTGCTGCGGGCGCCGGTGGTCTTCATGCTCGGCCTCTATCGCGGCGCCAATCGCTATCACGTCGTATTCGAGCCGCTCGCGGATTTTTCCGATGTTGCGCGCGCACAGCGCGATGCGGCGGTCGGCGCGGCGGTCGCGCGCTATGCGGCGTTGCTGGAAAAACATTGCCGTCTCGATCCCTACAACTGGTTCAACTTCTATGACTTCTGGGGCCGCCGGTGAGGCGATTGCTTGGCGCGACGCTGGCAGCCGCGCTCTTCGGTCAGGCGCAGGGGGCTGCTCAGGATCTCGACGCGCTGATGGCGCGGCTTGCGCAGCGCCAGCACGGGCATGTCGCCTTCATCGAAACAAAGTACCTGGCGATCCTCGACCGACCGGTGCAATCGGCGGGGGAGCTCTTCTACGATGCCCCCGATCGGCTCGAGAAGCGCACGACGACTCCGCGGCGCGAAAGCCTGCTGCTCGAGCACGGCACGCTGCGCATGAGCGTCGGTCGCCGCGAACGCCGGCTTGCGCTGCAGGACTATCCGCAAATCGCGCCCCTCATCGACAGTATGCGCGCGACGCTTGCCGGCGACCGGGCAGCGCTCGAGCGCAATTTCACCGTGGAATTTACCGGCACTCTCGAACATTGGCGGCTGCTGCTGGC
Organism: Steroidobacterales bacterium; assembly: GCA_044440325.1. Taxonomy (GTDB): domain Bacteria; phylum Pseudomonadota; class Gammaproteobacteria; order Steroidobacterales; family Steroidobacteraceae; genus FEN-1191. Next base: position 4,965 of record JBIODE010000073.1, read on the forward strand.
ACCTCGCGATGCAACGCTCAGACAGGTGGTACGTGAAATCCGCATCGACGGCGAGCAGGATCGCCTGGCAAGCATCGAGATCGCGCAACCGGACGGCGATCACTCGGTGATGACGCTCACCGCCGCGGAGCCGTGAGGTTCACGCACCCATGATCTGCTCCCGCGCCCGCCTGGGGGTCGGTTTGTGGCTGCTGGCAGTCGCGGCCGCCGCTGTCGTGGGCGCACGCGCCCGCTACAGCGCCGATCTATCGGCATTCCTGCCGCGTGCGCCCGATGCCACGCAGGAGCTGCTGATCGAGCAACTGCGCGATGGCCTCGCCTCGCGCCTGCTTCTCATCGGCATCGAGGCGGGCGAGGCCGGGGCGCCGCTTTCCAAGGAACTTGCCCGGCGGTTACGCCTCGATCGGCAGTTCGTTGCGGTCAACAACGGCGAGGCGACGCAGAGCGAACGTGACCGCGACTTCCTGTTCGCGCACCGTTACCTGTTGAGCAGCGCGGTGACGCCGCAGCACTTCAGTGTCGAGGGGCTCCGAGCGGCCGTCGAGGAGCAGCTCGCGCTGCTGAGCTCTCCGGCCGGCTTGCTCGCCAAATCGCTGGTCACACGCGATCCGACCGGCGAGCTGCTGGAGGTCTTGAATCAGCTCGAGACTGGCTCGCATCCGAGCAGCCGCGACGGTGTCTGGGTATCGAAGGAGGGCCGGCGCGCCGTGCTGCTGGCGCGGACGCGCGCCATGGGCTCGGACACCGACGCGCAGGCACGCGCGCTCGCTGCCATTCGAGCGGCGTTCACCGCGGCCCGCGGCATCGCCCACGGTGCCGCGGCGCAGCTCGTCGTCACCGGCCCCGGCGTGTTCGCCGTCGATGCGCGCGCCACCATCGAGCGCGAGGCCGTGCGCCTCTCGCTGCTGAGCACGGCCGCGATCATCGCGCTGCTGCTGCTGGTGTACCGGTCGTTGCCGGTACTGGCCTTCGGCTTGTTGCCCGTGGCCAGCGGCGCGCTCGCGGGCGTCGCCGCGGTGGCGCTCGGTTTCGGAGTCGTACACGGCATCACGCTCGGCTTCGGCATCACCCTCATCGGCGAGGCGGTGGACTACTCGATCTACCTGTTCATCCAGTCGGCCGGCGCGCAGTCCCGCGGCCCCGAGGTCACCGCGTTGTGGCCGACGATTCGCCTTGGCGTGATGACTTCGGTCTGCGGCTTCGCGGCGCTGCTCTTTTCGGCGTTTCCAGGTCTAGCGCAGCTGGGACTGTACTCAATCGCCGGGCTGCTGACCGCGGCTGCGGTCACGCGCTACGTCTTGCCGCCGCTGCTGCCGCGCCGCGTGCGCCTGCGGGACCTGCGGCCGCTGGGACGCAGCGCCGCGCGGCTGCTGCAGCGCTCCGGCCGGGCGCGCGCCCTGTTGCTGCTGTTGGCGCTCGCGGCTGCCGCGGTGCTGTACCTACATCGAGAAACGCTGTGGAACCGTGAGCTGTCGGCGCTGAGCCCGGTGTCGCCGCGAGCGCAGATGCAGGATGCCATCCTGCGTGCCGACCTGGGCGCGCCGGATGTCACCACGCTCGTCGTCGTCTCCGGAAGCGACCTGGAATCGACATTGCGCGCCACGGAGCGGGTGAGCGCCAAGCTCGACAGCCTGACGAGTGCAGGCGTGATCGGCGGCTACGAGAGTCCGAGTCAATATCTGCCGAGCCAGAGCACGCAGCGCCAACGCATGGCGAGCCTGCCGGAGGCGACCGCGCTGCGTACGCGCCTCGCGCTCGCGACCGCAGCCTCGCCACTGCGCGCGCAGCGGCTCGAGCCTTTTGTCGAGGACGTCGCGGCTGCGCGCAGCGCTGCACCGCTGACGCGCGCGGACCTGGACGGCACCTCCCTGGCCTTGGGGCTGGACGCACTGCTGATTCATGCCGACACGGGCTGGAATGCGCTGCTGCCGCTGCAGGCGCCCGGCGCCGCCGAGGACATCGATCTCGAGCGGGTACGTACCGGATTGCGTGACACTGCCGGCGACCCGGCGCTGGTGCTGAACACCAAACAGGCCACCGACGCGCTGTATGCGGGCTACTTGCGCGAGGCGCTGCGCCTGTCGGGGGTCGGAATGCTGGCGATCGCGCTGCTGCTGGCGATCGCATTGCGCTCGCCAGTGCGCCTGCTGCGCGTGATTGCGCCACTGGTGCTGGCCGTCACGGTCACCGCGGCCGGTCTGGTGCTCGGCGGCCAGCAGCTGACGATTCTGCACCTGATCGGAATGCTGCTGATCGTCGCGGTCGGCTCCAACTACGCGCTATTTTTCGATCGCCGCAGCACCGCGGCGGGGCAGGAAATGTCGCCCCTGACGCTGGCCTCACTGATCGTCGCCAATGCCGCCACGGTCATTGGCTTTGGCACCCTGGCGTTCTCGCGCGTGCCGGTGCTGCAGGCACTGGGTTCCAC
>JBIODE010000074.1:0-7134 GCA_044440325.1 Steroidobacterales bacterium
GATCGATACGGCCGAGATGTACGGCGCAGGTGAGGCCGAGCGCATCGTCGGGGCCGCGCTCGCCCGCGCCGCGTCGCCGCCGCGCACTCAATTGTGCATCGTCAGCAAGGTGCTGCCGACAAACGCGTCGCGCCGCGGGACCGTCAAGGCGTGTGAGGCTTCGCTGAGCAGGCTCGGCTGCGAGTACCTGGATCTCTATCTATTGCACTGGCGCGGTCGCTACGAGCTGCGCGAGACCCTCGAAGGCTTTGCCGAGCTGCAGCGCCGCGGATTGATCCGCCATTTTGGCGTCAGCAACTTTGATGTCGACGACCTCGAAGAATGGCGCGCGGCTGAAAAAGCCCTGGGGCTCATGTCGACCGCGCGTTGCAATCAGGTGCATTACGCGCTGAGCGCCCGCGGCGCTGAGTATGATCTATTGCCGTGGCAGCGTCGGCACGGCATTGAAACCATGGCGTATTCCCCCCTGGGCACCGGAGCGCTTGCGCACCATCCGGTGCTGATTGAAATCGCCCGGGCCCGCGGCGCCACCGCCGCCCAGGTGGCGCTGGCATGGACGCTGCGTTTCCCTCGAATCGTGACGATTCCCAAGTCCTCGCATCCCAAGCGCCTCGAGGAAAATCTGGGCGCAGATTCGATACGGTTGTCTGACGCGGAGCTCGCGCGGCTCGATCAGGCTTTTCCACCGCCGCGCGGCAAGCAATCGCTGGCGACGGTTTGAAGGCGCTCGGTGCGCAGGCGGTCGCCAATTGGGCTGCGACCGCGACGGTATCGCTGTTGCTGATGCAGTTGCCGTGGTCGGCCGCAGTGGCCGCTGGCGACTATTGTGACCGAGTCTCGGGTGTCATTCCGGGCGCCGCCGTCGCAGCCGCGGTTGGGGCGCGGCCCGCGGGACGTTATATCAATCGCCGCTACGGATATTCCGTGCGCTTGCCGCAATCCTACTCCGCGACGGCCGTGTCGGCCGATGGCCTGCAGCGCGGCTTCGACTTGTGGCTGTCGGCGCAACCGCTGGCGGTGCTGACCGTTGATGCGCTCTACGACGTGCACTACGATGTCGCCGCTGCCGCGGTACAGAAACGCGACCTTGATGCGATGCGCTTGCAGGTTCAGCGGGTACTGCGCGTCGATAGCACCAAAGCCGCGCTCGCCGGCGTCGCGGGCCGGCGCTACGTGGCTTACGTGCAATGTGCGCCCGCGGCCCAGTCCTATGTGCACGACGACACGGTTGTGATCCGCGACCGCGAGATCTATCGCGTGCACCTGCAGACAACCGCGGAGCGCTATGGGACGGATGTCAAGGTGGCCAACGATTTGCTGCGGTCGTGGCGATGGGAGACGTTGAAGTAGCGGTGCGCGCGGGGCGAGCGTCATGGGTTGGAGATTCTAGAAGAGAGGTCGAGTATGCGCACTCAAGTCGCAATTATCGGTGCCGGCCCGTCCGGACTTCTGCTGGGTCAGCTGCTGCATCGGCACGGCATTGACAACGTCATCCTCGAGCAGCGTAGCGGTGAGTACGTGCTGAGTAGAATTCGCGCGGGCGTGATCGAGCAGGGCGCGGCCGATCTGCTCGATGCGGCGGGCGCGGGTGCGCGCATGCACGCTGACGGGCTCATACACGATGGTATTGAAGTCTCCTTTGCCGGTCAGCGTCACCGCATCGACTTTCACGAGCTCGTGGGCAAGAGCGTGATCATCTACGGCCAAACCGAGATTACGCGCGATCTGATGGACGCGCGCGCGGCCGCCGGCGCCTCGAGCGTCTATGAGGCGCAGGACGTGCGTCTGCAGGATATCGATGGATCGCGGCCGCGTATTCACTATCGCAAGGATGGAGTCGCCTGCGAAGTCGAGTGCGATTTCATTGCCGGTTGCGACGGCTTTCACGGCGTCAGCCGCAAGAGTATTCCCGAGAGCGCGCTGAATCATTATGAGCGCGTCTACCCGTTCGGTTGGCTCGGGATATTGGTGGATAAGCCGCCGGTATCGCGGGAGCTGATCTATGCGAACCACGAGCGCGGCTTTGCGCTTTGCTCGATGCGCTCCTCGACGCGCAGCCGGCTCTATATTCAATGTCGTCTCGACGATCATGTCGAGGATTGGTCGGACGAGCGTTTCTATCAGGAGCTCAAGCGCCGGCTCGATGAGCCGGCGGTCGCCAATTTGGAGGAAGGCGTATCGATCGAGAAGAGCATCGCACCGCTGCGCAGCTTCGTGGCCGAGCCGATGCGTCACGGGCGCCTGTTTCTCGCCGGCGACGCGGCACATATCGTGCCGCCTACGGGTGCCAAGGGACTCAATCTGGCGGCGAGCGACATCTACTACTTATGGCAGGCGCTGACGGAGTATTACCGCACGAGTTCGAGCGCCGGGCTCGATGCCTATTCGGCCCGCGCGTTGCGGCGGGTGTGGAAAGCCGAGCGCTTTTCGTGGTGGATGACTTCGATCCTGCACCGTTTTCCCGAGGGCAGCGGCTTTGACCAGAGGATCCAACAAGCCGAGCTCAACTATCTGGTGTCATCGCGCGCGGCAGCCACGTCGCTGGCCGAAAATTACGTCGGCTTGAGCTATTGAGGCGACTGCCTCAGCGTGAGCGGACGCGTCACGGCTCGATGGTAACGGCGGTACGTTCCACTGACGCGATGTTGCTGCCGGGGCTGGGTATCGCCAGCGCGACGTAAAATGTCGCGGGCGCGCGTCGCGCTGGGCTCGATACGATCGGAACGAAAACAGTGAGCTCGTGTTCGCCCTGCTTGAGGTGCTCGCGCTTCTCGCCAAAAGAGGCGTAGTCCACGTTAGCCTTTGCCGTTCCCGCTTCAGTCCACCAAACGAAGTGGATGTCGTTGTCCGAGTTTCCGAGGCGCCGCACCACAATGCGCGCGGTCGGCTGGCCTGCCGGCGCGTAGTAAGCCGCACTGGCAAAGGCGAGCTTGGCCGCTGAGCGTGCGTAGGTGGCGGAATCGGCCGCGCTTGCTGCCGCGCCCGATGCCGGCGCCACAAAGGCGGGCCCCTTCCCGGATGTTGCGCCGGCAGGCGATGTCAGGGTGGGGGCAGTCACGGCGACAGGCGCTGGCATGGGTGAGGTCGCCTGCTGCGAAGCTGCGACGGCCCGCGCAGGTGCCGGAGCCAGCTGCGCGCGCCACTGCTGCCAGGCGCCGGTAAGTGCGGACTGTAGGCATTGCACCGCGGCGTCGGCGTCGCTGCGGTTGGACGGCTGAGCGAACATCCAGACGGCGATGGCCGCGGCGATGAGTGCCGCGAGCGCAGCGGCCGCGATCAGGGGCGGGCGGCGCGGTTTTGCCGCCGATAGCAAGGACAGGGGTGGCAATCGCGGCGCCGCCTTCTGCAGGCCGAGGCGACCGAGCCATGCCTCCAGATCGCGGGGGCGACGCTCGCGCGACCAATTCAGGGCCTGGCGAAGCGCCTGCCATTGCTCCGTGCGCAGACCGCGCGGGCGCGGCAGTCGCAGCCGGCGGCTACGCGCTTCCGTGGATGGCTTGCCGCGGAAGGGGTGATTGCCGGACAGCAATACATAGGCGATACAGGCCAGCGCGAAGATGTCATCGCGCGGATCGGGCGGCATACCTTCCAGCACTTCGCAGCTCGCGTAGCCGGGCGTGGCCGAACGATAGTCCTCGAACGGCGAGAATTCCGATATCCACGGCTCGCGTCGCAGCAGGCAAGCTGCGCCGAAATCCAGCACGCGAACCTCGCCCGCGCTCGTGATGATGATGTTTTGCGGCTTGAGATCGCCGTGCACGACGCCGCGCGAATGTGCATGCGAAAGCGCCGCTCCGACATCGCGGATGATTGCCAACGCGTAGGCGCGCTGCACCGGCGAGGTTGTGCTCCTTGAAAGGATCTGGTTCAAATGCGCGCCGTCGAGCAGTTCCATTGTGAAGAAGTTGATATCACCCTTGCGTTCGAACTCGTACACGTTGACGATGTTCGGGTGCGAGAGGGTCTGGGTGAAATAAAATTCCCGGCCGAAGGCGGCGAGCAGCTCGGGGCGCCGACTGTGCTCCGCGTGCAGAATCTTGACCGCGATGTAGCGCTCTTCGACCTGCAGATTTGAGCGCAATTTGTCGAGCGCCTTGTAAACCGTGCCCATGCCGCCGCGGCCGACGACTTCCAGCAGTTCGTAGCGCTCACGCAATACGCGACCGGGACCAGGGGGTGCCAGTGCCGCGCCTCCCGCCTGGGGTGCGATCTGCGCCGCAGGTGAGGGGATCTGCTGTTTCGATGAGGACAGATGCGGCCGCGGCGGCGATGCAAGAGCCGCTGGCGCCGCCGTCATTGCTGGCGCCGCTGTCGACGCGGGTGTGGCGCGCAATTGTGCGGACATCTCCTGCGTGTTCTCGGCACCGCCCCGCGCGGTCTCAGGACCGACCAGCGTGTTCTCAGAACCGGCGCGCGGGCTCTCAGGAGCGGCACGGCCCAGCGCCAGTTCCTCGATTTGTCGCTTGGCGGTCTGAAACAGGTCCGTCGGCATTTGCCCAAGGCGATGATAGCGATCGATCAGTGCCAGCAGCTCCCAGGCGGCCTCGGGATCGGCGCTGCAGGTAGCGGTGATATCGCGCAGGCGCTCCCCCCGCCTGTGCGTGTCGCTCAGCAGCGCACTCAGCAGTGAGCGCAGCCTATCGGTCGTCACTTCGGTACGTTGGGGGGTTGCGGTCATATGGCTTAAGACTACAGCGATCGGCATGGCACCCATGTGGGAATTTTCTTACGGCAGCGGCAATTAACTATTAGATCTCCGGGCGGCTTGCCTCTAAACTGCGGCCACAAGAGGGGATAAATGAATACGTTAAATCCTCGGGTTCGGGAACCGTTGGCGCTGGTTTTTTTTTGCCCGTGGCGGCTTTGATACGCAAGAGCGCCTTTGGCGCTACGCTGCGATGCAGCAAGCTGGTGACGGACCCTGCGACGGGCTTGACCGGCGAACCGCTCATCGACGGTTCTTATCGCGTTAACACACGTCAGCGGAGCTGATCATGACCGAGACGGTGGAGGATGATCGCGGCAGCCAACACGCGCTGCAATATCTCAATTCCGTGCTGACCGCGGATGAGAAGCTCGAGGCCTGGGCGATACAACGGCGAATCTTCGCGCTCAAGCACCGTCGCCTGGCGTTGGGTGCGACCAGTGGCCGATTCCTGGCGGTGTCCCGTCCGCTATTCGGAGGCTACGATCTGAGCGATGTGCGCTGGCAGGATCTCAAGGAGATCAGTATTCACGTCGGCATCTTCGGTGCGACGCTGCGGCTCACGGCGTTTACCAGCCCCGATCTGGCATCCTCATCCTCGCAAACGCGAAGTCTGATCTTCGAGGGTCTGCGCAAGGATCAGGCCCAGGCGCTGTACCGTATCTGTCAGGCGCACGATCAAGCCTGGCGCGAAAAGCGGCGCATTCGCGATCTGGAGGAAATGCGCGCGCGGGCTGGGGGCATTCAGATCGGCACGCCTACGTCGGGCCCGTCGGCCGCACTCACGGCCGCGGCTGACGGCGACGCGACGACCCGATTGCGCCAGGCCAAATCGATGCTGGACTCGGGCCTGATCAGCGACGCCGAATTCGAAGCGATCAAGGCCAAGATCATCAGCAACGTCTAGCGTTACTGCGCATCGGCTGTCACGGTGCGGCGGCGGGGCGCTCGCGCTTGGTAAAGCCCGCGGGGACCTCAAAGCTGTCGGAAGGGACGGAATCCGTACGTACCGCCACGGTCTGCGTACTCATCTGAAAAATCTGCACCATGCCCGGAGCGGTGGGCTCAGCGGGCTTGGCTTCCTCTTTCTTATGCAACTTGTTGAACAGCCCCGAGGCGAGACTGCTGACCACATCCCCACGTGAGGTCGGCGTGCTGCTCTGCGGCGTGCTGTCGGCAGTGCCGCCGTTGTTGTTCGTGCTGCTGCCGCTGTCGGATTTGCACTGGGGCCCGCCGGCCTGCATGCTGAATGCGGTCTTGACGGCGTAACCCTTCAATGCCGTCGCTTGTTTGATCGCCTCACCCCAGCCGTTCTTGTAGCGACTGAAGACCTGTTGGGCATTGTTCTGCATGGTCGCCGCCAGGTCACCGCCGAGATTGAGCTTTTTGGCGTAACTGCTCCAAAATTCGCGGGTTTCTTGTGCGCCCGGCAGATCCGGCGTCAGCCACTGATCCAATTGATATACAAAATCGCAGCTGCTGCCCTTGCTCTGGTCGGTGCAGGTTTGCGTCACCGTGATCGTGACCCGGCTCGCATCGGTGCCGGCGATGCTGGCGTGCTCGCCCGTCTGCTTCACCTCTGATCTGGCCGGTGACCACTCGCACTTGCTCTCATCGACCGGTGCCCCCGAGGGTGCTGGCTGCTCAGCCGCGGGCTTGGCCGATTGAACGCTTTGCACTGCGCGGGTGGCGGCGTCGCGGATCTCCTGAAAGGACGTCTCGGTGTACTGCTTCTTGGCCGGGTCCAGTTCGTACACCCGCTCCTGATCCAGCCGGACGATGCGCACCGAGCTGTCGCCGGCGCCGGCGGTCCGGGCCAGCACCCGCAGGAATTTCGATTTGAATTGCGTCTGACTATCAGTGCGCGCCCGGTCGCCGGCAATGGCGGTGGTAGTCTTACCCTCCAAGGCGCCGATTTTCGTCGGACCGAAGCCATCCACCGAAACCTGCTGCTCGACCGTAACGTCGGCGCGCGCCAGCGCGGCGGCCATCGTCACAACAACGCCCATTGTCAGCATCATCGCCGCACTGTGAGTCGACACGCAGGCCCCCTTTTGGATGCAGTTCTAGCCGATAGACCTGCGCATCTTAATGCTTGGCGGTCATTTGCGGTAACCCGCGGCCAGAGCCGTCCGGCCACTGCCTGGCGCGCCAGGCTCAGACCGCCTTGCGTCAGACCGCCTTGCGCCGCCGTCTGCGAACGCGATGGCCGCTCACTTCCGTCCCGGCATTGGGAGGCAATCGCAAGAAAAATATCGCCGCGCCGGCCGCGAGCAGTCCCACCACCGCGAAGGCAATGCGGAAGTCGGGTAGTCCCATGCTTGCGCCGTGACGCAGGAGTCTCGACGCGTTCAGCAGCAACGCTCCGAGGGCGACCCCGAGCACCGCAACGATCTGCAGCAGCATACTCGAGAGCGTCGCAGCTGAAC
>JBIODE010000075.1:0-6859 GCA_044440325.1 Steroidobacterales bacterium
AGCTCAAGATCCCGCCACTGCTGTTGGCGCCGCTGCCCGGGGCAGTCGCCTGCACCACGCGCGGCGTGATGCGATCCGCCAGGGTCGTCAGATCCAATGCGTGCAGCCGTTGATAGTAGTTGCCGCTGGCATCCATCGACATCGCCACCACGAACAGCGTGCCGTTGGGGCCCGCGCTGCGATCGATGACCGGCGTCGCGGTAATGCCGATTTCCGGGCTGACCTGGCTGCAGTTACGCGGATCGCTGGGTGTTTCGCCGCTGCCGAGCATCGAGGCGCGCGCGAGTAGGGCGCCCGTGTCGGCATCGTAGGCATAAACGCTATCGTGCTCGGTGGCCACATAAACCACGTTATGAGCGGCGCCATTGATGATGAGGCCGGAAACCACGAGTGGCTGTGCATCGACGCGGCCGTCCGCAGCGAGCAGCCGCAATTTGCCGAAGGTCGCGGTGGTGACGTTTGCGGGCGTCAACGCCGACTCCGTCAGGTTCTGACCGGTGCGCATGTTGTCGTTGTGGTAGGTGAGCACGTCGGTGACGGCGGCGGTACCGCCGCCGGCGTTGGACCCGCCGCTTGTGCCGCTGCCGCCCGTGGGGCCCGCGCCTGCGCCGCCGCCCCCGCCGCCGCAGGACGTCAGCAGCAGCGCAAGTGCGGCGGCGGGCACATAACGACGGACGGATGACATTGGCCTACCCTGCGTGTGTCAAGATGAATACGCTGTCGTCCAGCGCCCGAACAAACCGTCGTCAAAGGATGACAAAAGCCGGGGTGGCTTTGACGTAATTTGGACGAATCGGGGATGGCTGGCCCCAACGCGAGCCGCAACCTTAGATTACTGTGAATGCTGCCGCAGAAGCTCCGCGATGCAACGGCGATGATGCGCCATGGAAACCAAAGACCCGATACTCACCGCCATTGTCATCGGCGCTATTGTGTTGGTGGGCGTTTTGGCCGCGCTGGTGCATCACGCGACCTGAGCAGGCGCCGATGCTGATGCGTCGCCGCCGTTGCTTCGCGCCCGCGCAGTAACATCTCTTCATGGTCGAGTTCGCTTTGCAGGCGGCGCATGACGCTGTCACTGATCTCATTGTCGTCGCGCATGCGCACGATTGTCTCGCGCTCGGCCGCGAGCAGAGCCATGCGCAGGGGCGCATACGATGAAAAGCCCTCGTTGCCCGCCACATCCTCTTCGCCCGTTTGACCGGCGTGGAGATTCTGGAGGCGCCGCTCGGCGCGCTGCTTGAGTTCTGCTGCCAGGGCAGGCTCCACCGCCCGCTGTGCGGCGAGCCGATCGAGCAGCGTGATGCCGGCCCGCAGGCCCGCGGTGCGGGCCTTGAACTCCTCGGCGTCGTCCTCATGGGACGCATGCAGATGCAGCAGGCGGATCAGCGGCGCCAGGGTAAAGCCCTGCACGACGAGCGTGATCAGGATCAGCATGAAGGTGATGAAGATCACGGCATTGCGACCCGCAAGCGGCATTCCATTCGCGGCCATCAACGGCAGCGCCAATGCGATCACGAGCGAATCGCCGCCGCGAATTCCAGCCCAACCGAGAAATAGCACGGCACGCGGCGGCGGGTAGTTCTCCTTTCCCCCGAACTTGTTAGCGAGCCAGCGCGGCAGATAGGCACTCGGAAACACCCAGGCGATCCGAAAGGCGATCATCACGACGCCGATCAATGCGGAGCGGATGACCAGTGGCCTGAGCGAGCCGCCATCGAGCGACTGCACCACCTGGGGCAGTTGCAGGCCGATGAAGATAAATATCAGACCCTCGAGCAGGAAAATCACCATCTCCCACATGGCCGCCCCCTGCAGCCGGGTTGCGGCCGAAACCACGTGCGGACCGCGCCGGCCGAGGTACAGGCCGGTGGCAACCACGGACAGGATGCCCGAGACGCCAAGCGCACTTGCCGGCAGGTAGGCGATGAACGGCGTCAGCAGCGACACCGTGTTTTCGACCACGCTTATGGGGCGCATGTGCCGGCGCACCCAGCCGATGCACCAGCCCGCGACGAGCCCGACGGCCAGCCCGCCCGCACCGGTCATCAGCAGCTGCGCCCCGGCGCGCGGCAGCGAGAACGCTCCAGTAGCCGCGGCCGCTACGGCGATCTGATAGGACACCAGCGCGGTGGCATCGTTGACGAGACTCTCGCCTTCGAGCACGGTCAGAAGGTTGCGTGGCAACCGCAGCCGACGCGTAACGGCCGTCACCGCGACGGCATCGGGCGGCGAGACGATCGCGCCGAGCACGAAGCACATGGGCCAGGATAGATTGGGCACCAGGGCGTGCGCAGCCGCGGCCACGACCACGATGGTCGCCAGCACCAGGACAACCGCGAGCAGCAAGATCGCGCGCAGGTTGCGCCGCAGGTCGCGCAGCGATGTCGTCAGTGCCGCGGAAAACAGCAATGGCGGCACGAAGAGCAGAAAGATGGTGTCCGGATCGAGCGGCAGACGCGGCAGGCCGGGAAACAACGCCAGCGCGAGGCCGCCCAGCACGAGCAGCGTCGGCAACGGTACCGCCAGGCGCTCCGCGACCGCGCGCAGTCCGGCAGTCGCAGCGAAGAGAATCAGAATCAGCGGGACCACCGACATCGCGGTGCCCTCCCCGCGGCGACGAAGGCTTGTGGTTAGAGGTTGCGAATCAGCGCGTCGCCGAATTCGCTGCACTTGACCTTGGTTGCGCCCTGCATCAAGCGCGCAAAGTCGTAGGTCACGAGCTTCTGTCCGATGGTCTTGTCCATCGCCGCGATGATCGCGTCGGCGGCTTCGGTCCACCCCATGTAACGCAGCATCATCTCACCCGAGAGGATGACGGAGCCGGGATTGACCTGGTCGAGATCGGCGTATTTCGGGGCGGTGCCGTGGGTGGCCTCGAACACGGCGTGGCCGGTGAGGTAGTTGATGTTCGCGCCCGGCGCGATGCCGATGCCGCCGACCTGCGCCGCGAGCGCGTCGGAAATGTAGTCGCCGTTGAGGTTCATCGTAGCGATCACGTCGAATTCCTCGGCGCGCGTCAGCACTTGCTGCAGCGTAATGTCGGCGATCGCATCCTTGATCAGGAGCTTGCCGGACCTGAGCGCCGCAGCCTGCTCTTCGTTGGCAGCCTTCTCGCCGCTCGCCGCCTTGGTGCGTTCCCATTGCAACCACGTATAGACCTTATCGGCGAACTCGCGCTCGGCCAGCGCGTAGGCCCAACCGCGGAACGAGCCCTCGGTGTATTTGAGTATGTTGCCCTTGTGCACGATCGTGACGCTCTTGCGCTTGAAGGCGAGCGCGTATTGGATCGCCGAGCGGAACAGCCGTTCGGTGCCCTCAATGGACACATTCTTGATACCGATGCCGGAGGTGTTGGGGAAGCGGACCTTGGCGTAGTGCTTGGGGAAGGTGCTCTTGAGTAGCTCGAGGAACTTCTTGTTGTCCTCGGTGCCCTCCTCGAACTCGATCCCCGAATAGAGGTCTTCAGTGTTTTCGCGGAAGATCACCATGTCGACCTTCTCGGGCGCCTTGACCGGGGAGGGCACGCCCTTGAACCAGCGCACCGGACGCAAGCAGACGTAGAGATCGAGCAGTTGGCGCAAAGCCACATTCAGTGAGCGGATGCCGCCGCCAACCGGCGTCGTCAGCGGACCCTTGATGGACACCAGATATTCGCGGCAAGCTTCTACCGTCTCATCCGGCAGCCAGTTCTTGAAGGCGTTGTAGGCCTTCTCACCGGCATAGACCTCCATCCACTCGAGCTTGCGGCGCCCTGCATAGGCCTTTTGTACCGCCGCATCCAGAACCCTTTCGCTCGCGCGCCAAATATCGCGGCCGGTGCCGTCGCCCTCGATGAAGGGGATGATCGGCCGGTCCGGTACGGCGAGCTGGCCGTTCTTGATGGAGATTTTCTGGCCGCCAGTGGGTGCAACCGGCTTGGCGGAAGTCGGGTTCGAATTGGGCATTTAGGGAATCCGGAAGGTGGAAATCTGACGGCAAATGCTAGCACAGGCGGCAGGCGAGAACCGCTGATCGTAGCCCCGCTGCTAGAATCGCACGATGGTCCGCACCCTCACCACGACGCCGCTGCGCGACGGCTTTCGCATGCCGGCCGAGTTCGAGCGACACGCCGGCTGTTGGATGCTATGGCCGGAGCGGCCGGATAACTGGCGGCGGCAGGCGCTGCCAGCCGCCCGGACGTTTGCCGCCGTAGCCGCCGCCATCGTCCGGTTCGAACCGGTGACGGTTGGCGTCTCGGCGGCGCAATATGCGCGCGCGCGTGCCGGGCTGCCCGCGGCCGTACGCGTGGTCGAGCTGTCGGCCGACGATGCGTGGATGCGCGATGTCGGCCCGACATTTCTCGTCAACGCCCGGCGCGAGCTGCGCGGCGTGGATTGGCGCTTTAACGCCTGGGGCGGCCTCTACCGTGACTTCGGGCGCGATGATGCGGTGGCGGGCAAGGTGCTCGAACTGGAGCGTGCGGAGCGCTACCGCGCTCCGCTTGTGAATGAAGGCGGCGCTCTCCACGTTGACGGGCAGGGCACCGTGCTCGTCACGGAACAGTGCTTACTGAACCCAAACCGGAATCCGGCACTCGGGCGCCACCGCATTGAAACTCTGCTGAAGCGCTACCTCGGTGCATCCAAGGTCATCTGGCTTGGAGAGGGCGTGATCAACGACGAGACCGGAGGTCATATCGACAACCTGGCGTGCTTTGTGCGGCCAGGCGTCGTGGCATTGAACTGGAGCGACGACCGGAGTGATCCCCAGCATCGCGTTTCACTCGATGCCTACGAGCGGCTCATGGATGCGCGCGATGCGCGCGGCCGACGCTTGCGAGTCTATCGATTGCCGGCGCCGCCGCCGCTGTACATGACGCACCGGGAGGCGGCCGGGCTGACGCGCAACGCCGGGATTCGCGCGCTGCGCGCCGGCCACCGGCTGGCCGCGAGCTACGTCAATTTTTACCTGCCGAACGGCGCGGTGATAGTACCGCTGCTGCATGCGCGTACCGATGAACTCGCGCTGCGGCAGCTGCGGCGCATTTTCCCGCATCGGCGCGTGATCGGTGTGCCGGCGCGCGAGATTCTGCTCGGCGGCGGCAACATTCATTGCATTACGCAGCAGATCCCCGAGCACCGATGAATAAAACGGTGCCGCAGGATCTGCCGGGACTGGCGCGTGCGAATCAGCTACAGCGAGGCGAGCTCGCGCTCGGCATTGCTGAGCCATTCCTGCTGCATCTTGCGGTAGTAGCGCGGTGCCAGGCGGGCATGTTCGAGCAATTCCTTGAGCACACGCTGGGCATCTTCGTTGCGTCCGCAGCTGCGCAGCAGCCGTGCGTACCGCAGCGGCGCTTCCGCGCCGGCGTAGTACTTGCTCAGTGCGGCATACTCTTCCAGCGCCTTGTCGCGATTGCCCTCCGCCTCGAGCGCACGCGCGTACAGCAGATGCCCATCGGGTGACTTGAAGGTCGGGTTGCGTGCGATCAGCGCATCGAGCGTCGCACGCGCATCGGCATAGGCCCCCTGGGCAAATTGCGCATTGGCCAGGTCCAGCATCAAATTCGGATCCGATTCGTACAGGCCAGTGAGCGCCTCACGAAAGACGGCCACGGCCTCGGCCGCTCGTCCGTGGCGCGTGAGTTCCTGCGCATAGCGCTGGCGGCTCGCGACGTCACCGGTCAGACGTGCCTCGTCCTGATAGCGGCGCAGATCCTGCTCCGGGTCCAGCGCCTTGCGCATGCCGGTAACGGCGCGACGGGTCGCGCGGTTGCGGAACAAGCCGGGCAGGATCTCGACCGCGATGTAGGCAATCGAGCCGGCCGCCGATAACAGCGCAATGGCCCATATCCAGAGGCTGTTGCGGCCGGTCTTGATGCAGTGAATGATCAGCAGTACCTGGACGAGCAGCGAAACGATGAAAAGCAGATTCATATGCAAAGCTTACTGGCTCGTGCGCCGGCGCGGTAGGGCGGCGCGCGCGTGCTAAGATCGCCGCGGCTCGAAGCTTTACCGCGGGCCTCATGCGCCTGACAAAAATTACAATCCTGACAGGGTTGCTGCTGTGCTCGGCCTACGCTGCAGCGGCGCAGACGCAGGAACCCGCACACCGGCCGCGCATTGGCCTCGTGCTGTCCGGCGGCGGCGCGCGTGGCGCCGCACATATCGGTGTGCTCAAAGCTTTGGACGAGCTGCATGTCCCCGTGGATGCGATCGCGGGTACCAGCATGGGCGCTGTCGTTGGGGGCCTGTACGCGAGCGGCATGTCCGGCGCGGAAATCGAACGGGCGCTCGGTTCGCTCGACTGGCAGAACGCATTCCGCGACCGCCCGCCGCGCACGGAGCTGGATTACCGGCGCAAGGAGGAGGACCGCCAGTTTCTGGTCAATTTGCCGCTGGGGCTGCACGGCAAGAAGCTCGTGATCCCCAAGGGGCTGTTGCAGGGGCAGAAGCTCACGCAGGTGCTGCGGCGGCTGACACTGCCGGTCGCGCGCATCACCGACTTCGATCAGCTGCCGACGCGCTTTCGCGCGGTGGCGACGGATCTCGAGACTGGCGAGGCAACGGTGCTGCGGGATGGGGATCTGACCACGGCGATGCGCGCCAGCATGTCGGTGCCGGGTTTGTTCGCTCCGACCGAATATCGCGGCCGGCTGCTGGTCGACGGCGGGCTTGCGGAAAACCTGCCGATCGATATTGCGCGCGAGATGGGCGTCGATGTGTTGATCGTCGTCGATGCCGGCTACCCGCTGCAGTCGCGCGAGAATCTGCAGACGCTGGCGAGCATCACCAACCAGATGCTCGCGATTCTGGTGCGGCGTGATGCCAGCCGACAGCTGGCCACGCTCGGTCCCCGTGACGTCGTGCTGCGTCCG
>JBIODE010000076.1:0-6637 GCA_044440325.1 Steroidobacterales bacterium
ACCGAGGCCAGCTCGCCGTTCTTATCCGCCAACGACACACCGCCCTTGAGGTCGGCCGCGTTCTCGCGCTCGGCCAGCCAGTGGGCCGCTTCGCTGGTCGCGCCGTGCGCCGACAGCGTGTAGACCGAGGCGCCCGAAACCTCGCGATCACGCACCGCATCGGCGTGCACCGACACGAACATGTCGGCATGCGCGGCGCGTGCACGCTGCATGCGCTCTCGCAACGGAATGAAATAGTCGCCGTCGCGCGTGAGCACGGCGCGCATGCCCGGCTCGTGATCGATGCGCGCGGCGAGCGCCCGCGCGATCGCGAGCACGACGTCCTTCTCGTGCGTACCGCCGCGACCGCTGGCGCCCGGGTCCTCGCCGCCATGACCGGCATCGACCGCAATGACGATGTCACGGTCCGTCATTGTCGGGGCGTGCGCGGCGCGTACTGGCTGCGGCACGCGCGGCGTCGATGCCGCCACGGTCGCGGTCGCGGTCGCCCTCGCCAGCCCCGCACCGGCTGCGCCCAGACGCAACTGCAGCTGGTAGGCATCGGCGTGGCGCTCGCTTCTGACGGCCGCCTTGAGCCCGGTCGCGAGCTGCAGCACCAGCCGCAAGCCGTGATTCGGGCGCGGCCCGAGGCGCAGCTGTTCAACCGCACCGTCGGCGGCCGGCAAATGCAGTCCGGGAACGCGGCCAGTATCGGGCAGATCGATGACGATGCGATGCGGATTGGCTAACGTGAATATGCGCTGCGCAACCCGGTCCGAAAGCGACAGGGTGACGGTCGTGCCCAGCGGCTGCGTACTCAACGATACCTCGAGCAGCTGCGCGGCGGCGGCAGTATCAGCACCGGCTGCGCCGCCGCACAGCGTGCCGAACAGGATCAACGCGTGGAGATGACAGCGGCGCACCAGTAAACCCCGTAGCTGTAGGCTGTCACGACTCTAAGCTGGCGTCGTGGATATTTCAATACTTATTAAAGAGATAGCGCATACAGTTAATTTCATGTCTGCGGCACGCACAATCTCTGAACCGCGGCAGCCCAGGTGACGCCGGCGGCCGTGTACGGCTGCAGGCGGCACAACCTGTCCCACTGTGTGAGTTCCAACTTCAGCAGCAGGTCCGGAGACGGCAATAGCTCCGCGGCGCGCTCGGGCCACTCGAGCAGCACCAGGGTTCCGGCATCGAAGTATTCACGCAGGCCCAGCGTTTCGATCTCGGCAGCCGAATCAAGGCGGTAGAGATCGACATGCACGGCAGCTCTGGGGGCATCCGCCTGCTGCCCCGACGTTGGCAGTGCATAGGTCTCGATGAACGAGTAGCTCGGACTGCGCACCGGACCGGTGACGCCCAGGGCATGGAGCAAGCCTTGCACAATGGTGGTCTTGCCGGCGCCTAGCTCACCTTGCAGATAGAGGCTGCGGACCGTCGTGCCGCTGCGAGGACAGCCGTGCGCCAAGGCCGCGCCGAAGTCGCGCGAACATTCCGGCGTCGCCAGCCGCCACACTGGACTCATGAACGCAGATTGATCCAGCGAGTGAGCCCCGCCGCGACATCCAGTGCGAGCAGCCCGCGTTCGCCGCGGTCGCGCGCGAGCTCATCGCCCGCGAGCGCATGCACCAGCACGCCGACGCGCGCGGCGGCCCACGGATCGCGGCATTGCGCGAGAATGCCGGCTATCGCTCCAGTCAAGACATCGCCCATGCCGGGCGCGGCCATCCCGGGGTTGCCGCGTTCGCAAATGGCCGCGGTTCGCCCGTGCGCACCGATCAGGGTCCCGGCGCCCTTGAGCACCACGATCCCGGGATGGCGCGCGGCGAGCGAGCGCAATGCGCGCAGCCGGTCAGCCTGCACGGCGGCGCTCGTGCACTGGAGCAACCGCGCAGCTTCTCCCGGATGTGGCGTCAATATGGCATTCGGCGGCACGACGGCATCGCCTTGCGCGAGCAGATTGAGCGCATCGGCATCGAGCACCAGCGGCTTGCCGGACACGAGCGCCGCATCGAGCAGGCTGCGCGCCCAGGGCGTCATCCCGAGGCCCGGACCCACCGCGACGACATCGGTCGAGGCCAGCGCGCTCTCAATCTTGGCGACGCTGTCGGCACCGAGGCAAATCAACTCCGGCCGCTCGGTGGTAATCGCCGCAAGATTTTCAGGTGCCGACGCCACGGTCACGCGGCCCGCACCGACCCGCAGACAGGCTTCCCCGGCCATGCGCACGGCACCGGCCATGCCGGCGCCGCCGCCGATGAGCAGCACGCGACCGAAATCGCCCTTGTTCGCGCCGCGGAGCCGGCGCGGCAGGGCGCGCGCGATCTCCGCCTCACCCAGACGCTCGAGCTGCGGCTCGAAGGCAGGCAGCGGCGGGGGCACGACTTCCAGGTCATCGAGCAGCACCCGGCCGGCATGTTCAGGACCCGCTCCCAGGAACAATCCGGTCTTCAGTGCCACGAAACTGATGGTGCAGTCGGCGCGCACGGCCGTGCCGAGCAACGCGCCGGTATCGCCGTTGAGGCCCGAGGGCAGATCGAGCGCGAGCACCGGGCGCTGGCAACGATTGATCGCCTCGACGGCGGCGGCCGTGTCGCCGCGCAATTCGGTTGTCAAACCCGTGCCGCACACGGCATCGACGACGACTTCCGCCTGCTGGAGCAGCCCCGCGGTAAAGGGCAGGATCGGACCGCCGCTGGCGCGAAAATCCTCGCACGCCCGCAAGGCATCCCCCTTGAGCCGCTCGGGCCGCACCACCGCAAGCACGCTCACCGCGAGCCCAGCGGCCTGACCGAAGCGCGCCAGCGCATAGCCGTCGCCGCCATTGTTGCCGCCGCCGGTCACCACGGTGATCTTCAACGCCGTCGGCCAACGGCTGCGCAGGGTGCGCAGTGCCGCTTCCGCCGCGCGCTTCATGAGCGTATAGCTCGCAATCCCGAGAGTATCGATGGCGTAGGCATCGAGCGCGCGCACTTGCTCGACGGAATACAGGGCGGTTGGGGAGGACATCGGACGATTATACTGATGCCGCGAAATCTCTTATGAATGCATCGATAGTGCCCGACCCTCGCCGACTGCGCGCGCACATCGAATCGCAGGCGCACGCGCTGGGGTTCGATGCGATCGGCATCGCCGATATCGAGCTGACCGAGGACGAGCGGCACCTCGAGCGTTGGCTCGATGCCGGCCGCCACGGCCAGATGCACTACATGGCGCGCCATGGCCGCAAACGCAGCCGACCGGCGCTGCTGCTGCCGGGCACCGTGCGGGTCATTGCCGCACGCATGAATTACTGGCCCGCGGCGGCACAGGCACCGCGGCGCGTACTGGAAGACCCCAACGCAGGCTATATCTCGCGCTATGCCTTGGGTCGCGACTATCACAAGGTACTGCGCGCCGCGCTGCGCCGGCTGGCGCTCGCAATCAGCGCAGTCGCCGGTGCGCATGGCTTTCGCGTATTCGTCGACAGCGCGCCGGTGCTCGAGAAAGCACTGGCTCGCAATGGCGGCCTCGGCTGGATCGGCAAGCACACCAACCTGATCGCACGCGATGCTGGCTCGTGGTTCTTTCTCGGTGAGATCTACACCGATCTGCCGCTGCCCATCGATGCTCCGGCCGGCGCGCACTGCGGCAGCTGCAGCGCCTGCATACCCGCCTGTCCCACCGGCGCAATTCTCGCTCCGTATCAGCTCGATGCGCGCCGCTGCATCTCCTATTTGACGATCGAGCTGCAGGGTTCGATTCCGGCGGAACTGCGAGCGCTGCTCGGCAACCGCATCTACGGCTGCGATGACTGCCAGCTCGTCTGCCCATGGAACAAGTTCGCCCGCACCGCAGCGCAACCGGATTTCAAGGTGCGCCATGCGCTCGACGCGCCGCGCTTGGTGGAATTGTTCGACTGGGGGCCGCAGGACTTCGATAGGCGCATGCGCGGCTCGGCCATCTACCGCATCGGACACGAGCGCTGGCTGCGCAACATTGCCGTCGCGCTCGGCAATGCACCCGGCAGTCCCGAGGTGTTGGCGGCGCTGTGGCGCCGGCGCGCCGACCCATCGGCGCTGGTCCGCGAGCACGTGCAGTGGGCGCTCGAGCGCCACCGCGCATAGCGTTTTATCGCAGGTGGCGCACCTGCAGGTTGTCGATCAAGCGCGCCCGCCCGAGACGCGCCGCCGCCAGCACGATCAGATCGATGGAGTCCGCACGCGCCGGCGACAGGTCCGAAACACATCTGATGCTGAAATAATCGGGCCGCAGGCCGGCGCGCTCGAGTGCCAGCCGGCCCTCGCGCTCGATCAGCGCGTAGTCGGTTTCACCCGCGTCGATGCGCAGCGCCGCCGCGCGCAGCGCCAGATAGATCTGCGGGGCGCGGGTGCGCTCGTCGGCCGAGAGATAGCGATTGCGCGAGCTCAAGGCGAGCCCGTCCGGCGCGCGCACCGTGGGCGCACCGATAACCTCGACCGGCAGCGCCAGATCCTGGGTCATGCGGCGGACCACCATGAACTGCTGGAAGTCCTTCTCGCCGAAAACCGCGATGTCGGGCGCCACAATCCCGAACAGCTTGGCTACCACGGTGGCAACACCATCGAAATGACCCGGCCGCACCTGCCCGCAGAGAATTTCCGACAGGCCGCGCACCATGATCAGCGTCGGTTGTGTACCGCCGTCCGGATAGATCTCCGGCACCGGCGGCGTGAACAGCACGTCGCAGTGCGCCTCGACGAGCAGCCGCTCGTCCTCGACCGGCGTGCGCGGATACTGGCCGTAGTCCTCGCTGGGCGCGAATTGCAGCGGATTGACGAAAATACTCGCCAGCACGCGGTCGGCGCGATAGCGCGCCGCGGCCAGCAGACTGATATGGCCGGCGTGCAGATTCCCCATCGTCGGCACGAAGCCCACGCGCAGGCCGGCGGCGCGCCACGCGCGCACGCGCGCACGCACTTGCTCGACGGTCGATACCGTTTCCATGCTCGCCCTTGGCCTCAGAAGCAGTGTTCCGGCGCGGGGTATTCGCCCGATTTCACCGCCTGCACGTAGCGTTGCAGCGCCAGCAGCGGCGCATCGACACCGCTCATGAAGTTACGCACGAACCGCGGCTTGCGCCCCGAGGTGATGTCGAGAATGTCGTACAGCACCAGAATCTGGCCGTCCGTATGCGGCCCGGCGCCGATGCCGATTACCGGCACCTGCACCGCGGCCGTTATCTGCTGACCCAGGGCCTGCGGAATGCATTCGAGCAGCAGCAGATCGGCGCCTGCGTCCTGCAGCGCCTGCGCCTGCTCGAGCATCTGTCGGGCCGCGGCCTGCTCCCGGCCCTGGACCCGAAAGCCGCCGGTTTTGTGCACGGACTGTGGTCGCAACCCGAGGTGCGCGCACACGGCGATATCGTGGCGCGCGAGAAACTCGACGATCCCGATCTGGTCGTGCCCGCTCTCGAGCTTGACCATGCGCGCCCCGCCTTCCTGCATCAGCCGCACCGCATTGCTCAAGGCCAACTCGCGTGTCGGATAGCTCATGAACGGCATGTCGGTGATCAGAAACGCGCGCTGCAGCCCACGCGCCACCGCGCTCGAGTGATAGACCATCTGATCCATCGTCACGGGCACGGTCGTGTCATGCCCCTGGATCACCATTCCGAGCGAATCGCCGACCAGCACTACGTCGACATCGGCGGCATCGAGCAGCGCTGCGTAGCTGGCGTCATAAGCCGTCAAGGCCGCTATTTTTTCGTGCTCCGCGCGCATGCGGTGCAACGTGCTCAACGTGACCGGGGGTCGCTGCGAGCCGCGCAGCTCCAGATGCGTGTACATAAGATTCGTCCTACATGGTGCCGTGGCGCAAGGGGTTGTAGTACAGCCGCCCGCGGCGCATCCGGCGGATGGCGGCCAGCAGCTCCTCGTAATCGGGCGCGTGATTGACCGGGTCGATCGCCGCGGCGTTGACGATCAGCAATGGCGCGGCTTCGTACTCGTGGAAAAAGCGCGCGTACGCGTCGTTGAGACGCTCGAGGTAGGCGCGGTCGATGTACTGCTCGTGCGCAATGCCGCGCCGGCCGATGCGGCCTTGCAGGACGTCGACCGGTGCTTGCAGATAAACCACCAGGTCGGGCTTCGGCGTCTCGATCGCCAGTTTACGGTACACCTGTTCGTACAGCCGATACTCCTCCTCATCGAGCGTCACGCGCGCGAACAACCGATCTTTGTCGATCAAGTAATCCGCCACCCTCACCGGCGCGAACAGATCGTGCTGCTTGAGCCCGGCAAGCTGCTGCGAGCGCTGGAACAAAAAATACAGCTGCGCCGGAAACGCACCGGCGCGCGGATTGCGATAGAAGCGCTCGAGAAACGGATTCTCATCGGCGCGCTCGAGCAGCAGCTCGGCACCCAGGCTGACGGCGAGCTTCGCGGCCAGGGTCGTCTTGCCGACGCCGATGGGGCCCTCGAGCACGATAAATCGATGCGGTGAACTCTCGGGCGTCATTTGTAGTCGGTCGAGAACCCCTGCCGGCTTCACAGCGGCCGGATTCCCTCCGCCGCCACTCGGGCAGCGAGCTCGCAGACGCGCCCGAGACCGGGCACGTCAAGATCGGGCGCCACCTCCCGTAGAGGATACAGAACGAAGTTGCGCGCCACTATCCCGGGATGCGGCAGCGTCAGCT
>JBIODE010000077.1:0-6159 GCA_044440325.1 Steroidobacterales bacterium
GATGAAGAGCGACGCGGCCAGGATGAGATCCAGAAGTTGACCGACAAACACATCGCCGAGATCGATGCATTGCTCGCGTCAAAAGAAAGGGAAATTCTTCAGGTTTGAGCTCGCGACCGGTCCAGCAGCTATGACAGTCCCACAGCATGTTGCGATCATCATGGATGGCAACGGGCGCTGGGCGCGCGCGCGCGGCGGCCTGCGCGCCGACGGTCATCGCGCCGGGGTTGCGCCGGTGCGCGCCGTCATCGAAGAGTGCGCCCGCCGCGGCATCGGCTACCTCACGCTGTTCGCCTTCAGCAGCGAGAATTGGGGTCGGCCGCGCGAGGAGGTGACGAGCCTGATGGCCTTGTTCGTCGAATCGCTGGAGACCGAAATCGAGGATCTGCACGCCAACGGCGTGCGCATGCGTTTCATCGGCGAGCGCGCGCTGCTCGAACCGCGGCTGCAGGCGCGCATGGCGGCGGCCGAGGAGAAGACTGCGTCCAATCGGCGGGTGTCGTTGCAGATTGCCGTCAGCTATGGGGGCCGGCGCGACTTGGTGCTCGCGGCGCGCGCGCTGGCCGAACGCGTGGCGCGCGGCGAGCTGCGCGCGGATGATATCGACGAGCACGCACTCGCGGCGGCGCTTGCGCTCGGGGGTCTGCCGGATCCGGATCTGTTCATCCGCACCGGCGGCGAGCAGCGCATCAGCAATTTTCTATTGTGGAATCTTGCCTACAGCGAGCTCTATTTCACCGAGTTGCTGTGGCCCGATTTCGATCTACTGGCGTTTGAGAGCGCACTGCAGTTCTTCGCACAGCGGCAGCGCCGTTTCGGCCTCACCGCAGATCAGGTCAGCGCTTGAACGTGCTGCGCTCCCGCATCCTGACGGCGCTGGCATTGGGCCTGGTGCTGATTGCCGCCATCCTGTATTCGTCGGCGGTCGCCACTGCGGCGATCCTGGGTGGCATTCTTCTGGTCGGCGCGTGGGAATGGTCGGCATTTCTGGCGCCCACCGCGCTGATCTGGCGTGTCGCCTATGTGCTCGGGATTGCATTGCTGTGCGCACTCTCGTGGGTGTTCGCGGCGGACGGCCCGCATTTCGTGCTGCTGATGAGCGGCGCCGTGGTCTGGTGGCTGATCGCCCTGCTATGGCTGGTCAGTGCGCCGCAGCGGGTGGCCGGGTGGGCTGCCGCGCTCGCCGGCGTGCTGGCCTTGGTGCCGACCTGGCTCGCGCTGGTGCGTATCGATGCGCTGTGGCTGCACGGCGAGCAGTGGACGCTGTTCATACTGGCGTTGGTGTTCGCAGCCGACACGGGTGCGTTCTTTGCCGGCCGCCATTTTGGCCGGGTGCATCTGGCGCCGCATATCTCGCCGAACAAGACCTGGGAGGGCGTGATCGGCGGCATGCTGCTGGCGCTGGCGATGGCGGCGCTCGGGATGGTCTGGTTCCGCTTGCCGATGTGGCCGTTCGTGTTTCTGTGCCTGGCGGCGGCCGGCTTCTCCGTGGTGGGCGATCTGACCGAGAGCATGCTCAAGCGTCATGTCGGCTTGAAGGACAGTGGCCGGCTGTTTCCCGGCCACGGCGGCGTGCTCGACCGGATGGATAGTGTGTCGGCCGCGACACCGGTGATGACGCTGGGTCTGATCTGGCTCGGGGTGGGGGTTTGATGACCGGTGTTGCGGTTCTGGGTGCGACGGGCAGTGTGGGGCGGTGCACCCTCGATGTGCTCGCGCGCCACCCGCAGCGCTTCACGGTGGTGGCGCTGGCGGCGCGTTCGAACGTCGCGCGGCTGACCGAGCAATGCCTGGCATTTCGGCCGCAATACGCGGCGATGGAGAATGCCGGCGCCGCGCGCGAGCTCGAGCGCAGTCTCCAGCGCGCCGGCGTTGCCACGAACGTGCTCGCGGGCGCGGACGGGATTGTCGAGCTGGCGCACCTGCCGGAGTGTGATTATGTCATGGCGGCGATCAGCGGAGCGGCCGGCCTGCGCTCGACGCTGGCGGCCGCCCGTGCCGGCAAACGGCTGTTGCTGGCCAACAAGGAATCGGCGGTCATGGCCGGCTCGCTGCTCATGGATGCGGTGCGCGGCGGCGGCGGCGTACTGATTCCGATCGACAGCGAGCACAATGCGATTTTTCAGTGCCTGCCGGGCGACTGGCGGGCGGGATCGCGACCGGCCGGTGTGCGCCGGCTGCTGTTGACCGCCTCCGGTGGTCCATTTCTCGACTGGCCGCTCGAGGCGCTGGCCTTGGCAACGCCGGCGCAGGCCTGCGCGCACCCGCGCTGGAGCATGGGCCGCAAGATCTCAGTGGATTCGGCTACGCTGATGAACAAAGGTCTGGAGCTGATCGAGGCCAGCGTGCTGTTTGCGATCGCACCGGAATGCATCGAAGTATTGGTGCATCCGCAGAGCGTTGTGCATTCGCTGGTCGAATACGAGGATGCCTCGGTGCTGGCTCAGCTTTGCGCGCCGGATATGCGCGCGCCGATCGCACAGGCGCTTGCCTGGCCCGCTCGCATGGGCTCCGGTGTAGAATTCCTCGACCTCATCCGCGTGGGGCAGCTGGATTTTCGCAGCCCCGATACCAGCCGTTTCCCTTGCATGGCGCTTGCGTACAGCGCTGCGCGCGCGGGGGGGCTCTCGCCCGCGGCCCTGAATGCGGCGGATGAAGTCGCCGTGGCGGCTTTCCTCGACAAGCGATTGAACTTTGGCGATATTCCGGCAGTCATTGAAACGGTAATGAATAAAATGCACGGCGGTGGAATGACCGATCTCGACACGGTGCTGGCAACGGACGCCGAGGCGCGGGTTTTCGCGCACGAGGCGGTGTTGCACTGCGCCGGCAGCTGCCAGGGACTGCGCGCATGACTTTTTCCTTTCTGGAACACCTGCTCGCCTTCGTCGCGGCCATCTGCCTGCTCGTCACCGTGCATGAGTTCGGTCACTACTGGGTCGCGCGCCGACTCGGCTTCAAGGTGCTGCGGTTTTCCGTCGGCTTCGGCAAGGCGCTCTGGACGCGCGTGTCGGGGCCCGATCGCACCGAATACGTGATCGCGGCGATTCCGCTCGGCGGCTACGTCAAGATGCTCGATGAGCGCGAGGGCCCGGTGGCCCCGCAAGAGCTGTCCCGCGCGTTCACGCGCCGTCCGCACTGGCAGCGAATCGCCGTGCTGCTCGCGGGCCCGGCCTTCAACATAATTTTCGCTGTGGTGGTGCTGACCGCGATGTTTGCCGTCAACGGCGCCAATGGCGTGCGCGCCATCGTCGGCAAGGTCGAGCCGCAATCGATCATCGGCCGCGCCGATGTGCATGAGGGTGATGAGATCACCGCGGTGAATGGACGGGCGGCCTCGGACAAGAGCGATGTGCTGCTCGGCATGCTCGATGCCGTGAGCAGTCGCAATACCATCGAGTTGTCGCTGCGCAGCCCCGGTGGGAACGCCCGCATGGCCGTGCTCCGCCTGCCCGATGCGGGCGAGCGCCGGCGATTGACGGAACCCACTGCGCTGCAGAGCGGGCTGGGATTGCGTTTCTATGAGCCGCCGATGCCGGCGGTGCTGGGTGCGGTAGAGCCGCAAGGGCCGGCCGGACGCGCCGGCTTGCAAGCCGGTGATGAAATCCGTGCGATCGACGGCGTTCCAGTGACCGATTTCATGGATCTGGTGGCGCGGATTCAATCCCACCCCGGCGATAGCATCGCGATTGGCTATCGCCGTAACGGCGTCGAAGCCACGGTGCGCGTGCCGGTGCTGGCCGAACCGCATGACGGCCGTACCATCGGTCGGATACACGTGAGCCAGCCGCGATCGGTCCCCTATCCGCCGGGCATGGTTCGCCACAGCGCGCTGTCGCTGCCGGCGGCGTTTGCGCGTGCCAACGTCGAAGCCTGGAATCTCTCCGCACTGCAGGCGCGCCTGGTCTGGCGCATGGTCATCGGCCAGGTTTCGATCAAGAATTTGAGCGGACCCTTGAGCATCGCCGAATATGCCGGGGACTCGGCCAGCCTCGGGGTGTCCGCATTCTTGAGCTTTCTGGTGCTCGTCAGTCTGGCGCTGGGTTTCATGAATCTGCTGCCGATACCGATCCTCGACGGTGGACAGATCGTATTTCAGGCCCTCGAATGGCTCAAAGGCAGTCCCTTGTCCGAGCGCTTCCAGGCGGTCAGCCAGCAGTTGGGTATCGCGTTGCTGGTGCTGCTGATGTGCGTGGCACTGTTCAACGATCTCACGCGCCAGCTTGGTTGATGCGCTTTGATTAGCCGTACATCGCGCTGCCAGCCGCGCGTTCTGTGTTCCGCGCTGCGGGTGCTGGCATGGACGCTGCGCTCCGGCATCATGGTGTGGCTCCTGGGAGCGGCGCCGGCACCGGGCGTCGCACAGCAGCAATCGGCTGAGCAGGCCGAATTCACCGTCGGCGATATCCGCGTGGAGGGACTGCAGCGGATTTCCGAGGGTACGGTCTACAACTACCTCCCGGTCAACATCGGCGACCGCTTGAACGAGCAACGTCTGCGAGAAGCGTTGCGCGCGCTGTACGCGACCGGATTCTTCCGCGACGTTGAGCTGCGGCGCGACGGCAATACCCTGCTCGTCGCGGTCGCCGAGCGGCCCTCGCTCGAGAGCATCGATATCAAGGGGAACAAGGATATCAAGACTGAGGACCTGCAGAAGTCGCTGCGCAATGTCGGACTCGCCGCCGGCAAGACCTTCGACCGCTCGACTCTCGACGAGGTCACGCAGTACTTGACCGACCAGTACTACAGCCGCGGTAAATACGCGGTACAGCTCGACACGAAGGTCGAGGAGCTACCCGATAACCGCGTGCGCGTGAACATCAACATCAAGGAGGGCAGCCGCGCGAAGATTCGGCAGATCAACATCGTCGGCAACACGAAATTCCCCGAAAAGGACATCTTCGAGACCCTCAGCCTGCAGACGCCCAACTGGAGCTCCTGGTACAAGCAGAATGACCGCTATTCGCGCGAATCGCTGCAGGGTGATCTGGAGAAAATCGCGACCTTCTACCAGGATCGCGGTTACGCCAATTTCCGCGTCGATTCGGTGCAGGTCGCGATCTCGCCGGACAAAAGCGATATCTTCATCACCGCGAACGTGATTGAGGGCGATGTCTACAAACTTGGCGAGATCAAGCTCGGCGGCAACCTGATCCTCCCGGAGGCGGAACTCAAGAAGCTGCTGCTGGTCGCACCGGGCCAGACTTACTCGCAGAGGAACATCAGTTCCACGCAGGAGCTGATTCGCAACCGCCTCGGCGCGGAAGGCTTCTACTTTGCGAAGGTCGAGCCGGTACCGACGACGGATGAGGCGCATAAGATCGTCAATCTGACGCTGTTCGTCGATCCGGGCAGCCGCGTGTATGTGCGCCATATCATCTTCGCGGGCAGCACGCGCGCCAACGATGAAGTGCTGCGGCGCGAAATGCGCCAGCTCGAGGGCGCCTGGCTTTCGAATGTGGCGCTGGAGCGTTCCAAGCAGCGTATCCAGCGATTGTCCTTCGTAGAGGAGGTGGATCTGAAGACCGACCCGGTTCCGGGTACCCCCGATCTGGCCGATGTGACCTTCAACGTCAAGGAGCGCTCGAGCGCCCAGATCGGCGGCGGCATCGGCTACTCCGCCCAGCAGAAGTTCGTGCTCAACGGCAATTTCAGCGACAGCGACTTTTTCGGCTCCGGCAACTACACGGCGCTGAACGTCGACGCCGGCTATTACAACAAGGTCTACAGCTTCCAGAACACCGACCCGTATTACACCGTGGACGGGATCTCGCGTACCTTTGCGGTGAGCTACCGCAGTTCAACGCAGTACTACTCGGAGTCCTCGAGCTGGAGCTCGAAGCTCGCATCCGTCGGCTTGAGCTTCGGTTACCCGATCAGTGAATATCAGGGCCTCAGTGCCGGCTTCTCGCTGCAGCACGAGGATCTGCTCACCTATTCGGGCAGCAGCGCGCTGCAGGCGGTGGAGTGGGTGCAGGCCAACGGCCATCCCTACGTGGGCGAGTCCATCCGCACCGTGGGTGCGCCGGACGGCACCGTCACGAGCGTGGGCACGAGTCTGCTCGGCACGCGCTTCAACGTGCTCGAGCTCACCGCCGGTTGGGCCTATGACTCGCGCAACCGCACGCTGTTCGCCGACCGAGGTACCCGACTGTCAGC
>JBIODE010000078.1:0-6154 GCA_044440325.1 Steroidobacterales bacterium
AAAGATCTGGTGGGCAAGGTCGATCACTTCGTCACCCAATACAACAAGGACTGCACACCCTTCGTATGGACCGCCACAGCAAACTCGATACTCGAAAAACTCGAACGTCTCTCGTCACGAATTAACGGGACAGGACACTAGGCGTGCGTGACCTGCAGAATGCTGTGGCGGATCTGCTCCGATAGCACCACCTGGGCATCCGCCGCCACGCGCACCAGGATTTCGTCGAATTCGAGGTTGCCGAGCTCACCGCTGCGCACCACGCCGCGGGCGCGCAGCAGATCGATGAAGTTCTCGAACAGGGAACGGTCGAAGAACTCCGGCGAATTGAAACCGTAGAGCATCGTCATGCGCTGCGCCATGAGCTGGCAGCGTTCTTCCAGCGCCGTCTGCGTAATTTGTCCGCTGCCGGCGCGTATCAGCAGCGCGATCGCGAGGTAATAGCGCTCGATGGTTTGCACGGTCACCTGGGCCAGCAACGACAGTTGCATCGCCGCCGCCGAGGCCGGCGGCGGCCGGCGCCACAACAATCCATCGCTGCTCGACTCGAGCAGCCCCAACGCGGCGAATGCCGCCAGCGTCGCCTCGACCACGGCGGCAAGTTCCGTCTCATCCCAGCGCAGAAACAGCTCGGATGACACGTATGGGTAGACGCGCGCGGCCAGCCGCTGCAGATCGTCAATACGCATGGCCGAATTCGACAGGAAGGAGCAGGCGATCAGCGACGGCAGCGCGAACAAGTGCAGAACGTTGTTGCGATAGTAGGTCGCAAGCACCGCGTGCTGCGGGCTCATGTGCACGATGTCGCCGGAGCGGCGGCTCTCACGCGTGATAACCTTCAAGCGAACGCCGTAGTCGATGACCTGCGCGGCGGTCTTGTCCGTCACCGTGACGCGTTCGCCGTAGGGCACGGCAGCGAGCACGGCGACCAGCGTTTCGATCTGCCGCTGCAGGTCGGACTCCAGCATGGCTTGCCGCGGCGTCGCCAGCAGCGCAAGGGCCAGAAGATTGATCGGAGTCACTGCCGCAGCGGCATTGATATTGCGCATGATCGAGACGGCAAGCTCATCGACGACGGTCGCAACCCAGGGAGGACGGTCCTGATCGTCGAAGCGCTGCTCGCGCCAGCCCGGCGCATGCCGGTCAAGCAGCGCCGCCAGGTGGATGGGTTCGC
Source organism: Steroidobacterales bacterium (assembly GCA_044440325.1). Taxonomy (GTDB): domain Bacteria; phylum Pseudomonadota; class Gammaproteobacteria; order Steroidobacterales; family Steroidobacteraceae; genus FEN-1191. Next base: position 1,175 of record JBIODE010000078.1, read on the forward strand.
CGAGATTCACGTGCACGCGGCCCAGGCGCTCACGAAATACCCGCCCGAGGCTGCGCAGCAGCCCGCCTATCGATTCCTTTTCCTTCGGCGTGCCGGACAGCTCGCCGATATAGGTGGGTCCTTCCAGAATGCGCTCGTAACCAAAGTACACCGGCATGAACACCAGCGGGCGGCCCGGCTCGCGCAGAAAGCTGCGCACGGTCATCGACAGCATTCCCGTCATCGGCGTCAGCAGCCGCCCGGTGCGGCTGCGGCCGCCTTCGATGAAGAATTCGATCGAATGACCGCGCGCCATGATGGCCGCCAGGTATTTCATGAAGACGACGGTGTAGAGCGCGCTGCCACGGAAGCTGCGCCGGATGAAGAAAGCGCCGCCCATGCGCAGCAGGCGGCCGACCACCGGCAGATTCAGGTTCAGCCCGGCGGCGATGTGCGGTATTGCGTAGCCGCGCTGGTAGATGGCGTACACGAGCAGAAGATCGTCCATGTGGCTGCGGTGGCAGGGTACATAGACCAGCTCATTGCCTTCGGCAGTCTGCTGCAAGGTCTCGACGTGACCGAATTCAATGCCGTCATACAGCCGGTTCAACACGCGCGTGAGCACCTTCTCCATGAGCGTGACGAACACGTGCGAGTAGTTGGCCGCAATCTCTTCCGCGTAGCGACGCGCTTCCAGCAGCGCCGCCCGGCGCCTGAGTTTCGAGGTGTCGCGCACCGCCTGCGCCACGGCCGCACGCACCGCGCGCGTGCGCAGCACCTGCGCCACGATCGTGCGTCGATGCGATAGATCGGGCCCGATGCGCGCCGTGCGCTGGCGCGCAAACTGCGCGCGCAGCATCCGTGTGATGCTCCGGCCGGTCGGCGCCGCATCGGTGCCGTTATCGAGCATGTTGCGCAATGAGACCGGCTCGCCGAGCTGCACCGTGGTGTTCCGGCCGTTGAACAGCACCGTGAAGAAGTGGCGGACGCGGCTGGCGAGCACCCAGTCCTCGGACAGCAACAGCCGGATTATCGAGCGTTCGCGCTGCGGTGCGCGTCCCCAATACACTGCGGCCGGAACCAGCAGTACATCGAGCGTCGGGTCGCGCCGCAGGACGTCGATCAGCATTGTCAGCAGCTCAGGTGGTCGTCGGTCGATGCGCGAGCGCCACAGGCCCACGGCACGTGCCAATGCGAATGAGGAGCGGCAATTGCGCAGCTGGCGCGTGAGCAGGCGCCGTCCCGGCCGCGGCAACCGTTCGCGCATGCATACGTTTTGCAATACCGCCAGGTCGCTGGCGCTGCGCCGCTCGAGCACGTAGCAGATCGGCACTGCGCGGCCGGCAATGCGAGCCACGGCGTCTTCGGGACGCAGGGTCACGCGCACCCATAGCGTCAGGATTCGGCCGAGCAAGCGCGCCATGATATTTAAGTAGAGACCTTCAGACCGGATCCGGGCGCAGATCCAGCGCAATCAAGAAGTACTCGAACAGGTACTTGATAAAACGCAGCTGCTCGTGCAGCCGATGATCACCGTCGACGATGTGCAGCGCGGCCGCGTATTCGCGTGCAAACCGCAGGCTGTGCTCCAACGGCACGACCTCATCGCGCCAACCGTGCACCAGCGTCGCCGGACAATCGAGCTGCCCGGCGCGCAGCGGCGGCAGTCCGTCGAGATACAGTGCCGGCGCCATGAGAAAAATGCCGCGCGCATGCAGCAACGAGGCGGCCGCGACCGACACATAACCGCCCATGCTCGAGCCGACCAGTATCAGTTCCCCAGATAGACCCTTGCAGACTTCGGCGAGCTTGTCGACGCGCCCGCGCGGCGTGTCGACGCCGCGATAGTCCACCGACTCGACCTGATAGCCCTCACTGCGCGCGACGTCGGCCAGCGCGGTGATCTTCTTGCCCCACGGCCCGCTATCCTTGCCGTGCGAGAACACCACGTTGCGGTCAGCCATTGAAGCGCAGCCTTCTCATTGATGGAAGTGGCGGCGCATGATACCCCGAGCGGCTGATGCGACGCTTCGGCGCGGCGCATAAAGTGCGCTACCGTTACGGCTCGATGAGGCCACGCAAGATCGCGGTCTCGAACTCGGTTTCGATGCGCCGCCCTGCCAGCGCGAGACGATTGACGCTGACCGTGCGCGTGGCGCTGCCGCCGGGCCGGTGCGTGACCAGACAGGCATGAAACTCGCCGGGACGGAAGGCCGCAAAGCCGAACAGCAGCCGCACCGCCCCCTGCTGCCTCTCCGTGGCGCCGTTCAGGCGCTCATCGCAGATGACAAAATAGCGCTCTTCGGGCGTGGCCCCCACCAGCACGCCGGCTGCCGCCAGGGCTTCAAGAAATTCACTCACCTGCATCACGACCCGCGCCCAGAGCGGCGGGCTGGAATGCTCATAGACCACCCAGCGCGTGCCCTGCTCGACGCTGGCCATGATGAACAGCGCCAGGCGGCGCGTGGCCAGGTTGCGCGCACCGGACTTCACACCGCTTTCGGGCATCAGCGTACGCAGGCCGAACGCGGCCCGGTTGGGCACCCGGGTCGAGTGCAAGACGTTTACGCCGGCATGCGTGAGCGCCCAGCGCTCCGACTCATCGACTTCGACCGCCGGACGCAACATCGGTCGCAATGCCTGCTCTTCGCTCTGCGCAGTGGACCAGACCGGACAAGCCTCTTCCGCACGCGCGATCATGCCGGCCGTCGCGCCGCCGCCGGCGAACGTCTCGAAGCGGCCGCGCAGCCGATCAAAAGCCTGCACCCGTGGGAATGACATCAGCGCATCTTCGCTACGAAACGGCCAATCGCGCAGGCTCTGCAGCACCCGCGCCGCGCTGGACCAGCCGATCGGCGGATCAACGACGAGCATCGCGTGGCGCGCGCGGCATAGTCGCAGCGCAACCAGCAAAGTGGAGAAGCCGACGTCGCGCTCGCGCTCGAGCGGCGGGACGTACAGCAGATCGAATCGTTGCGCGCCAGCGAGCGCGAACAGCCCGGTGCCGGCGACCGGATTGCCGATCAGGTCGTAGTCACTGAGCACACCGCCATCGTCGCCGTCCGGGTTCACCGCCGCGTAACCCACTGCGGCGCCACCGGTGCCGGGCGTGAGGCGCGGGCGCGATCGCGGCACGGTACCGTGCGCCCGCACCAGCCTCGATTTCGCGAGCGCGTCGGCGACGAAACGATCGGATTCGGCGAATACCGAAACGCGCCTGAAGATCTCCTGATCTTCGATAAATTCCGACCCAGGCGCGCGCAGGCGCTGAACGACGAGATTGAAGCAGTCCGCGTGCGACTCATCGATGCCATCGTAGTCGACCGAGGCACGCAGGTACTCGCGGGTACCGGGATAGAGGCCGATGAGCGTCAGCGACGCGTTCGCGGACGGCAATGTCAGGGTCGGCGGGCGGCCGCCGTTGTCGACGCGGACGATGACGGCGCGCCGGCCGCCGTTTTCGAAGAATTGCTCAATGGCGTATGGCAGCGTGGCGGGCTGCCACAGTCCACCGAAGATGCGCTGAAAGTCGCTGAAACCCGCGACCGTCACCGGCTGGTGGACTGGTCCCTTGAGCGTGCGGCCGATGAATGCGGCGACGGCGCCGGGAAGGCGGGTGATCGCCTCGTCCTGCGCGAATAATCTTATTGTATCTGCGCTGGAAGTAACCAGCTCGCCCACACCCTGCCCTCATCGAACTCGCGGGAGAATAGCACGACGCGCTATCGCATAGCGGCAATCTACTTGCTACTTGCCGGACCTCGCCGGCGGCGCGGACTTGGCCGCAGCCGGCTCCTGCGCACGCAGCGCCTGTTCCTCGCGAGCGGCACGCTCATCTTCCTGCTTGCGCGCAATCTCGGTCAGCATGAGCTCGAGCCATTCACTTAAGTTCGCCACTGCCAGTCCTCGAAGCTCCGCTGATGGGGTCGCTGCCACTGCCGCGTCAGCCGCGCGGACGCGCCGCGTTGGCCGCCGCGGCCGCGGCAGCAGGCTCGCGCTCGGACAGAAGCTGTTCGGCGCTCTTGCCACCGGTCCCGGTATCGTCGATCCCATCCCAGTTGGCCCCGTCAGGCACCCGATTTTGCACTTCGCGCGCAACCGCCAGCACGCCCTCGACGCCGCCGCCTGCGCCGGCGACGGGCACGGGTATGCCGCGCGGCGCGCGCGTGACGGCGGCAACTGCGTCCCAGTCGATCTGCTCACCTTGTGCGTCGAGCGCCTTCTGGACGCGCGCCGCGAGTGCATGAGTCAGCAGCTTTTGCTGCGCGTGCTTCCAATCGCGGGCATCGTCCTCGAGGACCGTATAGGCCTGCAGGAACAGCTGCTTGTCGTGCCAGCCGAACAGAAACGGCTGATTGACCACCCGAACGGGCGTACCGTCAGGGACGATCTCGAAGAACTTCTCGATGTCTTCCGGATACAGACGGATGCAGCCGTGGCTCGAGCGCAATCCGACGCCATAGGGCTTGTTGGTGCCGTGGATCAGATAGCTCTGCCAGCCGAGGATGAACTCGTACTTGCCGAGCGGGTTGTCCGGGCCCGGCATAACCACAGCGTCGACATCATCGCCGTCTGCATGCTTGTCCTTGCGCACGGCCGCGGACGGTCGCCAGATCGGATCTTTCTTGCGCCCGATGATCTTGGTCGTGCCCTCGGGCGTCGACCAGCCGACCTTGCCGATGCCGATCGGGTGTGTGTAGACGACGGCCGGCTCGTCTTGCCTGTGCGCCGGGAAATAGTAGATGCGCATCGCGGCAACATTGATCACGATTCCCTGGCGCGGGGCGTTCGGCAGCACGAAACGGGTCGGTACGACCACCCGCCGCCCCTCCCCCGGCAGCCACGGGTCTACCCCCGGGTTCGCGCGCACGATTTCCTCGTAACCCACGTTGAAGCGACGCGCCACGTCCGGAAGCGTGTCCTCTTTCGAGCTCACCTAGATTAGCACCACGCCGACAACATCTTCATCTGTCACTTAAACAAATCACAGTCCCCACGAGA
>JBIODE010000079.1:0-5943 GCA_044440325.1 Steroidobacterales bacterium
ATCGAGTACCAGCAGCCGTGCGTCGATCGCCAGTATCAGCGCCAGATGCAGCTGCGTCACCATGCCCTTGGACAGCTCGCCGATGCGTCGGCGCCTTTGAATGGAGGTTTGTGCCAGAAACTGCTCGGCGCGATCGCGTCGAAAGCGCGGGTGCACGCCGGCGACATAGTCGATCGCGTGATCGACGCGTAGCCAGCGCGGCAGCACCGCGGTGTCGGCGATAAAGCAGACCTCGTGCATCAATGCGTCTCGCTGCCGCGCCGGTTCCAGCTCCAATACACGCAGACTGCCTTCGTAGCGCGTCAGGCCGAGGATGGCCTTGAGCGCCGTGGTCTTGCCTGCGCCGTTGCGGCCGATCAAGCCGACGATGCGGCCGGCGTCGATGCGGAAGCTGACGCGGTCCAAGGCGCAGACACGGCCGTAGCGCTTGGTCAGGTCCTTGGCTTCAATGACACTCGACATGATTGGCGTCCTTGTCAGTCCCGCGGCCGTCAGTCCGGCGGCCGCGTGCTCGACGCGGGTATAGCCAGCAAGTCTTCGGCGGACAGCCCCAGGCGCGCGATCGTGGCGCGTATGCGCGGCCACTCGAGCTGCGTGAACCGCCGGCGTTCGTCGCTGAGCAGGGCGGCCGTGGCGCCCGGGCTCACATACATGCCGCGGCCGCGGCGTTTTTCGACCAGCTGCTCGTCGACCAGCTGCTGGTATCCCTTGAGCACGGTCAGCGGATTCAAACGAAACTCCGCCGCCACATTGCGCACCGAAGGCAGCGGATCACCCTCCTTGAGAATGCCCTCCAGAATCATGGCAACCACGCGATCACGCAGCTGCCGATAGATCGGCTGACTGTCATCCCACTGCGTTTCCATATCCCCGCTGCGCCAGTGCCTTCCGACTGCCCCGAGCCAGCGCGACTCTAGCAGGCTTCTACAAACCGACCAGGCTCGCCAGCCCCTGTGCCGAGCCGACGATCGTCTGGGTCGTATAGACCGTGATCGCCACGGCGAGTACGGTGCAGACGAGGAACTTCAGGAGCGTATCGATTGAGAGGGTCATGGGCGTCTCCGTGTATCGCATAACTGGTGGTGTATATAACTACAACACTGAATCGAAGTCAACGACCCATGCAAGATAAGGTTACCGGGGCTGAAAATCGCTTTAGAATCAGCGCTCTTTTTTGCCTGGAGTGTCCATGAAACTGCCTTTGAACGTCGCCATCACCGGAGCGGCTGGCCAAATCGGCTATGCGCTTGCGTTTCGCGTGGCCTCTGGCCAGATGTTGGGCGGCGATCAGCCGATCAACTTACACCTGCTGGAAGTCACGCCGGCATTGCCGACGCTCGGCGGCGTCGTCATGGAACTGAATGACTGTGCCTTCCCGACTCTGAATAGGGTCGTCGCGACTGATGATGCCAAACTCGCGTTCCGCGACTGTCATGTCGGGCTGCTGGTCGGTGCCCGGCCGCGGGGCCCTGGCATGGAGCGCAAAGATCTACTGCTCGCGAACGCGCAGATTTTTTCCGCGCAGGGCAAGGCGCTCAATGAAGTCGCCGACCGCAAGGTGCGCGTGTTGGTCGTCGGCAATCCCGCCAACACCAACGCGCTGATCGCGGCGCGCAACGCGCCACAGCTCGAGCGCCGCAATTTCACCGCGATGACGCGGCTTGATCACAACCGTGCGCTCTCGCAGCTCGCCGAGAAGACGGGCACACCGGTGCGTGAGATCGTGCGGATGACGATCTGGGGCAATCATTCATCGACCCAGTATGCGGATATCAGCCACACGCTCGTCAAGGGCAAGGCCGCCAAGAGCCTGGTCGAGCAGAAGTGGATCGAAGAGTATTTCATCCCGACGGTGCAGCAGCGCGGTGCGGCGGTCATCAAGGCGCGCGGCTCCTCATCCGCAGCCTCGGCTGCTTCAGCCGCCCTCGATCACGTGCGCACCTGGATGTCAGGTACCGCCGAAGGCGATTGGACCAGCATGGCCATTCCCTCCGACGGCAGCTACGGCATCAAGGAGGGACTGATCTACTCCTATCCGGTGACCTGCAAGAACGGCGACTATCAAATCGTGCCGGGACTGTCGATCGACGCGTTCAGCCGCCAGCGCATGGACGCGACGGAAAAAGAACTGCTCGAAGAGCGTGACGGCGTCAAAGAACTGCTAGGCTGACGCTCATGGTCGGTCCGATCATCACCGTGCTATTCATCGCTGCGGTGCTGTATCTGGCCTACCGGCGGCTGCCGCTGCTGTCCTTCGCCGTCGCCTTCAGCGTCCTGCTGCTGGCCTATACGCTGCTCGGCGAGCCGGCCGGCATCTGGCAGGGCATTCTTTGGCTGCTACTCGTGTGTCTGTGGCTGCTGAATGTGCGGCCCCTGCGCATCGCGCTGATCAGCCGGCCGTTTCTCAAGACGTACCTGCGGATGCTGCCGTCGATGTCGCAGACCGAACGGGATGCGCTCGAGGCCGGCACGGTGTGGTGGGACGGTGAACTCTTCAGCGGCAATCCTGATTGGCATAAGCTCCTGGCCGCGCCGCCGCCGCGGCTCACGGCCGAGGAGCAAGGCTTTCTCGACGGCCCGTGCGAGACGCTGTGCCGCATGCTCGACGACTTCGACATCACGCACCGGCGCGCCGATCTCCCGCCGCCGGTCTGGAAATTTCTCAAGTTGCACGGCTTCTTTGCGCTGATCATCCCGAAGCGCTACGGCGGCTTGCAGTTCTCGACCTATGCACACTCCTGCGTGCTGGTGAAGCTCGCGAGCAGGAGTGTCACCTGTGCGTCCACCGTCGCCGTGCCCAATTCGCTGGGACCGGCCGAGCTGCTGCTGCACTATGGCACCGACGAACAGAAGAATTATTACCTGCCGCGCCTGGCGCGTGGCGAGGACATCCCGTGCTTTGCGCTGACCGGCCCGCGGGTCGGCTCGGATGCCGCGGCCATTCCCGATACGGGTGTCGTCTGCCGCGGGCAGTGGCAAGGCCGCGAGATCCTCGGCCTCAAGCTCAACTTCTCCAAGCGATACATTACTCTGGCGCCGATTGCCACGGTCATCGGCCTGGCGTTCCGAATGTTTGATCCCGAGCGGCTGCTCGGCGGCCCGCAGGATATCGGCATTACCTGCGCACTGATTCCGCGTGACACGCCGGGCGTCGACATCGGCCGGCGCCATTTCCCGTTGAACATTCCATTTCAGAACGGTCCACTGCAGGGCCATGACGTGTTCGTGCCGCTCGACTGTATCATCGGCGGCGTGAAGATGGCGGGATCGGGTTGGCGCATGCTGGTCGAGCAACTATCGGTCGGCCGCTGCATCTCGTTGCCGTCGAACTCGACCGGTGGTGCGCAGGCCGCAACCTATGCCAGCGGTGCCTACGCGCGGCTGCGACGGCAGTTCAACACACCGATCGGCCGCTTCGAGGGCGTGGAGCAGGTGTTGGCACGGATGCTGGGCTTGAGCTACATCATGGACGCGGCGCGGTCAGTGACCACCGCCGCGATCGATGCCGGCGAGAAACCGGCGGTGCCCGCGGCAATTCTCAAATACCATGTCACTGAAATGGGCCGGCGCGTCGCCAACGACGCCATGGACGTGCAGGGCGGCAAGGCGATCATGCTCGGTCCGAAGAACTATCTGGGCCGGGGCTACCAATCGATTCCCATCGCAATCACGGTCGAGGGTGCGAATATCCTGACGCGCAACTTGATCATCTTCGGTCAGGGCGCGATACGTTGCCATCCGTTCGTGCTCAAGGAAATGAATGCCGCGCGCAATCCCGATCGCGCCGTCGGCGTCGACGCGTTCGACCGCGCGCTGTTTGCGCATATGGGTTTTGCGATTTCCAATGCCGTGCGCTCGCTGGTCATGGCCTTCACGCTGGCGCGCTTCGAGACGGTACCCGACACCGGACCGACGCGGCGCTACTACCAGCACATCGAACGCTTCAGCGCCTCGTTTGCCTTCGCGACCGACATTGCGATGCTGAGCCTGGGCGGCTACTTGAAAAAGAAGGAGAACATCTCTGCACGGCTGGGCGACGTTTTGTCGGCAATCTATCTCGCCTCGATGGTGCTCAAGCACCACGACAACGAGGGGCGGCCGGTCGAGGATCTGCCGGTCGTCGAATGGGCCTGCCGCGAGCTGCTGTACCAAGCGCAGGAACAGCTGCACGGCGTGCTGCGCAATTTCCCCATCCGGCCGATTGCGGCGTTGGCGCGCCTGTGCATTTTCCCGCGGGGACTGACCTATTTTGCCCCCTCCGACCGCCTCGGCCGCGAGGTCGCAGCGCTCATCGTCAACGCCTCCGGGACGCGCCAGCGCCTGGCGCGCTTCATCTATCACTCCGATGGTACGGGCGCCGCTGAGGCCGGCGCCGATGGGACCGGCGCGGCCGCGGTCGGCAATCCGCTCGCAGCGCTGCAAGCGGCACTGGAGCAAGCCGGTGCGGCCGAAACGCTGCAAAAAAAATTACGCGTCGAGGGACAGAAGAGCGGCCGCGTGAGCGCCCTCGATCTGCCGCGGCAGGTCGAGGAGGCCGTGGCTGCCGGCGTTCTGTCGGCCGCGGAAGCGCACTTTTTGCTCGACTACGACGCGCGCGTGATGGACCTCATCAATGTCGATGATTTCTCCGGCGATGAACTGGGCCAGCAACCGGCCTGAAACTTCCACCTCAACCTTCCAATCGATCAAGGAGACGGATATGCGCACGCTTGCACTGCTACTGGCTTTGGCTCCACTGGCCGCCTGGGCCGCGGACCGTACCCCGGCCCCCGCCAGCGCGGAGGTCTACATCATCAGCCCGAAGGACGGCGCCAAGATCAAGGGGCCGGTGACCGTCGTGTTTGGTTTGAAAGGCATGGGCATCGCGCCTGCGGGCATCAAGTTCGACAACACCGGCCATCACCATTTACTGATCGACACCGATATGCCGGCGGACCTGAGCCAGCCGCTGCCGATGAATGACAACGTCAGGCATTTCGGCAAGGGGCAGACCGAAGCGACGCTGCAGCTGCCGCCCGGCAAGCACACGCTGCAGCTGGTGCTCGCCGACTTGCTGCACGTGCCCTTTGAGCCAAACGTCGCCTCGAAGAAGATCACGATCACCGTGGAGTAATGGCTGCCGATGTATCTGGCGTTCTTCGGCCTGGCTGAAAAGCCGTTTGCGATCACACCCGATCCGCGCTATCTGTACCTGAGCGCGCGGCACGCGGATGCGCTCGCACATCTGGTGTACGGCATCAACGAGGCCGGCGGATTCATTCAACTCACCGGCGAGGTCGGTACCGGCAAGACCATCACGATCCGCTCGCTGCTGGCGCGCACGCCGAAGAACGCCGAGATCGCGCTGATCCTCAACCCGTCGATGGGGCCGAGCGAGTTCCTGCAGACCCTGTGCGAGGAACTCGGCCTCGGCGCCACCGACTCGAGCGGCAACACCAAGGAGCTCATCGATCTGCTCAACCGCTACCTGCTGCGGGCGCACGCGGAGGGCCGCCGCATCGTCCTGATCGTCGATGAGGCGCAGAACCTCGCGCGCGATGTGCTCGAGCAGGTGCGGCTGCTGACCAACCTCGAAACCGAGACGGCCAAGCTGCTACAGATCATTTTGATCGGCCAACCCGAGCTGCGCGCGCTGCTCGAGCGGCCGGATTTGCGCCAGCTCGCGCAGCGCATCACCGGTCGCTACCACCTGGACCCGCTGGCGCGCGATGAGACCGCAGGCTATATCCGTCATCGCCTGCGCGTCGCCGGCGCCACCGCCGACATCTTCACGCCGTCCGCGCTGCGCGAGGCGTATCGCATCAGCGGCGGCGTGCCGCGCGTCATCAATATAATTTGCGATCGCGCATTGCTCGGGGCCTATACCGAAGAGCGGCGCGAAGTCCCGGCGGAGCTGGTGCGCCGCGCCGGCGCGGAGGTGTTCGGTCACCGTCTCGCTCCGGC
>JBIODE010000080.1:0-5868 GCA_044440325.1 Steroidobacterales bacterium
CGTCATCATCGAGGGATTAGGCGGCGAACCCCGCTACACGCAGCAATTCGACGCGCAGGTGAAGGCCGCGCGCGCTGCAGCCGAGTCCATGACGCCGGCCGCGCAGATCGAGGTGCTCTCAGGCGAAGCCGCCACGCGCGCTGCGATCAGGCTGCTGCTGCGGCAACTCGCGGGAAAGCTCCGGCGCGAGGATCGATTGCTGCTGTATCTCATCGGGCACGGCAGCTATGACGGTGTGGACTACAAGTTCAATATCCCGGGGCCCGACATCACCGGTCGCGAGCTCGCAGGCCTGCTCAACGGGCTGCCGGCGGAGCAACAGGTCATCGTGTGCACCGGCAGCGCGAGCGGCGCCCTGCTCGAACCGCTGAAGAGCCCGACGCGCGTGGTGATCACCGCGACGCGCAGCGGCTCAGAGAAGAACGCTACGCGGTTTGGTGACGACTTCGTCGCCGCGTTGACGGATGCGGCGGCGGACACGGACAAGAGCGGCGCGATCAGTGCCAAGGAGGCGTTCGATTACGCCGCGCGGCGCGTCAAGGACTACTTCGAGCACGAGACGCAACTGGCGACCGAGCATCCAACGCTCGCAGGCGAGCGCGCCGCACGCTTCACGATTGCGCAGCTGCAAGGCGCGACGGAAGCGACGCCGGAAGCGGCATCGACGGCGCAGGCCCCCGACAGTGCATTGGCGCGCGAGCGCGCGGCGCTCAATTCCCAAATCGAGGAGCTGCGACTGCGCAAGGACCGGACGCCTGAGGCGGAGTATTCGGCGCAGTTGGAGAATCTGCTGCTGCAACTCGCGAGCGTGCAGCAGCGCATCGATGGCGCGACCGGCGGAGGCGGGCGGTGAAGGCGGCTGCAATCGGTGCGCTGGCGCTGGTCTGCGCCGCGGCCGCGGGAGCGCGCGACCTCCCCTACGGCGCCGTCACTGATGCAGCGGTGCGGCGCTGCGATGCGCTGCATTGGAGTGCACAGCGCGAGGCCGCGCGCAGTTGCTATCGCAGCCTCGTCGCCCAAAGCGGCGATCCTGCCGTACGCGCCGAGGCGGCCTGGGCGCTCGGTGATCTCAAGTCCGCCAATGACTGGTTTCGTGACGCACTGGCGGCGAATCCCGCGAGTGCGGGCGTGCGCGAGCGCTGGGGCGAGCTGTATATCGATACGCATCAGGAGCAGGAGGCGTTGAACTTATTCAAAGAGGCGCTGCAGCGCGATCCTCGCAACGCCTTTGCCAAGGTGGGCGCTGCCAGCGTGCTGGTCGATGAATTTGCGGCCGAGGCGGCGACCTATCTGACGCCGGTGCTGAACGACACCGGCGCGGCGCCGGGAGCGCGGCTGCGCGCGCTGCTGCTGAGCGCGCGCGCCGCGCTCGAAGACAGCGACACCGGCAAGGCCGCGGCACTGCTGGAGCAGGCCGGCGCCGTCGCTTCGCAGGCGCAGTTGCCGCAACTCGAGCTGGATGCGTTGAGGGCCGCCTTGGATTTCATGAATGGCGCGAACGGCGAGCGTTGGATTGAGTCTGCATTGAAGGAAGACCCGGCATTCGGCGACGCCTATGCGGTGCCGGCGCACTTTTATGTCATCAGCCGACGCCAGCGCGAAGCCATTGCGCTGTATCAGAAGGCAGTGCGGGCGCAGCCGGACCTGTGGTCCGCGCGGGTTGAACTCGCCAGCTGCCTGCTGCGCGAAAATCGTCTGACCGAGGCGCGCGTGCAGCTGGAAGCCGCCTATCAAGGCGATCCCTACGATCCCATCACGAGCAACACGCTGCGGCTGCTCGATTCGCTGCGCAATTTCGATGTACTCGTCTACCCGGGACCGGTCGAACCCGGCGCCACCGGCGCCGGCAGCGCGCGCGCCGATCGCGACATGCCGGCATTGATCCTTCGCGTGCACAAGAAGGAAAGCGCGGTGCTCGCGCCGTACGCGCGCCAGCTCGCGCAACGAGCGATCGCCACCTACAGCGAGCGTTATCGCTTCAAGCTCCGCGAACCGGTGGTCATCGAGATCTACCCGGACCACGCGGACTTTGCGGTCCGTACCGCGGGCCTACCGGGTATCGGGCTGCTGGGCGTGACATTCGGCTATCTGCTGGCGATGGATTCGCCCTCCTCGCGCCCGGTAAACGAGTTCCATTGGGGAACGACGCTGTGGCACGAAATGGCGCACGTATTCACGCTCGAGTCCACCGACCACCGCGTGCCGCGCTGGCTCAGCGAAGGGCTGTCGGTGTTCGAGGAATGGCGCACCGGGCCCATCAAGGGGATGGAGATACCGGGCTATGTCTTCACCGCGTTTGCGCAGGATAAGGCGCTGCCCGTGGCCGATCTGGACCGCGGCTTCGTCCGTCCGGAGTACCCCGAGCAGGTGCAGGTGTCGTACATGCAGGCCGGCCTGATCTGCGATTTCATCGATCGCAGCTTCGGCTTCGACAAGCTGCGCGACCTGCTGCAGCAATTCACGCACACGAGCGATACGCCGCAGGCCATCACCGCCGCGCTCGGGATCTCCGCCGCCGAGTTCGACCGGCGCTTCCGCGCCGATCTGCAGCAGCAGTTTGGCACGCTGCTGCATCAGCTGCCGGAATGGAACCGCGCGCGTGCGGCCGCCAACGCCGCGCAGAGTCGTTCGGACTGGGAGGCGGCGATCGCCAACGCGAAGCAGGCGCTCGCACTCTGGGCGCAGGATGTCGAAGACGGCAGCCCGTACGTCGCCATGGCTGCAAGCTACGCCGCGAGCAACCGCAACGAGCTGGCGCAGCGGACGCTCGAGGATTACTGGAGCCGCGGTGGCCATGATCCGCAGGCGCTCAAGTTCCTGGCCAAGCGCCTCGAGGCCGCCAATCGTCGCGCCGACGCGGTCGCCGTTCTGCAGAGCATCAACTATGTCGCGCCCTTTGACTACGAGCTGCACGGCGAGCTCGGCGACGGGCTGCTCGAGCTTGGCAGGAACACGGAGGCGCTGGCCGAATACCAGGCGGCGATGGCGCTGGATCCGCCGGACCTGGCGCAGGCGCACTATCGGCTCGCGCGTGCGCAGTTCGCGCTCGGCGCTCAGCCGGAGACGCGCAAGCAGCTGCTCGCGGCGCTGGAGATCGCACCGAATTTCGAGCCCGCGCAGCGGTTGCTGCTGCAGATCGATCATCAATAACCGAACCCAAAACGGAACCCGTATGAACAATGTCAGCGAAGTGAGTTTGAAAGGGGATGCCGAGGACACACGTGCGCGCGTCGCTGAGTTTCGCACCTCGATGCAGGACATACGTGAAGAGGTCGGCAAGGTCGTCGTCGGCCAGGGCGAGGTGGTCGAGCACTTGCTGATCACGCTGCTGGTCGGTGGTCACTGCCTGATAACCGGCATGCCGGGCACTGCCAAGACGCTGTTGGTGCGCACACTCGCCGATGCCCTGGGCCTGTCGTTCAAGCGTATCCAGTTCACTCCGGATCTCATGCCGAGCGACATCACCGGCACCGACATCATCGAAGAGGACGCGACCACCAACCGCCGCATCTGGACCTTCGTTCGCGGGCCGCTGTTCGCTCATGTGGTGCTCGCCGATGAGATCAACCGCACGCCGCCGAAGACGCAGTCGGCGCTGCTCGAGGCGATGCAGGAGCGCTCCGTGACCGTGCGCGGTCAGCAGCATCTGCTCGAGGCGCCGTTCTTCGTGCTGGCGACGCAGAATCCGATCGAGCTCGAGGGCACCTATCCGCTGCCGGAGGCGCAGCTCGACCGCTTTCTTTTCAATGTTATTCTCGATTACCTCGCGACCGAAGACGAGATCGCCGTGATCAACCGCTTCACGACGCGGATGGACATCCCCGCCGTGCGGGCTTGCACCAGCGGCGAAGACATCCTGCGGTTTCAATGGCTAGTGCGCCAGGTACCGGTGTCCGAACAGGTCAATCGTGCCGCGGTGGAACTGGTGCGCGCGACGCGGCCGGCGGATCCGCTGGCGCCGGAGGTGGTGCGCCGCTACGTGAAGTTCGGCGCCAGCGTGCGCGCGACTATGTTTCTGGTGCTCGCCGCCAAGGCGCGTGCGCTGCTCGCAGGGCGCTATCACGTGACGGAGGAGGACGTCGGCGCACTCGCGCTGCCGGTGCTGCGCCATCGCGTGCTGACCAACTACCACGCCGAGTCGCAATCCCTGAGCGTCGATGATGTGCTGCGGCAGCTGCTCGAGGCGAGGCGCCGGGCATGAACATGCGCCCCGGCGACGCGCCGCGTCTGCTGGAGCCACAGGTCCTTGCAGGACTTGCGAACCTCGAGCTGATTGCCCGCGCGGTGGTGGAGGGTACGCTCATCGGCCTGCATCGCTCGCCGCTGTTCGGCTTCAGCCAGGAATTTGCCGAGTATCGCGCCTACAGCGAGGGCGATGACCCGCGCTTCATCGACTGGAATGTCTACGCGCGCACTGAGCGCACCTATATCAAGCGCTTCTTGGGGGAGACCAGCAGCCACCTGATCATCCTGCTGGACGCGAGCGCCTCGATGGCCTTCGGCAGCGGCGCGGTGACCAAGTTCCGCTACGCCCAGATCCTGGCCGCGAGTCTCGCCTACCTTGCCGCGCGCCAGCACGATGCCACGGGCCTGATCGTGTTCGACCAGGAGGTGCGTGATTACCGCGCGCCTTCCGCCCGCACTGGCCACCTGCGCGGGCTGCTGCACGCCATCGACCGCGCCGAGCCGGCGCGCGCCACCAACCTATCGAGTCCATTTGAGCGCTTTCGCGAGCACATCGGGCGCCGTGGCATGGTCGCGCTGATCTCGGATTTCTATTTTGAACCGGCCGCGATGACCGAGAGCGTGCGGCCGCTCGCATTCGCGGGCCAGGACGTGGTGCTGTTTCAGGTGCTCGACCGCGAGGAATTGCATCCGCGTCTGACAGAGGCGACGCTGCTCGAGGACATGGAGACCCGCGAGGCGGTGGAGGTGTCGCCCGAATTCGCGCTGCGGCAATATCCGGCGCGCATGCAGGCGCATATCGATGCGCTGCGTACGGCCGCGGCCGCCCTCGGCGCCGATCATGTGCTGCTCGATACCACGGTGCCGCTGGATCAGCCGCTGCGCAATTACCTGCTGTTCCGGGAACGCCGCCGATGAGTTTTCTGGCGCCGTGGTTTCTGGTGGGATTGCTGGCAGTCGCGCTGCCGCTGTGGCTGCACCGGCTGCAAACCAAGAATCCCAAACGCAGGCCTTTCAGCTCGGCGATGCTGCTCGAGGTCAACGAGCAGCGCCTGCACGTGCAGAAGAGCCTGCGTTATCTGCTGCTGCTGGCGTTGCGTATTGCGCTGCTGCTGCTGCTGGCGCTGGCGTTCGCCAAGCCGCTGTGGCAGCGGCCACCGGCCATGATGGGAGCCAGCCCCGCAAGATTGCACCTGATCATGGTGGACACCTCACTGTCGATGAGCGCCGGCGATCGATTTGCACGCGCGCTTGCCGAAGCGCGCCGTGTGGTCGATGCGCTTCCAAGCGGTGACCGTGCCGAGATCGTGAACGCCGCAGATACCATCGACCTGGTCGCCGGCCCAACCAACGACCGGGCGGCGCTGACACGCGCGCTCGCCGGCCTGCACGCGGGCGCGGGGCGATTGGACTTCGGCGCTGCGGTTGCGAGCTTCGGCGGCCTGGCGGGAACCACGGGGATGCCGGTGGTCGCGCACCTGATCAGTGATTTTCAGGAGAGCGCGTTGCCGTCGCGCTTCGGTGATTTGACGCCGAAGCCGGCGCCCAACCGCAGCCTTACGCTGCAACTGCATCCGATCGCGGCCACTGCCGAGCCCAATTGGCGCGTGGAGGCCATCCGTCGCAGCGGCGGCGGCGTGGATGTCACGGTGCGCGCACTGCATGCGCGGGCCGAGCCGCGCA
>JBIODE010000081.1:0-5761 GCA_044440325.1 Steroidobacterales bacterium
CGCCAGGCCCGCACCGATGAACGACAGCCGCAGCGTCAGCATGTTGAGCTGCAGCACCAGCGCAAAGGCTGCCGCGATGAGCACACCGAACAGTACCAATGCCTCCGTCGGCGCGATGCGGCGCGCGGCGAGCGGCCGCTCGCGGGTACGACGCACGTGCGGATCGAAATTGCGGTCGGCAATGTCGTTGGCGACGCAGCCCGCCGAGCGCATCAGCACGGTGCCGGTGACGAATATGGCCAGTACCCGTTTGGAGGGGCGTCCGGCCGATGCAATCCACAGCGCCCAGAGCGTAGGCCACAGCAGCAGCCAGATGCCGATCGGCCGGTCGAGGCGCATGAGCCGGAGCAAGTCGAGCAGCCGGCGCACCCAGGCGGCAGGGCGGGCCGCCGCCGGCGTGCTGTCCGGCGACGGGCGCCCGTTCGTGGAGGGCGCCGGCGGCTGCGCGCCGGCCGGCTGCAATGGGAGCTGCAGCTGCTCAGCCGACGCGTCCATACTGCTCCGCCGCGCCGATCCAGCGCGTGCGCAGGGCTGCGACACATTCCGGCGACGCGTCCATCATGCGCGTCGCGGCGGCGCGAATTTGCGGCAGCAGGTCGGCGTCACGGCTCAAGTCCGCGATGCGCAACTGTGCCAGCCCGGTCTGACGCGTGCCGAGCAGCTCGCCTGGTCCGCGCAGCTCCAAGTCGCGCCGCGCAATCTCGAAACCATCGGTGGTATCGCGGATCGCGGCCAGCCGCGCGCGCGCCATTTCCGACAGCGGCGTGCGGTAGAGCAGCACGCAGGTGCTTTCGACCGCGCCGCGGCCGACGCGACCGCGCAGCTGATGCAATTGCGCCAGCCCCAAGCGCTCGGCGTTGTCGATTACCATCAAGCTGGCATTCGGGACGTCAACCCCGACTTCGATCACCGTCGTGGCGACCAGCAGTCGCGTCTGTCCGGTGCTGAACGCCTGCATGGCGGCGTCCTTTTGCGCCGCGCTCATGCGCCCGTGCACCAGACCGATGCGGTGTTTCGCCAGCGCCTCGGTGAGTGCCGCCGCCGTCTCTTCCGCGGCCTGGCAGTTGATCTCCTCGGATTCTTCAATCAAGGCGCACACCCAGTACACCTGGCGGCCGGCGCTGCAGGCCGCGTCGATGCGCTGAACGATACGTGCTCGCCTCTCTTCTGCGACCACGACCGTGCGCACCGCCGTGCGGCCAGGCGGCAATTCATCGATGATTGAGACGTCCAGATCGGCGTAGGCGGTCATCGCCAGTGTGCGCGGGATCGGCGTCGCCGTCATGATCAATTGATGCGGCTGCGACCGCGCTCCCTTCTCGCGCAGCCGCAGGCGCTGCTGCACGCCGAAGCGGTGCTGCTCATCGATGATCGCGAGCGCGAGCTCTCCAAACTGCACATTCTCCTGGAACAGCGCATGGGTGCCGACCACCAGCTGCGCCTCGCCGGTGGCGATCGCACGCAGTGCGGCACGGCGCTGACGCGCCGGCTGCGAGCCGGTCAGCAGGAGGACCTGCACGCCGAGCGGGGCAAAGAAGCCCGCCAGCGAACGCACGTGCTGCTCGGCCAGCAGCTCGGTCGGGGCCATGAGCGCTGCCTGCTTGCCGCTGCCGATCGCGGCCGCAGCCGCAGCGGCGGCGATGACCGTTTTGCCGCAGCCGACGTCACCTTGAATGAGACGGGCCATCGGCCGCGGTGCGCGCAGGTCGGCCACGACCTCCTGCAACACCCGCGCCTGCGCCGCCGTCAGCGTAAACGGCAGGTTCTGCAGCAAACGCGCCTGGAGCCCGAGAGCATCGTCCAGAATGTACGCGTCCTCCTGCCGCTCCATCCGGCGCAGCTCCATCAGCGAGAGTTGATGCGCGAGCAGTTCCTCGAATGCGAGCCGCCGCTGTGCCGGATGTCGCCCGGCCTCGAGCTCGTCGAGCCGCGCGCCGATCGGCGGGCGATGGATGAACTCCAATGCCGCCCGCAGCGTGGGCAGGTGCAGCCGAGCGAGTAATTCAGGCGGCAGGAGCTCCGCCAAATGCACGCCATCCGCGGCCGTCAGTGCGCGCTCGACCAGGGCGCGCAGGCGGCCCTGCGTGATGCCCGCGGTCGTCGGATAGATGGGCGTGAGCGTCTGCGGCAGCGGTTCGCCGGCGGTCGTGATGCGGCGATACTCGGGATGAACGAGCTCCAGACCCAGCGCTCCCTTGCGCACCTCGCCGTGGCAGCGCAGCCGCGTGCCGCGGATAAAACCCTCGCGTTGCGCATTGGAGAAATAGAAGAAACGCAGCGTCAGGGTACCGGTGCCGTCGGCGATGCGCACCAGCAGCTGGCGTCGCCGCCGAAATACGATCTCAGCCAGCAGCACCTCGCCCTCGACCACGACATGGGCGCCGGGCGCGAGCGTGCCCAGCGGCTGCACGTGCGTGCGATCCTCGTAGCGCCGCGGCAGCACGAAAAGCACATCGGCGCGCGTGTGAATGCCCAGTCTCGCCAACCGCGGCGCGAGCGCGGAGCTGAAACCGGTGCCTGCATCACCCGCGGCGGCGCGGCTCGCGCCGCCGCGAGCAGCGGCCGCCCCACCGCGGGCGCCGCCGGCGCCGGTCTTGGCGATGCGGCCCACAGGTGCCGGGCGCCTCAGGCGAGACTCAGTATGCACTCCACCTCGACCTGTGCACCGCGCGGCAGCGCGGCAACGCCGATCGCCGCGCGCGCCGGGTAGGGGGGTTGGAAGTAGGTGGCCATAATCTCGTTCACTTTTGCGAAATTCGCCAGATCGACCAGGAACACCGAGAGCTTCACCACTTGATTCAGCGATCCGCCGGCGGTCTGGGCGATCGCCTGCAGATTGTCGAATACACGCCGGATCTCAGCCTCGATGCCGCCGCCGACGAGCTGACCGCTCGCCGGATCCAGCGGAATCTGACCTGAGATATAGACGGTGTCGCCGACGCGCACGGCTTGTGAGTAGGTGCCGATGGCCGCTGGCGCACGATCGGTCTGGATGATCTGCCGCTGCATGGGTGTGGGTCCTCTGGTGTTCGTGTGTTCAGGTGTCGCCGCTGCCGCGCGGGCGCGTTCGGCTCGCAATGGCGCGGAAGATTCGCAGAACATCGGGCATCCGCCGCACGACGCGTACCACGCGCGCGAGCTGCTTGCGGTCGGCCACTTCGATGATGAATACGATCACCGAGGTTTCCGCGTCGCGCTGCTCGATCGAAACGTGACTCACGTTGGTCTGCGTGCCGGCAATCGCGGCGGAGACGGCCGCGAGTACGCCCATGCGGTTGACCGTCTCGATGCGAATCTCCGACAGAAACAGGCGCCCGGGTTTGTGCTGCCAGGTGACCGGCAGCCACTTGTCGGGATGTTTGTGATAATCCTCGACGTTGGCGCAGGTTTCGCGATGGATCACGATGCCGCGGCCGGCGCTCAGGAACGCGAGGATCGGATCGCCAGGAATCGGATAGCAGCAGTGTGCATAGGTCACCAGCAGGCCTTCGGTGCCGGCGACCGCCAAGGGCGCCGACGCGGCGTTGGGCATTTCCAGCCGCTCACCCGGAAGCAGCCGGCGTGCCACCAGCGGCGCCAGCCGCTCGCCCAGGCCGATCTTCTCGTACAGGTCCTCGGTATCTCTGAGGCCGAATTCGGTCAGTGAATTTTGCAATGCGACCGGATCGATCGCATCAAACTTGAGATCGAATTCCGCCAGCGCCTGGCCCAGCAGACGGCGACCGAGCTCCACGGCCTCGCTGCGCCGCAGGCCTTTGAGATAATGGCGGATGGCGGAGCGCGCTTTGGCCGTGGCGACGAAATTGACCCAGGAGGGATTCGGGTTAGCGCCCTTGACGGTAATGATCTGCACGGTCTGCCCGTTGCGCAGCACCGTGCGCAGCGGCGTCAGGCGCCGGTCGATCTTGGCGGCGACGCAGCGGTTGCCGACATCGGTATGCACGGCGTAGGCGAAATCGACTACGGTGGCGCCGCGCGGCAGGCGCAGGATTTCGCCGCGCGGGGTGAACACGTAGACCTTGTCCGGGAACAGATCGACCTTGACGCTTTCGATGAACTCCTCGGAGTTGCCGCCTTCCAACTCGACCAGATTCGAGAGCCATTTGCGCGCCCGCTCCTGCTGCGCCGAGCCTTCAGTGTCGCCACCCTTGTACTTCCAGTGGGCGGCGATACCCGATTCGGCGACTTGGTTCATGTCCAGGGTGCGAATCTGCACCTCGATCGGCACGCCGTTGGGCCCGAACAGGGTTGTGTGCAGCGACTGGTAGCCGTTGACGCGCGGAATCGCGACGTAATCCTTGAAACGTCCCGGCATCGGCCGGTAGACGCTGTGAACGACGCCGAGTGCGCGGTAACAGGTGTCGGGCGTATCGACGATGATGCGCAGACCGTAGACATCGATGATCTCAGACAGGGCCGTGCGCTTGCGCTGCATCTTGCGGTAAATGCTGTAGAGATGCTTCTCGCGCGCTTCGACGCGGCCGGGAATGCCCGTCTTCTTCAGCGCCTCTTCGAGCTGCGTGCGTATCCGCGGCAGAAATTCCTTCTGGTTGCCGCGGGCGCGCTTGAGCGCGCGTTCGATCACTCGGTAGCGCTGCGGGTAGAGTGTGCGGAATCCCAGGTCCTCGAGCTCGAGCTTCATGCTGTAGAGCCCGAGCCGCTCGGCCACCGGCGCGTAGATGTCCAGCGTCTCGCGCGCGGTCTGCCGCCGTTTGGCGGGCGCCACCGCCTCTATGGTGCGAAGGTTATGGGTGCGGTCGGCCAGCTTGACCAGGATGACACGCAGATCGCGCACCATCGCCAGCAGCATTTTGCGGAAGCTCTCGGCCTGCGCTTCCTCGCGGTTCTTGAAGCGGATCTGATCGAGCTTGGTTACGCCATCGACAATTTCGGCGACATCGTTGCCGAAGCGCTTGGCGATGTCGTCCTTGGCGATCGGGGTGTCTTCGATGACATCGTGCAGGATCGCGCTGACGATCGTGTCGGCGTCCAGATGCAGCTCGGCCAGCAGCTCTGCGGCTGCCACCGGGTGGGAGATATAGGGTTCGCCGGACAGGCGCTTCTGGCCCTGATGCGCGGCGGCGCCGAATTCGG
Source organism: Steroidobacterales bacterium (assembly GCA_044440325.1). Classification (GTDB taxonomy): domain Bacteria; phylum Pseudomonadota; class Gammaproteobacteria; order Steroidobacterales; family Steroidobacteraceae; genus FEN-1191. The sequence continues at coordinate 5,095 of JBIODE010000081.1, forward strand.
CGGCCTCGCGCACGCGCTCCACCTGCTCGGCCGGCAGGTACTCGGAGACCGTGGCGAGCAACTCCTTGAGCCCCGGAGTGCGTCTTGCGCCGGGCAGCAACCCCAGAAGCGAAGACGCATAGTCCACTGCCGCTCCGTGACCGGCCGCCCTTTAGTCTTGGGGGCCGATCAAGCCGAACTGCGGCGCGCGAAAAGTGGATTCATTGTCGGCGTCTGGAACCGGCGCCTCGTTCACCGGCGTGGGCGCGCGCAGCATCTCGGGCGTGATGTTTCCGGCCGCGATCTCGCGCAGCGCCAACACTGTCGGCTTGTCGTTCTCGAGCGGCACGGTCGCTTCGGCGCCGTTGGCCAGCCGGCGCGCGCGCTGCGCGGCCAGCAATACCAGCTGAAACAGGTTATCTACGTTCTGTAGACAGTCTTCGACGGTAACTCGGGCCATGGAGGCGTCCTGAAAATCTTGAGGGATCGGTCGAGCAGTGTACGGCAAATGCAGCGGATCACGCCACCCGCTGCGGCTCAAGCCAGCAGCGTCGCCAGCAGCGGCTTGAGCTCGGGCCGCTGCGCCCGCAGCGAGGCGCCGACGCCGTCGAGGATGGATTGGAGCTCGAGCACCGCCTGGGCAAACCGATCGTTGACCACGACGTAGTCGAACTCGGACCAATGGGAC
>JBIODE010000082.1:0-5612 GCA_044440325.1 Steroidobacterales bacterium
ACTATGCACGCACATTGTAGACAAATAGTGAGGACGGACCGGCATGTCCATGACACTCGATGAGCTGCGCCAGCGTCTCAACAGCCTGGACGGCAAGTTGCTGGCGCTCGTCGCCGAGCGGCAGGCGACCAGCCGCGAGATCGCGCGCGTCAAGCAGGCCACGGGCTACCCCACACGCGACTATGGCCGCGAACGCGAGGTGCTGCTAGCCGCGCGCACCACGGCCGCGCGGCTTGGAGTCCCGCCCGATGCAGCCGAGGCCATCATGCGTCTGCTGATCCGCTCCTCGCTCACCACCCAGGAGCAGGCGAGTGTCGCGGCACACGGCGGCGGCAGCGGCCGCCGCGCGCTGGTGATCGGTGGCGCCGGCAAGATGGGCGGGTGGTTCGCGCAGTTTCTCGTTTCACAAGGCTTTGCCGTGGAGATCGCTGATCCGCAGCCGGGCCCGGCGGCGCTCGCCGCGATGTCGGATTGGCGTACGTCCGCGCTCGACCATGATTTTATCGTCGTGGCAACCCCGCTTGGCGCGACCGGCGCGATCCTGACCGAGCTCGCGGAGCGCCGACCGCGCGGGGTGGTCTTCGACCTCGGTTCGCTCAAGTCACCGCTGCGCGCCGGCCTTGCAGCGCTCTCGGCGGCGGGCGTGCCAGTCACTTCGCTACATCCGATGTTCGGTCCCGACACCGAGCTGCTTTCAGGCCGCCACGTGATCTTCATCGATCTTGGGTCTGCGGCGGCACTTGCCGCCGCGCGGGCGCTATTCCAGCCGACGATGGCCGAGCAGGTGGTCATGGGACTGGAGGAGCACGATCGGCTGATCGCCTACGTGCTTGGCCTGTCGCATGCATTGAACATTGCCTTCGTCACCGCGCTCGCCGAGAGCGGCGAGGCGGCACCGCGGCTGGTGGAATTGTCGAGCACGACCTTCGATGCGCAATTCGATGTTGCGAGCCAGGTCGCGCAGGAGAGCCCGGACCTGTACTTTGAGATTCAGCGGCTCAATGACTTCGGCGCCGAATCGCTCAACGCGTTGGCGCAAGCCGTGGAGACGCTGCGCAGCGCAGTATTGGCCGGCGATCGAGCGCGCTTTGTGGGGTTGATGCAGCGCGGCCGCGAGTACCTGCAGGGCCGGCGCCGGCGCTGATGCGGCCCTCAGCTGGCTGAACGCCGCAGCAGTACGATGAACAGTGGTGCGCCGATCAGCGCGGTGATGGCGCCGACCGGCAATTCGCGTGGCGCCGCAATCGTTCGGCTCAAAATATCGGCAACACACAGCAGCAGGCCGCCCATCAGCGCCGCCCCAGGCGCGACGATACGGTGATCGCTGGTGCGGAAGGCGAGCCGCACCGTATGCGGGGCGATGAGACCGACAAATCCGACCGTGCCGGCCGACACCACCGCCAGCGCGGTCAACGCCGCGGCCAGCAGGAATACCCACAGACGCGCGGCGCGCGCATCGAGACCGACGCTGCTGCTGCGAAGTTCGCCGGCGCCGAGGACGTTGAGCACGCGTCCCAGCAGCAGTGAGAGGGCCAGCGCCGCGCCCACGACGCCCAAGTTGAACATCGGATATTGGGCCCAGCCGAGATCGCCGGCGAGCCAAAACACCATGCCACGGACCTGCCCGGTGTCCGCGAGCGTCAGCAGTACGGTGATTGCGGCGCCGCAGGTGCTGGCCAACACGACTCCACAGAGCAGCAGCCGCAACCCCCCACCCCCGCGGCCCAGCAGCAGTGTCAAGATCCCCGCGGCGACGCCGCCGGCGATCGCCGAGCCGTGAATGACTGCAAAGCCGGCGCCCGTCAGCATGCCGAGCAATGCGCCGACGGCTGCTCCGCCGGAGACGCCAAGCACGAAGGGATCCGCCAGGGGATTACGAAACAAGGCCTGCAGCAGCACGCCGGCGAGCCCGAGGAGGCTGCCGACCGTCAGCGCTGCCAACGCACGCGGCAAGCGCACGCCGAGGACGACGGCGCGCGTGAAATTATCGCCGGCGCCGAACAGTGCCGTCGCCGCTGCGCGCGGCTCGATGCTCGCCGGTCCGAGCAGCATCGATGCACTGAATGCCAGTGCCACCAGCACGGATAAAGCCAGTAGCCCCCACATATGTCGGGATCGCATGATGCGGCGGTCGGTCATAGCCATCGCAGACTAACGAGCCCGCGGTGGTCTGAACAGACGCGCTTGAGCAATAGGGTCCCGGCGGGTTAAAAGTGAGCCATGAGTGACGTCATTGATCGCGAGGGGTTCCGCGCCAATGTGGGCATTGCGCTGATGGACCCCGACAACCGGCTGTTCCTCGGCCGGCGCGCCAGCGGGCGTGGTTGGCAGTTTCCTCAGGGTGGCATGCGCGGGGGCGAGTCCGCGGAAGATTCGCTGTTTCGCGAGTTGTATGAGGAGATCGGGCTGCGCGCCGCCGACGTGCGCATCGTCGCGCGCACGCGGCATTGGCTGCGCTACCGGCTGCCATCGCAGTACGTGCGGCGGAATGTGCGTCCTCTGTGCCTGGGACAGAAGCAGCACTGGTTCTTGCTGCAGCTGCAGAGCGCCCCGGCGCCGATCCGCTTCGACACCACGCCCCAGCCTGAATTCGATCGCTGCCGCTGGGTCGACTATTGGCAGCCGGTGCGGGAGGTAATCTATTTCAAGCGCGCCGTCTACGCCCGCGCATTGCACGAGCTCGGGGGGCTGGCGTTTCCTGGCGGCCTGCCGCCGTATCCGAAGTGGTGGCGTACGGCGGCAGCCTCCGCGAACGCGCCGCAGCCCACCCCTCCGGTCTGACCCGGGCGCGTTCGCCGTCGATGCAGATCCCGGGCAGGCTCGTCGTCCGCACCTATGCGCCCATGCGCCGGTGGCTGATGCTGACGACCGCGCTGTTGCTGATTGCCTTGGCGTTGTACCTGGTATTCGAGCTGGGCCGCTCCCAGGCCGGTTACGATGCGATGCACGCCGCCGGACAGCGCGATGCCCTCCAAGAGCAGATCGAGAGACTTCAGCAGCAGCTGCGCGAGTTGCGCGTGCAATTGGCGGCCGCCGACGAGGAGCGTGTGGCGCAGGTGCGCGAGCGTTCGGAGCTGGCGCGCAGCATTGGCGAATTGCAGGCGCAAGTCGCGCGACAGAGCCAGGACCTGGAGTTCTATCGCGGCATCGTCCCGCAGCAGGGGCAGCCGCCGGCTGCCGTGCGCGTGCAGCAGTTTGGCATTGCCCCGCTCGACACTCCGCAGCGCTTTGCGTTGCGGTTTACGCTCAATCATCCCGTGCGGCCTGAAGAGGCCATCAATGGCACTCTGACGGTCGCCATCGACGGCACCCGCAATGGCACCGCGGCGACGGTCGATCTGGTGGCGCTGGGGGCCAAAAGCGCCGTGTTGCCGTTCAACTTTCGCTACTACAGCAATATCGAACAGCAGATCACGATACCAGCGGACTTCAAGCCGGAGCGCGTAACCATAGAGATTCGACCGTCACGCCGCGGCGTGGCACCCTACCGGCAGACCTTTGTCTGGAGCGTGGCCGCGGGTTGAGCGCGCCGGAGGCGGAATGTTCAAGCGACGAGACAAGCACGAGAAGGAGCGTATCGACACGCTCATTGGCAGGAGCGCGAGCGTGCAGGGGGATGTCGAGTTCGCTGGCGGCCTGCATCTGGACGGGCGTATCAGCGGCAGTGTGCGTGCCACCGCCGGCACCGAGTCGTCCTTGTCGGTCAGCGAGTACGGCGTGATCGAAGGCTCGGTCGAGGCGCCGCAAGTCGTGCTCAACGGCCGCATAAACGGCGATATTCTCGGCGGCCAACGCGTTGTGCTCGGCGCCAAGGCGCGCGTGCAGGGCAACGTGCATTATGGCGTCATTGAAATGGTGCTCGGCGCGGAAATCTGCGGCAAGCTCGTGCCGCTGACCAACGCCGAGCCGGTGCTGTCGGCAAAATCCGCGGTCGAGTGAGCCTTGTTATTCGCCCGAGATAGGGGGCGCGAGTGTGCCGAGCAGGCTGACGGCGACGAGCACCAGCAGCGCCAGGGCGGTCTCAGCCAGCACGGTCGCGCGCAGAGCGCGCAATGCCGGCGGAATCGGATCTTGCGCACCGAGGGCGATGCGCAAGGCAGGCACCCTGCGGTAGCGGTTGAGAGCCGCCAGACCCAGCATGGCGCCGAATAGGCCGAGCTTGACGAGCAGTGCAATGCCGTAGCCGCTGGTAAAGATCGAACGCCAGTGTGACGGACCGATCAGAAACCAGCTGTTGATGGCGCCGCTGAGAACGAGCGCGGCGACGACCCCGACCCCTAAGCTTGAAAAGCGACGGAGCCCGAATTGCGCTGCCTGTGCCTGGGCCGGCGCTCCCGAGCGGATGGAGTACTGCAGCAGCGCCGCCAGTGGCACCAGCGCGCCGATCCAGATGCCCGCGGCCAGCAGGTGCAGCAGATCACCGAGCAGATGTACGGCCCCGGGGGCGCTCACCCCGCCGGCTCCCACGCCGCTGGCCCCATGGCCGGTCCAGGCAAAGCTGGCCGTGGCAGTCCCGCCCAGGATCACCTGCACGATCCAAAGTGCTTTGGGACGCGCCACGCAAAGCGTGGCCACGATCGACAGCGCCAGCAATGCGATGCGCGCGAGACAGGCGCGCCCGAAACGCGTGGCGGACAGAATCGTCCACAGCGCAGCGGGGCTGAAGGCATCGCCCGGCTCAGCGCTGACGGAGGCTGTTTCCGCCATCACCCATGCGAATGCCCCGAGCAGCGCGACAGCCGCTGCGAGTAACAATGCGCGTCGTTGCCACGGCGGTTGCGCCGGCACGGACGATTGCGATGCGCCGCGCTCCAACCCATACAGGCAAAACAGCGGCGATCCGAACAGGAGCAGCACCGCCACGAACTGCAGGAGCCGAGCTGCGACGAGCACCGCGGCTCCCACGGCCGCGCTACCGGACGATGAAGCTGAACGCGCCGTGCGTCTTGTGGCCGTCGTCCGATACCACGCTCCAGGTCACGGTGTACGCGCCTGGCTTGAGCGCCGCGTTCGGCATGATTGACAACGTCGCGGGATGCTTCGCATCGTTCATGGACATCACGGCAATGGCGTTACCGTCGCTCGCGGCCAGCTTGAAGCTCGAGAGCTTGGGTTCGATCGCCTCACTGAAATGCGCCTGAATTATCTTCGGAGACGCGACCGTGGAGTCCGCGGCCGGCGTGGTGCTCTCCAGCTTGGCGTGTGCGCCGGCCTGTGCGGTGGCCAACAAAAACGATGCGCCGATGCCAGCCATAAGGGCCGCGCGGCGCTGGCTGTTCGTCGTGATCATAGTCGTTCACTCCATGAGATCATTGAGGTTGAGAGGCCGTCATTGTGCCGCGAGCTGCGGCCAGTCCGCACACTTGACGTGGGCGAGGAATGCCGCGCCGCCCTTGCCGTCCCGGCGGAATACGAGGGTGTCGCCATCGCCCAGACCGGCGTATGTCCGACCGAAAGCGCCGAGAATAGTCGGCACGTGCGTGATGATCACCGTATTCGCGCCGGCAGGCGGCGGCTCGGCGGCCTTGCTGCGCAGCCAGGCCGAACGCCTGGCATCGGTATCCGCCTGCATGCCCTGTCCGGCCTCGCCGAGCTCCGGAACCGCCTTCGCG
>JBIODE010000083.1:0-5313 GCA_044440325.1 Steroidobacterales bacterium
CTGTAGCTCGCTGTTGATTTCAATGAGCTTGCGTTGGCTGTCGTGCAGAGCGGTGTGAGCAGCGTCACGTTGCAGCTGGTTCAAGTACGCTCTCGAGTGGTACCGGATGCGGGCGATCAACTCGACGGCATCGGGCAGCTTGATCAGATAGTCATTCGCGCCCAGCGCAAATGCCTCGCTCTTTGCGGCCGGCTCCTCCTTGGTCGAAAGCACGATGATCGGGATGTCCTTGGTGAGCGGATTGTCGCGATATTGCCGTACCAGCGTCAGGCCATCGGCGCCGGGCATCACCAGGTCCTGAAAAATGACCGTCGGCCGATACTTTGCCGCGACTTCGATCGCCTCCGCTGAACTACTGCAATAGCGGAATTCCAGATCAGGCTGCTGGGCCAGGGCGCGCCTGACCGCTTCGCCTATCATGGCCTGATCGTCCACCAGCAGTACCCGGATCCGGTAGTCATTCGGTACGGTAGTCACGACTGCGAGTTGCTCCAGGTCATGCATCGGCGCCCTCCAAGTGGGCCAGCGGCCCTACTGGTTGATAACATCCACGAGTCTCGATGCGATCCGCTCCAATGGCAGGATATCGACTGCGGCGTCGAGGGCCGCGGCGGCCTTCGGCATGCCGTACACGGCGCTGCTGGCCTGGTCCTGTGCAATCGTGTGATAGCCCTTGTTGCGCAGCGCCCGCAGGCCCAGCGCACCGTCACGGCCCATTCCGGTCAGCTGCACGCCGACCGCCTCGAATGGCCAGAACCGACACACGCTTTGGAAAAAAACATCCACCGACGGCCGGTAGGCGTAGTCGATCGGATCGGGTGTGTAACCGAGCCGACCGGACGCCGATAGAATGAGATGATCGCTGGTACCGGCCAGAAGCACCTGACCGATCATGGGGCGATCGCCCTCGCGCGCTACGCGCACCGGCAGCTTTGACTGGGCGCTGAGCCAATCGGCCATGCCGATCGCGAACTGCGCGTCCACATGTTGGACGATGACGATCGCGGCGGGAAAATCCCGTGGCAACGCGGACAGCAAGATCGCGAGCGCAGCCGGGCCGCCGGCGGAGGCGCCGATCGCCACCAAGCGGCTTTGTTGCGAGATGGGCCGGACCACTGCGTCCACTTCGGGCGCGCTCGGGTGCCGGCAGGTGCTGCCGAGCAGCTTGCCGATGCTGTCGATCTTCGCCAGCATTGTGGTGGCGCCGTTGGGTGCGTTTTTTGCGCCGAGCGCCGGCGTGTCTACGGCATCGAGTGCACCACAGCCCATCGCTTCAAACACGCGCGCAGCATTGACACCGACGTTGGCTGTGACAAGCAGAATTGCGCATGGGGTGTTGGTCATGATTTGACGCGTCGCCTCGACGCCATCCATGACAGGCATTACCAGGTCCATCAGAACCAGATCCGGTGTTTCCCGCGCGCACGCTGTCACGGCCTGCGCGCCGTCATACGCCACCCAAATGATCCGGTGCTCGGGCCGCAGGGCAATGGCGCGTCGCAGCGCCTCGATCGCCAACGGCAGATCATTGACGATTCCGATTTTCATGCGTCGGCCGCACCGATGAGGTCCACGGCCGCTCGCAGCAGCGTTTCGTCTTGGAAGCTGCTCTTCGTCAGATAGTAGTCTGCGCCGGCCTCGAGCCCGCGCCTGCGATCCTCGGGGCGATCTTTATACGAGACGATCATCACCGGCAGCGACTTCAAGTTGAGGTCCTTCTTGATCAGCGTGAGCAGTTCGATGCCGTCCATGCGCGGCATGTCGATGTCGGTGACAACCAGATCGAAATGACCGGTGCGCACCGCATTCCATCCGTCCATGCCGTCCACCGCGACATCGACTTCGTAACCGCCGTGGTCGAGCAGTTTGCGTTCCAGTTCGCGTACCGTGAGCGAATCGTCCACCACCAGCACGCGCTTGCGAGCTTTCCTATGATCGGTCTCGGCACCGCGCTGGACGCTTTCCAAGCGTCCGGTGGCCACGATCCGTTCCACCGAGCGGAGCATGTCCTCGACATCCACGATCAACACCGGCGAGCCGTCTTCCAGCAGCGCTCCGGCGGCGATGTCCTTGATCTTGCCCAGCCGCGCGTCCAACGGCTGCACCACGAGCTCACGCTCGCCGAGAAAACGATCCAGCACCAGGCCGTACGCACTGCCGGGCTCGCCCAGGATGATCACCGCCAGATCCTCGTCAACGGACTGGGGCTCGCTGACGCCGAGTACCTGACGCGCACTGACCAGGCCGATGGATCGGCCCTCGAATTGGAAATACTGACGACCTTCCAGCGCGCTGATGGCCCGCTTCGGCAGATTCAGGGTGCGCACGATGTGTGCGAGCGGGACGGCGTAGGCTTCACCCCCGATCTCCACCAGCAGGGTGCGCACCACCGACAGTGTCAGGGGCAGCTGCAGCTGGAAACGCGCGCCTTGGCCGAGCACGGACGTGACGCGGATCGTGCCGCGGACCTGCTTGATCATGTTCTGAACGACATCGAGCCCAACACCGCGACCGGAAATCTCCGTCACGTCTTCCTTGAGCGAAAAGCCGGGCAGAAACAGGAACTCCAACAACTCCACCTCACTGAGCTTGCCGGCAGTCTCTGCAGTCGTGAGCTTGCGTGCGACGATTGCCGCCCGCAGCCCAACCGGATCTATCCCGCGTCCATCATCCGTGGCGATAATTTGCAGCAGGCCCGCGCTGTGGCGCGCTTCCAGGCGTATGACACCCTCGGTGTCCTTGCCGGCGGCGCGCCGCTCATCTGGAGACTCGATCCCGTGGTCGATGGCGTTACGCAGCAGATGGCCCAGGGGCGCGTCGAGCTTGTCGAGAATGTCGCGGTCAACCTGCGTCGCCTCACCGACGATCTCCAGCCGTACCTGCTTGCCGAGCGAGCGGCCCAGATCGCGCACCATGCGCGAAAAAGCGCGGATGCCGTCGGCAAACGGCCGCATGCGGCAGGCCAAGGCGGCCTCGTAGAGCCGGTGCGCGAGATTGGTGGAGCGGCTGTCGAACAATTCGATTTCGGTGAAGCGCTGCGCCAGCAACTGGCGGCAGTGATGCAGACTGTGGTGCGCATCCGCCAGCAAAGCTTCGCTCTGGGAATGGGCGGCCTGTTGCGAGAGCACGTCACGCAGGCTTTCCAAGGTCTTGCCCGCCTTGTCGTGCAGGCGCTTGAGCCGCAACATCGATTCGGCGAACGACTTGAGCCGGCGCGACTCCACCCGCGACTCGCCTGCCAGCCCGAGGAGGCGATTGAGATTGTCGGCGCTCACGCGCAACACGCGCTCTGCGCTGCCGTGCTCCTCGGCGGCCGCGGGCGGCCGCGGCTCGGTGATCGGCGCGGTCGGGGGTAGCGCGACGACCGCGACTGCCGGCTCAGGCTGCACACGGCCTTGAAGCACCTCGGTCAGCGCCCCCAGCATGCCGCCGAGCTCGGAGTCCTTCCCGCGAGGCAACGCACCCAGCTCCGTCTCGGAAGTATTGGCGATGCGATTGAGCAGATCCAAGGCTCGTAGCAGGACGTCGATTTGCGGTTGGCGCAGCACGATTGCGCCGCGTTGTGCGGCGACGAAGCAGTCCTCCATCGCATGCGTCACGCTCACGCCGATGTCAAGACCGATAATACGGGCCGCGCCTTTGAGCGAGTGTGCGGCGCGCATGCAGACTTCAAGCTGCTCGGCCGCGGTGGGGTTGCGCTCCAATGCCAGCAGACCATTGGTCAATGCTTGGATCTGGCTTTCCGCGTCGAGGCGGAACAGCTCGTGCATCGACAGCTCGCTCAGGTCGCGCGCGCTCACGTGAGGCTCCGATTGACGGTGTGCAGCAGCAATTGCTCGTCGAGCAGGCCGACGGCGCGCTGCTGCCAGCACAACATCGAACGCGTGTATGTGGCCGCGGACTTCGCGACAGTCGCCGGCACCGGCGTCAGCTCGCGCGGACGAAAACGAGCCAGACCGAGGACCTCATCAACCGGACAGACTGCGCGACCGCCGTCGCTCTGAATCACCAGCAGGCGTCCCGCGGCAACTCGGTTTTTCTCCTGCGCCAGGTCCGCGGCCGGCTGCGGCCCCAGAATCTGCTGCAGCGAAAAGCAGACCAGCAACTCCCCGCGAATATTGACCAGTCCCAACACCACGCCATCGCGCCGATGCGGGATCGAATGGATGGCGCGCGAGCTGACGATTTCCTGCAACACCCCCGCGCGTAGCGCAAGCCATTCGGCGGCGATGCGAAACACGAGTACCGAATGCGTGTCGAGCTCTATCAGTGCTTTTTCCTGCGCGACCTGTGTGGTCCAATGCCTGAGGAAGTCCGGAGGCAGCTCGATATCCAACAAGGCCACGGCCGCTGCCGAATAGACCGGACAATTGCGGCAGTGAATGTGCTGCGCGAGCTCAGCGCAGGAAGCATCACCGAGTACGCCGATCCTGTTCCAGCAATCATGGACGGCGGCGCGCGCGGCCGGGGCTATGTCGTTGAGCGGCAGGCTCACGTCAGTTCACGCTGCTGCGATTCAGCCGTCGCAGGCGGTTGCGCATGACCTGCGCGCCGCGTGCGTCACCCTGTTTCTCCAGCAGCAGGCCAAGGTGCAGCAGCGTGTCGTGATGGTCTTGATCGAGATAGAGCGCCTTGCGGTAGTACAGCTGGGCCTGTGCGAGATTTCCCCGGGCCGCGCGAATCAGCCCCATGAGATGAAAAGCTTGCACCGACGGACCGTGCTGGCGCAGATGGGCTTCACAGGACCGCTCCGCTTCCGGTAGGCGCCCCTGATCGGCCAGGCCGGAGGCCTCTTTGAGCTCCCGGTCGGGTGGACTCAATTCCAGCGGGGGCGCGGATTGCGCTGCCAATGACGCCGGCACGCCGGGGTGCGCCGGCGCCGGACGGGTCGGCGTCGGACGGGCCGGCGACAGGCGGGTCGACTGCGCGGGTGCTGGAGCGCTCGCGAGCGGTACGGTCAGTGTCTTGCGGAAGGCGAACGCGAGCGGCTCCTTGGCCGAGGTGAAGTCGTGACTCAACAGCAGGGCCGCTTCGGCTGGTCCGACGAACAACAGGCCCTCAGGCGCCAACAGGAGCCGCAGCGCCCCAATGGCGCGGTTCTGCGCGGCGCCATCAAAATAGATCAACAGATTGCGGCAGAAGACCGCATCGTAAGTCTCTGCCTCGGGCAGGGTGTCGGTGACGGTCAGGTTCCCGTGCCGAAAGTGCACTTGTGGACGAACGCTGTCGTGCAGACGTTGACCCTGCGCCGTCGCAGCGAAATAGCGCTCGCGGAACCGGAGGTCGGTACCTCGGAATGAATTCCTTCCATAC
>JBIODE010000084.1:0-5260 GCA_044440325.1 Steroidobacterales bacterium
CACGCCGCTGATCATCTCGGGACCCGCGGAAGAGAGCACCGAAGTCTACGTCCGCATCAATGAACTGGTGCCGCGCCTGACGCGCCAGCAGAGCGAGGAGGGCCCCGGAGATTTTTCCGTGGATGAGAAGGCCAAGCAGGTGCATCTGACCGAGGCCGGCCACGAGCATGTTGAACAGTTGATGCTCGAGACGCAGCTGCTGCGCGAAGGCGAGAGCCTGAACGACACGGCCAACATCCGCCTCATGCACCATCTGAATGCGGCGCTGCGCGCGCACGCGCTCTACAAGCGCGACGTGGAATACATCGTGCGCGGCGGCGAGGTGATCATCGTCGATGAGTTCACCGGCCGCACGATGCCGGGGCGGCGCTGGTCCGACGGCCTGCATCAGGCGGTCGAGGCCAAGGAGGGCGTGCGCGTGCGCGAGGAGAACCAGACAGTCGCCTCGATCACCTTTCAGAACTATTTCCGCCTCTACAAGAAACTCTCCGGCATGACCGGCACCGCCGACACGGAAGCGCCGGAGTTCCTGCAGATCTACGGTTTGGAAGTGGTGGTGATACCGACGCACCGGCCGATGATCCGCAAGGACATGCCCGATCTCGTCTACCTTACGCAGAAGGACAAATTCGAGGCGATCATTGCCGACATCAAGGACTGCGTCGAACGCGCGCAACCGGTGCTGGTCGGCACGACCTCGATCGAGACTTCCGAATTTCTCTCGACGCTGCTGGGCAAGGAGAAGATCGAGCACCAAGTGCTCAATGCGAAGCAGCACGAGCGCGAGGCGCAGGTCGTGGCGCAGGCGGGCCGACCGGCCACCGTCACGATTGCGACCAATATGGCGGGCCGCGGCACCGACATCGTGCTCGGCGGCAATCTCGACGCTGAGCTCGTGGCGATGGGCGCGGAGATCGATGAGGCCGCGCGTGCCAGCGCCAGGCAGGCCTGGCAGCAGCGGCACGATCAGGTGATTGCCGCCGGCGGACTGCACATCGTCGGCACCGAGCGGCACGAGTCGCGCCGCATCGACAATCAGCTGCGTGGCCGCTCCGGCCGCCAGGGCGATCCGGGCTCGAGCCGCTTCTATCTGTCGATGGAAGACAACCTGATGCGGATCTTCGGCGACCCGGCCCGTACCAAGCGTCTGCTGCAGCTCGCCGGCATGAAGGAAGGCGAGGTCATCGAGAGCGGCATGCTCACGCGCCAGATCGAGAAGGCCCAGCGCAAGGTCGAGTCCCACAACTTCGACATCCGCAAGCAGCTGCTGCTGTTCGACGACGTCGCCAACGATCAGCGCAAGGTCATCTATCAGCAGCGCACCGAGATTCTCGGCACCGCCGATTTGAGCGCGGCGGTCGATGAGATGATCGAGGAGGCGGTCGGCAGCCTCATCGACGGATACGCCGCGCCCAACAGCGTGCCGCAGGACTGGAATCTGCAGGGGCTGGCGGAGGCCATGCGGCGCGATTTCAATGTGCAGCTCGATCCCGCGGGCTGGCTCGAACAGGATCCAAACCTGGAGGAACCGGCATTGCGTGCACGCGCGCTGGCCGCCGTGCGCGCGGGTTACGCGGCCAAGGTCGAGCGCACCGGGGCGGAGATCATGCGTCACGTCGAGCGCGACGTGGTGCTGCGAACGCTCGATCAACACTGGCGCGATCACCTGGCGGCGATGGACTACCTGCGCCAGGGCATTCATCTGCGGGGTTATGCGCAGAAGGACTACCGCTACGAGTACAAGCGCGAGGCCTTCGAGCTGTTCACTGCGATGCTCGGCCGTGTCAAGTTCGAAACCGCCGCGCTGCTGGCGAAGATCGAGGTCCGTACGCAGGAGCAGATCGATCGCGAGGAGGCGGAACGGCGCGAGCGGTTGATGCGCGCGCTGCAGGCCCAGCATGCCGAGGCGCAGTCGCTGCTCGGCGCGGCCGAGCCGGCGGACGCGGAGGCGCCGGGGGCGGTCCTGGGCGCGGGTCGCGCAGCTGCGGCGCGGGCGGCTGCCCCGGCCGAACAGGCCGCGCCGTTCGTGCGCGGCGACCGCAAGGTGGGCCGCAACGAGCCCTGTCCGTGCGGCTCGGGTAAGAAGTTCAAGCACTGCCACGGTGCGCTGGCCGGCAACCTCTAGGCGCTGTGGCCGGTTACGCGTGGGCGCGGTGGCCGTAACTCCCAGTCAGGCCGGCGCATTGAGCGCTCTTCCCCGGCTGCAGGTCGTTGCCGCCGTGCTGTTCGACGCGGACGGCCGGGTGCTGATCGCGCAGCGGCCGGTCGGCAAGCACATGGCCGGCAAGTGGGAATTCCCCGGCGGAAAGATTGCAGCGGGCGAAGCGCCGCAGGCGGCACTGCGCCGCGAGCTGCGCGAAGAGCTCGGGCTGGAGCTGATCGAGTGTCATCTGCTGCTGGAATTGAGCCACGACTATGCAGATCGGCGGGTGGAGCTGGCGGTGTGGCTCGTCGATCGGTACAGCGGCGATCCGGCGGGACTGGAAGGCCAGGCGCTCAGATGGGTCGCGCCGGCCAACCTGCGGGATGAAGACCTCTTGCCGGCGGATGGTCCGATCGTGGAAAGTGTCGCTGCGCTAGCAGCGTTGTCAGGCCCCTTGCCGCAATAGAGGTAACCTCAGATGGCTCAGGATCCCGGACTGCCGGATATTCAGCTCGACAGCAACGGGCTGTATCGCGAAGAGATCTTCACCGACCGCCGTGTCGGCACGATCAGGCAATTGATTCCGGTGAGCGCGGCAGGCGCAGTCGACGCGGGCCGCCCGGTGCTTTATTCGGGTCAGACGCAGCTGCTGACCCCCGGCGGTGTGCTGCCGCTGGCCTTCGAGATCGACGCCAAGTCGCTCGAGGAGGCCATCAAGAAGTTTGCGTCGGCGGCACAGGATGCGCTCGAGCAGGCCATCGAAGAAGCCAAGGAGTACCGCCGCGAAGCCGCCTCGCGCATCGTTGTGCCGGATGTCGGTCTCGGCGGCGGTGCCCTCCCCGGCGGCGGCAAGATCAAGCTTTAGCAGGGTCGGTGCTGGAGTCGGTGTCGTCGCCGACTTCGTGGGTGGCCGAAGGCTCGGGCGACTCGCAGGGAATGGCGTGTCTTTCCGACAGCCATGCACCGAGGTCAATGAGCCGGCAGCGTTCGCTGCAAAACGGCCGGAACGGCGACTCGCTCCAGACCAGCTCGCGCCGGCAGGTGGGACACAGGACGCGCAGGGCGCTCACTGGCGATTCCCGCGATGGCTGCTAAATGCAGCAGGTGAGCACGAACGGCACGTCCGCTTCGATCTGCGTGGGCTTGCCTTCGATGCCTTGCCACTGCAGGAAGCGCATGCTGCAGCGGTAATGGCTGCCGCTGATCTCTGGAAAGAAGTGCGAGTCCGGCGGCAGGCTGATGCGCAGCAGCTGGTACGGAGTGTCGCGGTCGAAGGTCACGCTGAACATGCCGCCGCGAGCGGTTTCATCGCGTGCCCGGCCGTTTTGCCGCGTGAGCCACAACAGCTCGGCAATCGCGTCGCACAGCGGTCGCAACAGGGCAATCCCGCGCGCAAAGGCGCTGATGCGCGTGTCAGCCGGCTGATTGAGCCAGAAGAAATAGTCCGGCAGGTCGAACTCGCAGGTGCCGCCGGGGATCGCGCTGCGGTGCTTGATCGCCGCGAGGAACTCCGAATCGCGCAGCGGCTGGATCCACGCGCCGCCGGCGGCGCTGAGCTCGGAGCGCAGACGCACGAGGTTTGAAATCAGCGCCCGCAGCCGCGCGCTGTCAATGCCGGGGCGGTTCTGGTACTCGGCCAGCAGCGCCAAATGCCGCTCGAGCTCCTTGAGCACGTCGCTGCGTACGTCGCCGCGCGTGAGGATCGAGAGAATATCGAGCAGGCTGGCGACCGCTGCCCGGCTGCCCCATGAGCTCGGCATCTCGTTGTGATAGAGCGCCTGGTTATAGAGGAAATCCAGCCGCAGAAAGGTGCGCATGCGCTCGTTGAGCGGCTGCTCGAATACGCTCGGCTCGTGCGCGGAAGGCGGACTGTCTGGTTCGGACATCCGGCTATTGTGCTTGACCGAGTCCGCGGCCGTAAACGGCCGCGCATTGCGACAGCCACCGGCAAGCGTCGACGAAGCGCGCTCACTGCGCTGGCGGTTGTGCTACGCCGTCGGCAGCGCCAGGTATTTCTTATGCAGCGCCGCCACTGCCGGCGGCAGTAAATCCGCCGCTCCGGTATTGACGATGACATCATCCGCGGCCGCCAGCCGCGCGGCGCGCGAGCCTTGCGCGGCCAGCATCGCACCCGCTTGATCTGCGGTCATGCCATCGCGCTGCATGAGCCGCGCGAGCTGCAGCGACTCATCGCAATCGACCACCAGGATGCGGTCATAACGCTCTGCTGCATGGGTTTCGATCAATAGTGGCACGACATGGATCTGGTAAGGCCCGGGCGCCCGCGCGCTCAGCGCTTCGGTGCGCGCGCGTATGGCCGGATGCAGCAGCGCTTCGAGCTCGCGGCGGGCCGCCGGGTCGGCGAACACGAGGGCGCGTAAGGCGCGGCGATCGAGCGAACCGTCTGGTAATAGCAATGCCCGGCCGAAACGCTCGATGAGCGCGTGGAGCAGCGGTGTGCCGGGCGCGACAACTTCGCGCGCGATCTGATCCGCATCGATCACGGCGATGCCCAGCGCCTTGAACAGCTCCGCGACGGTCGATTTGCCGCTGGCGATGCCGCCGGTCAGACCGATGCGCAGCGGCCGGGCGCCGGACGCGGCGAACGCCTGCGTCGGGCTCACGCTCTTTGGCCGAACAGGCCCAGGTAGCGCGCGACGATCTCCGGTCCCCACATCAACGCCAGCCAGCCCGCCGCGGCGAGAAATGGCCCGAACGGTATCGGTTTGCCGCGATCCTGCCGCCGCAAGGCGATCAACGCGATGCCGACCACCGCGCCGACGGCGGCGGAGAACAGCACGATCGGCAGCAACATCTGCCAGCCGAGCCAGGCGCCGAGCGCCGCGAGCAGCTTGAAATCGCCGTAACCCATGCCTTCCTTACCCGTGGCCAAGCGAAACAAATGGTACACGGCCCACAGCGCCAGATACCCCGCCGCCGCCCCGGCGATGGCGGCGGCCGGAGCCACCGGCAGGCTGTGGGCCGGTGATGCCCAGCCGCTCAGCGAGGCGATCAGGCCGAGCCACAGCAGCGGCAGCGTCAGCGAATCCGGCAGCAATTGATGGTCGAGATCGATGAACGTGAGGCAGATCAGAAACCAGGTGATGACCATGCCGC
>JBIODE010000085.1:0-5259 GCA_044440325.1 Steroidobacterales bacterium
TAATCAAACAATGAGTATAGATCAAAACGCCAACGCCGGCGTCCTGCCGAACTTTCGCAACCTTGGGATTTTGCTGCGTATCCTCGTAATCGTCGACGGCATGTGCCTTGCCGCTGCGCTGCTGAAAACCAGTGGGCCGCTGGCATTGATGGAAGAGCTGCTCGAGCTGTCAGCGCCGGTGCAGCCGATCCTGATTCTCAGCCTGCTTGTGCTCGCCGCCGCCAACAGCTGGCTGCACCGGTTGCGTTACCCGTACGCGATTGCGACGCTGATCGCGATCGAACTCGCGGTCACCAGTGCGGTATATTTTTTCGGGCTGAACGTGTTCACAAACATGGCTGCGCTCGAGCGCTACTGGGTTTTCACGCTGCTCGTGACCGGCATCCTGATCGGCTATTTCGATCTGCGCGGCCGCGCGCTGTCGCCGGCGCTGGCCGAAGCGCGGCTGCAAGCACTGCAGGCGCGCATCCGCCCGCACTTTCTGTTCAACAGCCTCAATGCCGTGCTGAGCCTGATACGCCAGGACCCGAGGCGCGCCGAGACCGTGCTAGAAGATCTCTCCGATCTGTTCCGCGTACTGATGGCCGATAACCACCAGCTCATACAGATAGGGGGGGAAATCGACCTGGCGAAGCAATACCTGAACATCGAGCAGCTGCGCCTCGGCGAACGGCTGCAGGTCGAGTGGGATACCGCCGACATGCCGCCCGATGCGCTGATACCGCCGATGGTGCTGCAACCGTTGTTCGAAAACGCGGTGTACCATGGCATCGAGCCAGTCAGCGGGCCCGGCATCATTCATATCCGCATCCATCGCGACGGCGACCAGGTGCACATTCTGCTGCGCAATCCATACCGGCCGGAGCGCGAACGCCGCAGCGGCAACCGCATGGCGCTCGCCAACATCCGCGAGCGGCTGGCGTTGCATTTCGATGCCGAAGCGAGTATCAAGATCACCGCGACCGACGCTTGGTACCAGGTGCACATTGTGATTCCATACCTGAAAGGCGGCGCGTAATGACGGCCGGCCAGCCGCTGCGCGTGCTGATTGTTGACGACGAGGCGCCGGCGCGCAACCGCATCCGCGACCTGCTCTCCGATTGCGCGCTCAAGATGCCGATCGAAATTGCAGGCGAGGCGGAGAACGGCAAGCGCGCGCTCGCCATGCTGCCGGAGTGCGGGGCCGACGTCCTGCTGCTCGACGTCCGCATGCCGGAAATGGACGGACTCGAAGTCGCCCAGCATATCCAGAAGCTCGACGAGCCCCCGGCGATCATCTTTACTACCGCCTTCGATGCGTATGCGCTCAAGGCGTTCGAAGTGCACGCAGTCGACTATCTGCTGAAGCCGATCCGCCTCGGCCGCCTGTTCGATGCGTTGTCGCGCGCGCGAACCATCAATCCGCTGCGGCTCGATGCGCTGCGCGAACTGAAATCCGACGCGCGCACCCATTTATCGGTCAGCGAGCGCGGACGCATCCACCTGATACCGGTTGCCGATATCGTGTTTCTCAAGGCCGAGCTCAAGTACGTGACGGTGCGCACCGCCGAGCGCGAGTATCTGATCGAGGAGTCGCTGGCGAGGCTCGAGCAGGAGTTTCTCGGCCGCTTCGTGCGTGTGCATCGCAACTGCTTGGTCGCGAAAGAAGCGATCCGCGGCTTCGAGCGGGCGACCGGCGACGACGGCGAAGGGCACTGGGTGGTGGTGATGAAAAACATCGCCGAGACGCTCCCGGTCAGCCGGCGCCAGCAGCATATCGTGCGCGAATTCGGGAATATACTGTGATCATCTTCGCCATCCGGCGGAAAAACGCGTGACCAGCGCCGCTTCCATCCAGCCATTGTCCAGTATCGTCATCGCATCGCGCGAGAGTGCGCTTGCGATGTGGCAGGCGCGCAATATTCAGCGATGGCTTGCCGCATCATTCGCGCAAACCGCGGTGACGATACACGGCATGACGACGCAGGGCGACCTCATACTCGACCGCGCGCTCGACAAAATCGGCGGCAAGGGTTTGTTCGTCAAGGAGCTCGAGGCGGCGCTGGCGGCGGGCAGCGCCGACATCGCGGTGCATTCGATGAAGGATGTGCCGATGATGCTGCCGCCCGGGTTCGAGATTGCCGCGATAACCGAGCGCGAAGACCCGCGCGATGCATTCGTGTCGAACCATTACGAAAGTCTCAACGCGTTGCCCGCCGGCAGCCGCGTCGGCACCTCGAGTCTGCGCCGCGAAAGCCAGTTGCGTGCGCGTTTCCCGCAGCTCGAAGTCGAGCCGCTGCGCGGCAACGTGCAGACGCGGTTAAACAAGCTCGACGCCGGCAATTATGCGGCGATCATTCTGGCTGCGGCGGGACTCAAACGGCTCGGACTTGCCGAGCGCATCACGGCGATCCTAACGCCGGACGAAAGCCTTCCGGCGCCGGGGCAAGGCGCGCTCGGCATTGAGTGCCGCACTGAGCGTGCCGACGTGATCACGATGATGCGCCCGCTCAATCACGACCTGACCGCCGCGTGCGTGCGCGCCGAACGTGCGCTGAGCCGCGCGTTGTCAGGCAGCTGCCAGCTGCCGCTCGGCGCTTTCGCGCAACCCGAAGGCGACAAGTTGCGGCTGCGCGGTTTAGTCGCAAGTCAGGACGGCAAGCAACTGGTGCGCGCCGAGTTGACCGGCGATGCACGCGACCCGGAATTCCTCGGCACGGAGCTCGCCGCCCGACTCAAAGCGCGAGGCGCCACGGAGATACTCGCTGCGCTGGAAAATCGGTGAAATGCTGTTTTTTGGGGCACAGATGAACGTGGCGACGGACGCAAAACCACTCGCCGGCTGCAGCATCGTGGTGACGCGCCCCGCGCACCAGGCCGCGCACCTAGCTGAATTGATCCGCGCCGGCGGCGGCACGGCGATCCTGTTTCCGGTGATCGAGATCGTTGCGGTCGGCGATCTGCAGCCGCTGCTGGCGCTGATCGACCGGCTCGATGAGTTCGATCTCGCGATTTTCATCAGCCCCAACGCCGTCAACAAGGCCATGAACCTGATCACGGCGCGGCGCGCGCTGCCGCCGCATCTCAAGCTTGCGGCGATCGGGCGCAGCGGCGTGCGCGAGCTCAAGCACTTCGGTTGTACCGCTGTGATTGCGCCCGCCGCGCGTTTCGACAGCGAAGCGCTTCTGGAACTGCCGGCCATGCAGGACGTCGCCGGCAAGCGCATTGTGATCTTCCGCGGCGACGGCGGGCGCGAACTGCTCGGCGATACGCTAATCGCGCGCGGCGCCGCGATCGAATATGCCGAGTGTTATCGCCGCGGGCGGCCGCAGCTCGACGCCGCGCCGTTGCTCAAGGCATGGGCAAGGAACGAATTGCACGCGATCACAGTCACCAGCAGCGAAGGTCTGCACAACCTGTTCGATCTGGTCGGCAAGCTCGGCCAGTCGTGGTTGAGAAAAACGCCGCTATTCGTACCGCATCCGCGCATCGAGCAGACCGCACGCGAGCTCGGCCTTGCAGCGGTAGTGTTGACCGCGCAGGGGGACGAAGGGCTGGTGCAGGGGCTCACGCAATGGTTCGCCGCCCGCCACTGAAACTGAACGCCGGCGCCTGTTTACAGCATCACCGCTACTGATTAGAGTTGACTGCATGGAAACTTCGCCGCAGCCCGAGACCCGCGAGACTGTAGCAAAGCCTGCGGTGCAGGACGCGCCGTCAAGCCTGGTGCACCGATTCTACTGGCAGCCGGTGGCATTGGTCGCGGTGGTCGCCGTCGTGCTGCTCGCAGGGCAGTGGTATGACAGTCACCGGCAGATCAACACGCTGCAGCAGGAGCTCGCGCGGCGTCTTGCCGAAGCCGACGTGCAGAACAAGGAGAGCCGCAACGTCGCCGAGCAGGTGCGTGAAGCGACGCGCGAGGCGCAGGTCAAGCTCGGCATACTCGAATCCAAGTTGCAGGAATCGCAGAACCAGCAAATCGCGCTCGAGGCGCTGTATCAGGAGCTCTCGCGCAGCCGCGATGAATCGCTGCTCGCCGACGTCGAGCAGACACTGCTGGTCGCAAACCAACAGCTGCAGGTCGCTGGCAACGTCAAGTCGGCGTTAATCGCGCTGCAGGCCGCCGACGCGCGGCTCGCCCGCCTCGACCGGCCGCAGCTCGTGGGGCTGCGCAAGGTTATCCTGCGCGACATTGAGCGGCTCAAGCTTGCGCCATACGTGGACGTGATCGGTATCAGCGCGCGTCTCGACAATCTGATCAACGCCATCGACACCCTGCCGCTGGTGATGGAAGTGCGCCCGCCCGGGACGGCGCCCGCTAAGAAGGGCGCCGCGGACGCCGAGGGCAATGCCTGGATTCGCTTCACGCGTGAACTGTGGCGCGACTTGCGCGATCTGGTGCGTATCCAGAACATGGAGCATCCGGAGATACCGTTGCTGGCGCCGACGCAGTCGTATTTTCTGCGCGAGAACCTCAAGCTGCGTCTGCTCGGCGCGCGGCTCGCGCTGCTCGCACACGACGAAAAAAGCTTCAGGGCCGATCTTCAGGCGGCGCGCGACTGGCTTGTGCGCTATTACGACACGCGCGACAAGACAGTCGCCAACGCCGTCGCTGCGGTGCGCCAATTGCACGACAGCCAGGTCGGCATCGAGCTGCCCGACGTCGCGGCGAGCCTCGATGCGGTACGCAATTACCGGCTGACGCGCGAGCGTAACCGCTAGCGGGCATTACATGCGCTGGGTGTTCTGGATCCTCGGGTTGTTCGCGGTTGCGGTCGCGGTTGCGCTCGCGTTGCGCCTCAACACCGGCTACGCACTGCTGGTATGGTCCCCGTATCGCGTCGAGCTGTCGCTCAATTTCCTGCTGTTGCTCCTGGTCGTCGGTTTCGCCGTCGTTTATCTGCTGTTGCGATTCATCTTCGGCGCGCTCGGGCTGCCGGCGAAAGTACGCGAATTCCGTGAGCGGCGGCGCCGCGAAAATGCGCACAGCATGATGCTGGAGGCGCTGCAAGCGTTTTTCGAGGCACGCTACGGCCGCGCCGAGAAAGCCGCGGCGAGTGCGATGCAGTCGGGTGAATCGCCGGCACTCGCAGCCGTGCTCGCGGCGCACGCGGCGCACGAGCTACGGCGTTACGAGCAGCGCGACGGTTACCTCGCACGCGCGGAAAAGCTTGCGCCAGACGCTGCGGCAATGCGCATCATCGCTGCAGCCGGCATGCTGCTGGAGCAGTTCCGCTTCCAGGATGCGTTGCTCGCGTTGAAAACGCTGCCCGAAAAGCA
>JBIODE010000086.1:0-5181 GCA_044440325.1 Steroidobacterales bacterium
CTTGGCCACCGTGTCGAAATCGGCGTTCGCCTCGAGCTGCTTGAGCGCTGCGTCGGCGGCGGCTTTGGCCGCCAGCGTGCCCTCGCTCTTGCGCAGAGCCGCAATCACCTCGGTGCGCACGGACTCCAACGGCTGCACGGCGCTCTTGTGGTGCTCGAGCACCTTAAACACGATCAGCCGATCATCGGCCAGCGCCACCGGCCCGCGGACGCGACCACCGGCCAGTGCCGCATCGCCGAATACCTCGCGCAGCAGGTCCGGCTTGTTGCCGAGCGGTGCGCCGCCGCTGCGCGTGAAATCACGGACCTCGCCGAGTTGCATACCGAATTCATTCGCGAGCGCGGCCAGGTCATTGCTGGTGCCGTTCTCGAGCTTCTGCTGCAGCCGCTCCTGGCGGTCACCGAACAGCTCGGACGCCTGATCGCGGCGGTAATCGGACTCGATCTGCGCATGCGCCTCATCGAGCGTACGCGCATGCTCCGGCCGGATCTCATCGAGTCGAATGATGTGATAGCCGAACTGCGTCTTGATCGGATCGCTGAGCTGCCCGGCCTGCATCGCGAACAGCGCATCGGCAAATTGCGCGACATAGGCGCCCTTTTCGGCCCAGCCCAGATCGCCGCCCTGCTTGGCCGAGCCGGGATCCTCGGAATACTTCTTCGTGAGCTCGGCGAAGTCCTTGCCGGACTTGAGCTCCGCGAGCACCTGCCGCGCTTTCGCCAGCGCGGCGGCATCGGCTGCCGCGTCCTTCGGCGCTGCGATCTGAATCAGAATATGGTGCGCGTGACGTTTTTCGTTCTCGACATATCGACTCTTGTTCTTGTCGTAGTAGGCTTGCAGGTCTTCAGGCTTGACCGCAATCGCCGCGGCGATTGCATCGAGCCTGAGCTCGGCATACTGCAGCCGCACCGATTCCGGGCTCATGTAATCGTTCTGATGCCTCGTGTACCAGTCCTTGATTTTCCCGTCGTCGACCACCACGGCCGCGGCGTAGCGGTCTGCGGGCAGCACGGCATAGCGCACCTCGCGCTGCTCGTTCTCGAGTGCGTAGATGCGGCGGCGCTCGGCCGGCGTGAGGAAATCCGACAGCTCGACGCCCTGCTCGATCTGCGCGATCGAAAGCGAGCGCCGGCGATCCGCTTCGTAGCTTTCCGGCGTCATGCCCGCTTGCGCCAGCAACGCCTTGGCGACCGTCGCATTGAATTTGCCGTCGACCTGGAAGGCCTGCTCGCTCTCATAGGCAGCGCGGATCTGCGCGTCGCTGGCACGATAGCCCATGCGCTCCGCGCGCTGACGCAGCAGCGTCTGCTGCACGTACTCATCCAGCAATTGCTGCTGCAGACGCGTCTTCTGCGCCGCGGTAAGCTCGCCGCCGGCGGTCTGCTGATACTGGCTCTGCCGCTCCTGCCAGGCACGGTTGATGGTATCGCTGCTGACGCGCTCGCCGTTGATCTTGAGCGCGTAATCAGGCGCGCCGAAACCGATGTTGACAATCCCGTACGCTCCCCAGATCGCGAACACGAGCGCAAGGAGCCCCAAGACGATAGCGGCCAGCCAGCGCTGGCGCTTCAGTACATCACCGATTTGTTGCAGCATAGAATTAAGTGGCGGAGCGGACGGGACTCGAACCCGCGACCCCCGGCGTGACAGGCCGGTATTCTAACCAGCTGAACTACCGCTCCAGTGGCAAACGGACATTATACGGATCTTACGCGAAAAAGTTCCAGGGAGACGATGCCATGCCGGGGCATCGCAGCCGTGTCCAACGGACACTCCGGCTCAACGCAAACCTAAGACCGTGCGCGCCTCGGCCGCGAGTGCCGCCGATTCGTCGACCGGTATCACAGCGATTTCCACCGGGCTGCCCGCGACCTCGATTCGCGCCTCACGTCCGACTGCGGCGGCATTGAGCGCCCTATCGACTACGATACCGGCCCATTCCAAGCCATTGAGGATGCGGGCGCGAATCACCGGTAAATGCTCGCCGACGCCACCGCCGAACAAAATCGCATCGGCGCCGCCCAGCACCGCCAGATAGGCGCCGATGTACTTGCGCGCGCGGTAACAAAAGATGTCGATGGCAAGCGCGGCAGCCGCAGCGTCCGTGGCGAGCAGCTCGCGCATGTCGGCGCTCCGGGCCGAAACGCCGAGCAGGCCGCTGTCCTGGCTGAGCAGCGCCTCGAGTCGCTCGGGCGAGTAACCCTCCTTGCGCTGCAGATACAGCAACAATCCCGGGTCGAGATCGCCAGCGCGCGTTGCCATCAGCAACCCCTCGAGCGGCGAGAACCCCATGGAGGTATCGAGCGGCAGGCCATCGCGAACCGCGGCAACGGAACAGCCGCTGCCCAGTTGCAGCGAGATTGCGCGGCCGCGACCCGGCAGCGGATGCGAGCTCTGCCAGCGTTGCCACAGGTAGCGATGCGCGAGCCCGTGAAAACCATACCGCCGAAGTCCCAACCGCTCGCTCAACTCGCGCGGCAGCCCATAGGTCCGTGCAACCTGCGGCAACTCGGCGAAAAAGGCCGTATCGAAGACCGCGACCTGCGGCATCGCCGGCCCGAACTGTTCGCGGCAGGCGCGTATCCAGCGCAGCGCCGGCGGATTGTGCAGCGGCGCCAGCTCGCTCAGCCGGTCGATCTGCGCTTCGACATCGGCGCTGATGCGCACGGAGCTGCGCAGCTTATCGCCGCCATGCACCACCCGGTGCGCCACAGCCGAGATCGGCACCAGACCCGGATGTCGGGCAAATTCACCCAGTAGCGACGCCGCATTGAGTTCATGCCCGACGTGATGGGCTTCGGCAACGCCGCGGCCGGCGTCGTCGTAGGCAGCCAGACGCACCGAGGAACTACCGACGTTGACCGTCAGCACCGTCATGTTCAAGAGAGCCCGATTGGTGCAAATAAATGGATTGGTGGGTGCTGAGAGGATCGAACTCCCGACATTCGCCGTGTAAAGGCGACGCTCTACCAGCTGAGCTAAGCACCCATTGAGGGGCGATCAGTGCGCCTGAACCTGCTTATTGCTGCGCCGGCCGGTACGGCGTGCGGTCGTCGCGACCGCCGCCTTCGGTGGCTCTTGCGGCGCCGTGTCGACGCGCGGTATGGGCTGACGCGTCAGCGCGATCTGCAGCACCTCGTCAATCCAGCGCACCGGACGAATGTCGAGTTTGCCCTTGACGTTGTCCGGGATCTCGACCAGGTCTTTGCGGTTCTCTTCCGGAATGAGCACGATATCGATGCCGCCGCGCTGTGCCGCGAGCAATTTTTCCTTGAGACCGCCGATCGGCAGGACCTCACCCCGCAGCGTAATCTCGCCGGTCATGGCCACGTCCGAGCGCACCGGGATGCGCGTCAGCGCCGAGACCAGCGCGGTGCACATGCCGATACCGGCGCTGGGGCCGTCCTTCGGCGTCGCGCCCTCAGGCATATGAATATGCACGTCGTGCTTCTGATAGAAGTCGGCATCGAGACCGAGCACATCGGCACGGCTGCGCACCACCGACATCGCCGCCTGGATCGACTCCTGCATGACTTCACCGAGCTGTCCGGTGTGCAGCAGCTTGCCCTTGCCTGAAACCACCGCAGCTTCGATCGTCAGCAGTTCGCCGCCGACTTCCGTCCAGGCGAGGCCGGTGACCTGGCCGACGCGGTCAAGTTCTTCGGCCTTGCCGTAGCGGAAACGCCGCACGCCCAGATATTTGTCGAGATTACGCGGTGTCACGGCGACGCTCTTGGCACCCTTCTTCGTCTCCTTGTCGAGCAGCAGCTGCTTCACCGCCTTGCGACTGATCTTCGCAATCTCGCGCTCGAGGTTGCGCACTCCGGCTTCGCGCGCGTAGTGGCGGACGATATCGAGGATGGCGGGGTCGGAGACCTTGAGCTCACCCGGTTTCAAGCCATTCTGCTTGATCTGCTTCGGCACCAGATACTTGCGCGCGATGTTGAGCTTCTCGTCCTCGGTATATCCAGGCAGGCGGATGACCTCCATGCGGTCGAGCAGCGGCGCAGGAATGTTGAGCGAATTGGCGGTGCAGACGAACATCACCTCAGACAGATCGAAATCGACCTCGAGATAGTGGTCGCTGAAGGCGGCATTCTGCTCGGGGTCGAGCACTTCCAGCAGCGCCGAGGACGGATCGCCGCGGAAGTCCATCGCCATCTTGTCGACTTCGTCGAGCAGGAACAGCGGATTGTGTACGCCGGCCTTCGCCATGTTCTGGATGATCTTGCCCGGCATCGATCCGATATAGGTGCGCCGGTGACCCCGAATCTCCGCTTCATCGCGCACGCCACCCAGGGACATGCGCACGAATTTGCGATTCGTGGCACGCGCCATGCTCTGGCCGAGGGACGTCTTGCCGACACCCGGAGGACCCACCAGGCAGAGGATCGGACCCTTGATCTTCTCCACCCGCTGCAGCACCGCCAGGTATTCGACGATGCGCTCCTTGACCTTGTCGAGCCCGTAGTGGTCCTCGTCCAGGACCCGCTGGGCATTGGCAATGTTCTTGTGCAGGCGCGTGCGCTTCTTCCACGGCGCCTTGATCAGCCAATCGACGTAGTTGCGCACGACGGTCGCTTCGGCCGACATCGGCGACATCATCTTGAGCTTGTTGATCTCAGCCGTGGCCTTGTCGCGTGCCTCCTTCGGCATCCCGGCCTTGGCGACTTTCTGCTCGAGTTCGGCGATCTCGTTGTTACCGTCCTCCATCTCACCGAGCTCTTTCTGTATCGCCTTCATCTGCTCGTTGAGGTAGTACTCGCGCTGACTCTTTTCCATCTGCGCTTTGACACGACCGCGGATGCGCTTTTCGATCTGCAGTACATCCATTTCGCCTTCAATCGCCACCAGCATGTGCTCGAGGCGCTTGCGCACATCGAGAATCTCGAGCACCTTTTGCTTCTCGGCCAGCTTCAGCGACATGTGCGCGGCGACCGTATCGGCGAGCCGGCCGGGCTGTTCGATGCCGGCGAGCGCCGTCAGCACCTCCGGCGGTACTTTCTTGTTCAGCTTGACGTACTGCTCGAACTGCGACACCACCGAGCGCGACAGCGCCTCCAATTCCTGCGGGTCGCCCTCGTGCTCCGGCACGAATTCGGCCACCGCCTGGAAGAAGGACGGGTTGTCGGTGAACGACGTGATCCGGGCCCGCCGCCCGCCCTCCACCAGCACCTTGAC
>JBIODE010000087.1:0-5032 GCA_044440325.1 Steroidobacterales bacterium
CGAACGTGTTCAGTTGCGCCTGCTCATCGGCACTCAAGATCAACTCCGCTTTGACTCGAGGCATCCGGGTATCTCCGTGTCCAAAGATACCTCGAAAAGATGCAATTCATATGCCGCTAATTAACGGGACAGGACACTAGCTCCCGTTGCCATGAGCGCCGCGCGCCACGCGGCCGACTTGCGCGCGTAGCTCCAGCTGGCATGCGCCGGACTCGTCGAGGGGAGCCTGCGACAGTCGAGCCAAGGAAAGTCCTGCAGCCACGCGGCGCCGAAATAGCGCCGAAAGGCCGCATACGCGAGGGCGCCGTTGCAGCGCACGGCGGTTATTTTGCGGTGTTGGCGCAAGAACCCCGGCAGGTCGTTCGGCGCGACGCTGGCGTTCTCGATCGCGGAGTCGAGGCTGCCGCGACGCACGCAGGAGTGCAGTACGTCCCAGACGGCAACGCCATTTTCCTGCAGCAGCGCGACGCGTTGCGCATAGGGCCGCTGTGGTGTGGCGCCGTACAGCGCGCCCATGATGCGCCAGAATTGGTTGCGTGGGTGCGCGTAGTACTGCCGTGCCCGCAGCGACGCCACCCCGGGCATGCTGCCGAGAATGAGAATGCGGGCATCGGGGCTCTCGATTGGCGGAAAACTGCGTATGCGTTCGCCGCCGTTCCGGTCAGTCGTCGCCATGTACGCGTCCACGCAGGCGCTTGAGGCGCTTGTGCTGCGTCTTGTGTGCGATACGCCGCTCCTGCGAAGCGCGCGTCGGGCGCGTCGGGCGGCGGGTTTTGGGCTCGATCCTTGCGCGCGCGATCAGCTCATACAGGCGTGCGAGCGCCGCGCGCCGGTTGCCTTCCTGCGTGCGCTCGGTGCGCGCGATGATGAGTATTTCCCCCTCGGCAGTCAGGCGCCGGCCGGCCAGCGCGCGCAGGCGCGCCTTGACGCGCTCATCGAGCGCGGCGGTGCCGGCGAGGTCAAAGCGCAGCTGGGCCGCCGTCGCGACCTTGTTGACGTTCTGCCCGCCGGGCCCCGAAGCACACACGAAGCTCACACTCAGATCGCCGTCCGGAAGCTGCCATCGCAGACTCATCGCGAGCCATCACCGCCGAGCATCCGGGCTTCCAGTTGTGCCACCGGTATCGTGATCCCGGCCTGCTTGAACAGTCGCCAGATGGCGCGATTGACGTCGGAGCGCACGTTGTTGACGCCGCATTCGGGATCACCGATCCAAAAGCGCAGTTCCAAGTCCATGCCATGGTCGGAGAACTGCATCAGCCGCGCCGCCGGCGGCGGTTCGCGCAACACCCGCGGGTGGTCGTCGGTGGCCCGGCGCAGCACTTCCAGAGCCACCTCCGGGTCATCACGGTAGCTGATGCGCACCGGCAGCTTCAGCCGCACCTTGCGGTCCGAATAGCTCCAGTTGATGACTTGGTTGGTGATCAGATTCTGGTTTGGCACCAGCGTTTCGACGCCGTCGCGGTCGCGCACGACTACGAAGCGGCCGCGCAGCTCCTGCACCCAGCCGAAGCTCTCGGTGCTGGTGCCCTGCGTGCCGGTGAAGCTGATGACATCGCCGGGCTTGATGGACTTGTCGAGCAGCAGCACGAAGCCGCTGACGAAGTTGCTCGCGATCGATTGCAGGCCGAAACCCAGCCCCAGGCCGATCGCGCCGGTGAGCACCGTGAGCGCGGTCAAATCGACGCCGGCGGCGTTGACGCCGAGCAGCACGCCCAGGCCGACCAGAAAGAAATGGGAAAACTTGGTGATGCCGATGCGCGTCGACTGCGCCAGGGTGTCGATGCGCATCACGCGCCGCTCGAGCGCCCGCGCTACCACGCTCGCGATCAGCACGAAGCCGCCGATGACGACCAGGCCCTTGAGCAGCGACCAGAGGCTAAAGTGCTCCTTTCCCGGAATCAGAGCGATCGCGTCGAGCGCACTTTCGATCGAACCGAACCAGCCAACCAGCTCGAAGGAAATCGCAAGCCACAGGATCAGCGTCAGGCGATGTTCCCAGGTGCGCAGCCATGAGCGCGGTCCGAGCGTCAGCCGCAGCAGATAGGTGCCGAGCCGCACGAGAATCAGCGCCGTCGCCAGTTCCATCGCCGTATCGAGCACGCGGGCCGGCAGGCCCTCGGCGGCGACCGCGGTGCGCAGCAGCAGCAGCAGCAGCAGCGCGAGCACGTAGGGTGCTTCGATGGCCACGCCTTCGGCGGCCTGCGTTTGCCAGCCGTACTCACCGAGTCGGCCGGCGTTGCGCTGATACCAGGCGCGCATCCAGTGGCGGCCAACGAGCGACAGTGCGGCGATCACCCCGATGCCGAGCAGCTGCAGCAGCAGGTCGGGGGAGGCCAGCTCGGAGAAGAATTGCTGCATGGCGCCCGGCGAATCGGTCATGTCCGGTGCGTGCAGGTCATGCGTTCAGGTCGGGAATCAGCTGGCTCTCCAGACGCAGAATCTGATCCTTCAGTACCAGCTTGCGCTTCTTGAGCCGCTTGAGCTGCAGCTCGTCGATATGAATATCCATCGACAGCCGGGCGATGACCTCGTCCAGATCGCGATGCTCGATGCGCAGCTGCCGCAGCCGTTCGACATTGCGAAACAGCTCGCGATCGACATTGTCATCTTCGTCCGTCATGAACTCAAAGGCAGGTGCGAGGAGGGCATATCCAGGCCAAGCCGGGTTGTGATGGGTGTGACTCCCTCCGGTAGCTTAGCGAAGCGACCCAGCGGGCGCCACGGCAGACCGGGCTCGTGAAAATCCGAGCCGATCGAGCCACAGAGCTCGAAGCGGCGCGCGAGCGAGGCGGCGTTTGCGGCATCGTTCGGCCCCATGCCGGCGAGACTCACCTCGATACCGGCGCCGCCCGCAGTCTTGAATTCGTGACACAGCTCGCGCAGGGCCGTGTTCGAGAGACGATAGCGATGCGGATGCGCCAGCACTGCGAGGCCGCCGGCCAGGCCGATGCACTGCACCGTCGCCTCGAGCGCCGGCCAACGTGTCGCCACGTAGGCCGGTCTGCCGCGATTGAGCCATCGATCGAACGCATCCTGCACGTCGGCGGCCGCCCCGGCTGCGACCAGCGCCCGCGCGACATGGGCACGGGTCGGCGCCGCGGCGCCTGTGAGCGCGGGCGCGACGAGCGCAGCGCCCGGCAGGCCGGTGTGCGTCAGCCGCGCCCCGATCGCCTCGACGCGTGCGTGTCGCTGCCGTTGCAGTTGCTCCGTGTGGCACTGCAGCTGGGAGTCGGTGACATCCAGCTTCAGGCCGATGATGTGGATCTCGCGTTCGCGCCAGCTCGCGGTGAGTTCGGCGCCGGCGATGAAGCGCAGACCCAGCGGCTCGCACAGACGGCGCGCCAGGTCGCAGCCGCTCACGGTGTCGTGATCGGTCAGGGCCAGCAGTTGTACCCGCCGGGCGGAGGCGGCAGCGATCAGCTCGGCCGGGGACAGCAACCCGTCCGAGCAGCTGCTGTGGGTATGCAGATCGATGCGCTCAAACATCCAGCAGTGCCAGCCAGTTGCGCGAATCGTCGGCGTAGGCGACGAACGCAGGATTCGTCAGCGTTGCGTGCGCGTTGTAGCGCAGCGGACGACCGTCCAGACCGATGACGTGGCCGCCCGCCTCGGTGACGATCGCCTGGCCGGCGGCCGTGTCCCATTCGCAGGTCGGGGACAGACGCGTGTAAAAATCGCCGCTGCCTTCGGCCAGCAGCCCGAATTTCAGCGCGCTGCCGACGCGGATCACCTCGTGCGGACCCAATCGCTCGAGAGCTCCCGCAGCCGAAGCACCGCCGTGCGAACGGCTGGCGAGTACGCGGATACGCGCGGGAGCCGGCCGGGTCGCGTGGATGGCCGTGCGTGTGCCGCCATCGGTCTCGCGGAAGGCGCCGCCGCCGTGGAACGCGCCGTACAGCAGCCCCCGGGCCGGGGCGTAGAGCACCCCTAGGACGGGCACGTGCTCATGCACGAGCGCGATGTTGACCGTGAACTCGCCATTGCGCTTGACGAACTCGCGCGTGCCGTCGAGCGGATCGACCAGCCACAACGTCGGCCAGCCGTGCCGTTCGGCGTCGGCGCCTGGAACCGACTCCTCGCCGATCATTGGTATGTGCGGGGTGAGTGCCGCCAGGCCGGCGCCGATGGTACGCTGCGCCGCGAGGTCGGCTTCCGTCAGCGGCGAACGATCGCTCTTGATCGTCACGCTGAATTCCGTGCGATATACCCGCATGATCTCGCCCCCCGCCGCGCGCGCGATCTCGCAAACGGCGGGCATCCACTTGGGCAGTTGCTGGTGATTGAAGCTCATGTGTCGGCCGGTATGATAGCCGACTGCATGCAATCACCTGCTGACCGCCCAAACGTCCCCGCCATCGGTCCGCAGCAGTGGGCGTTGATCGACACGGTGCTGTTGGACCTCGACGGGACGCTGCTCGATCTCGGCTTCGACAACTATTTTTGGCGCACGTGCGTCCCGCAGGCCTGGGCGCAGCAGCACGGCTGCAGCTTGGCGACGGCGCAGGCGCAGCTCCAGCAGCGCTTCCAGTCCTGCGAGGGCACGCTCGACTGGTACTGCCTCGAGTACTGGACGCGCGAGCTCAAGATCGACATCGTGGCGCTCAAGCTCCGCGATGCCCACCTGATCCGCTGGCTGCCGCAGGCTCCGGCATTCCTTCGAGATCTGCGCCAGCGTGGCAAACGGTTGGTGCTGCTGACGAATGCGCACCCCACGGCGCTGGCGATCAAGGATGCGCGCACGCAGGTGATCAGCTACTTCGACGCCGGCTTCAGCTCGCATGTCTTCGGCGCGCCCAAGGAACATGCGGGCTTCTGGCGTGAGCTTGCAAAGGTCGAAGTGTTCGATCCAGCGCGCAGTTTGTTCGTCGATGACAGCCTGCCGGTGTTGCGCGCGGCGCGTGCGGCAGGCATCGGCTTGATCTATGGAATACGCCGACCGGACAGCCTGGGCGAAGCGCGCGTACTCGAGGAATTTCCGGCGGTCGATTCGGTCGCGCACCTGCTGTAGCCGTCGCTATCGCCCCTGCCG
>JBIODE010000088.1:0-5013 GCA_044440325.1 Steroidobacterales bacterium
CTACTGGTACGGCCCCCGTATCGCGTCGAGCTGTCGCTCAATGTGCTGCTGTTGCTGCTGGTAGTCGGTTTCGCCATCGTATATCTGTTATTGCGATTCGTCTTCAGCGCGCTCGGACTGCCGGCAAAAGTACGCGAGTTCCGTGAGCGGCGCCGCCGTGAAAACGCGCGCAGGATGATGCTGGAAGCGCTGCAAGCGTTTTTCGAGGCACGCTACGGCCGCGCCGAGAAAGCCGCGGCGAGTGCAATGGAGTTGGGTGAATCGCCAGCGCTTGGCGCCGTGCTCGCGGCGCACGCTGCGCACGAGCTGCGGCGTTACGAACAGCGAGACAGTTACCTTGCGCGCGCGGAAAAGCTTGCGCCAGACGCTGCGGCAATGCGCATCATCGCTGCAGCCGGCATGCTGCTGGAGCAGTTCCGCTTCCAGGATGCGTTGCTCGCGTTGAAAACGCTGCCCGAAAAGCACACGGCGGCGCTGCGGCTCGAATTGAAGGCGCAGCAGCAGGCGAAGAACTGGGAGCAGACGCTGCCGCTGATTGACCAGCTCGAGCGGCGCGGCGTATTCGATGCAACGCAGGCAGGGCAGGTCCGACGCTATGCTCACGCCGAAAATCTGAAGCGCAAAGCGCTCGACCGTCGCGCGCTCGATGAATGCTGGCAGAAGATCCCGGCGCAGCAAAAGCACGACGCCAAGGTAGCGGCGGCTGCAGCGCAATGCTTCGTGGCGCTCGGCAGTTGCGCGCAGGCGAACCAGATCATCGAGCAGGCGCTGGAAGTGGAATGGGATTCCGAGCTGGTGGGGCTTTACGCTGAATGTGTCGGCACCGAGGCGATCCGCCAGATCGAGCGCGCAGAGAAGTGGCTCAAGAACAACCCGCGTGACGCGGTGCTGTTACTCGTGCTCGGCAAGCTGTGCGCGCAGCAGGAGCTGTGGGGCAAGGCGCAAAGCTATCTCGAGGCCAGCGTCTCGGTCGAGCCGACGTATTCCGCCCATCTGGCGCTGGCGCAGCTGCACGAAAGGCTTGGCAACCCGGATGCTGCTCACCGGCATTATCGCGAGAGCCTTGAGTTGGCGGTCAATCAGCTCAAACAGATTACCGGCGGGCGGCGAAGAATATCGTTATAAGAGCTTGGCCGCCAGGGAAAAACAAAACATCATTCCAGTGCAATACTGGAATCCACTTGGGGTTAGTTCTGGAGAATGGTGATGTCGCTCTGCGCGCGTGGCAGCAACTCGGCGTGCCGCTCATAGCGACCGCTGAATCCGATCACGCGTAGTGGTTGTGCGGTGCGGAAGACATTGACGTCGATCCTGGTCGCTGCGGCAATGAAAACCAGCAACTGTCCCGAGCCGTCGTTGACGTAAACCTTGCATCCCCACGGCTGGTCGTCGATCACGTCGCCGGCGACTTTGCCGCGCACCGCGATCAGACGGCCGTCGGTCGCGGGGCCGACTGCGCCGGTCTTGACTTCGGGTGGTGCCGGCACGCTGCCGGTTCCCAGGAATTCGATCGTCGCCGGATCGATCGCAACCTGCTGGTTAGGCGCGACGAGGGTGCCGCTGACGCGCGCCCGCTGACCGGGCTTGACCGGTGTCCCGATCGTGCGTGTGACGTAAATCCCGCCGCTCCCGTCTTGCACCGCAAAGCCGTCATCGAGCGTACCGGACGCGACAGTCACCATACCTTCGACCGTGACTTGGGTCGATTGCGCCAGTTGGCGTGCAGCCGCGACTGGCATATCAGAGCCGCGCTCGAAGTTGATTGCAACGCATCCGTGCAACAGCGTGAGGGCCGCAAGGTATGCGATCAATGTGCGAACTGCATGCATCACAGAAACATTACATGCCGGGAGTATGGTTGGCGCCCTGGGACTTTAACCGGCGAGCGGGACCAGTATCACCCAGCGCAGAACGACAAGCTGCCGACCGGTGCCGCTCAATGAGAGGGCTATCACGCCGACGGTGTGAACGCATCGGAGAAGAATTCTTCCTCGGGCAATCCGCATTGCGAGGTGAAATCGCGATGCGCGGCTTCGACCATCACCGGCACGCCGCAGGCGTAGACCTGGCAGCCGCTCATGTCGGCCATGTCTTTCATCACCGCCTCGTGCACGAGGCCGGTGCGGCCGCTCCAGTTGTCGCCCGGCAGCGGCTCGGACAGCACCGGCACGTACTGGAAGTTGTTGTGCTCATGCGCCCAGCGCTCGGGCAGCTCGTGCATGTAGAGATCGGCGCGCGCACGCGCCCCCCAATACAACACCATCGACCGCGGGCTGCGGGTACGGAACGCATGCTCGACGATCGCTTTGATAGGAGCGAAGCCGGTGCCGCTCGCGAGCAGGATGATCGGCTTGTCGCTGTCCTCGCGCAGGAAAAAGGTGCCGAGCGGGCCTTCGAAGCGCAGGATATCGCGCTCCCTCATCCGGGTGAATACATGCACGCTGAACGGCCCGCCGTAGTTGCGCACGTGGAGCTGCAGGAATTCGTCGTCGTGGGGCGCGTTCGCCATCGAAAAGCTGCGGCGCGTGCCGTCCTTCAACAGGATGTCGATATATTGCCCGGCAAGAAACTGCATCCGCTCGGAAGCCGGCAGTTTGAGATGCAGCACCATGATGTCGGACGCGATGCGCTGCATCTTCTGCACGCGGCACGGCAGAGTCCTGATCGGGATGTCTTTCGCGGCGCCGATCTCGCGGCACTCGATCACGATGTCGCCGCGCGGGCGAGCCTGGCAGAATAACGCCATGCCCAGCCGTTTCTCGGCTTCCGGCAGCGCGGTTTCCTGATAAGTGCCGTAATCGACTTCACCATCGAGCAGCCAGCCTTTGCAGGTGCCACAGGCGCCGTTGCGGCAGCCGTAGGAGATCACGAAGCCTTCGCGCAGCGCGGCGTCGAGTATGGTCTCGTCGTCCTGCACCGTGAGAACGTGGTTGCTCGGCTTGATGGTGACTTGATTGGGCATAGGCGGTCGCGGGGGTCGGCGCTACGGTTCAGGCCGGGCGCGCGGCTTTTCGGTTAAAATTCGCGTTCCATGCGACGTTTACTGATCATTGGTTGCGGCGATGTGGCGCTGCGCGCGGTACCTCAACTGCGCGATCGCTACCGCATTTACGCTTTGACCCACAGCCGCGAGCGGGTGCCGCTGTTGCGCGCGCACGGCGTGGTGCCGATTGCGGGGGACCTCGATGACGCAACGAGCCTCGACGCTCTGGCCGGCATCGCGCACGACGTTCTGCATTGCGCGCCGCCACCGCATCGCGGCACACGCGACGCGCGCACCGCACACCTGATCGCGGCGCTGGCAAAGGCTAAAAGTCTACCACAGCAACTGGTCTATATCAGCACCAGCGGCGTCTACGGCGACTGCGAAGGCGAGTTTGTCGATGAAACGCGTGCCCCGCGTCCGCAGACCGCGCGCGCGCGGCGCCGCGTCGATGCGGAGCGCCAGCTGCGCGAGTGGGGACGGCGCAGCCGCGTGCGCGTGTCGATATTGCGGGCGCCCGGAATTTACTCCGAGCAACGCCTGCCGCTCGAGCGGCTGCGGGCCGGCACGCCGGCGTTGAACGCCGAAGAGGATGCCTACACCAATCACATTCATGTCGAAGATCTCGCGCGCATGGCGGTCGCCGCGCTGCGCTTCGCGCCCCCCGGCCGCGCCTATAACGCAAGCGACGACAGTTTGCTCAAGATGGGCGATTACTTCGATCTGGTTGCCGACCGTTTCGGCCTGCAGCGCCCGCAGCGCATCTCGCGCGCCGAGGCGAGAGAGCGCATTGCACCCGAGATGCTGTCGTTCATGAACGAATCGCGGCGGCTGTCGAACCGCCGCATCAAGCGGGAGCTGCGGCTCAAGCTGCGCTACCCGACGGTGCACGACGGCATCGCCGTGGTGCCTATTGAGGGTTCCTGAATGAGCGCGCTTGTCGTGATCACCAACGCACCCGACCGCGACGTTGCGCTGAAAATCGCGCACGCGCTGATCGAGAGCAGGCTCGCCGCATGCGTCAACATCCTGGCCGAATGCACGTCGGTCTACCGCTGGCAGGGCAAGCTTGAAACCGTTACCGAGGTGCCATTATTGATCAAGACGCGCGCCGCAATTTACGACGACGTCGAGGCTGCAATCAAGAGTGTGCATCCTTACGAACTTCCGGAAATCGTCGCTGTCCCTGTAGAAGCCGGGTTACCCGGCTACCTGGAGTGGATCAACGCCGAAACCGTCACCGAGATCGGTTAAGCACGCCCTGATGCTGATGCGCTGGATACTGGCCATGTTGTTGCTGCTCTCGTGCGCCGCGCGCGCCGGCGAGCCGGAGCTGCTCGAGCCTGAGAAAGCGTTCCGCTTTTCGGCGCGCCTGCTCGACGCCAATCAGGTTGAAGTGCGTTACGAGATCGCGCCCGGCTATTACATGTACCGCGACAAGTTTCGCTTCAGCGCCGAACCCGCTTATATTTCGCTTGATGCCTCGAAGCTGCCGCCGGGAAAAATCAAGAAAGACGAGTTCTTCGGCGAGGTGCAGATCTACCGCGGCGACATGCGTTTCGTACTGCCGCTCATGATCGCGGGTGATGCGGTGCAGCGCTTTACCTTAAATGCGGTATCGCAGGGCTGCGCCGACCTCGGCGTGTGCTATCCACCGCAGGAGCAGAAAGCCGAAATCAGTCGGGTGGCGTTTTCGTCGGCAACAGCCGACTCCGGCACATCGCCGTTCCTGCGGTCGGCGCCCGGCGCGCAGGCGCCCGCCGCGGTCCCGCGCGGCAGGCTGCAGTCAGAAGACGCGCTGATTGCGGAATTGTTCAATGGCGGCTTCTGGGCGCTGGTGATGAGCTTCTTCGGCTTCGGCCTGCTGCTCGCGCTGACGCCATGCGTGTTTCCGATGATACCGATCCTGTCGAGCATTCTGGTACCGCATGGCGAGCATCTCACGCACGCGCGCGGCTTCGCGTTGTCGCTCAGCTATGTGCTCGGCATGGCGATCACCTATGCGCTCGCCGGAGTTGCCGCCGGCCTGC
>JBIODE010000089.1:0-4935 GCA_044440325.1 Steroidobacterales bacterium
CGGGCATCGCGCGCCACCGCGACGTCATCCTGTGGCTGTGCGCGCCCGCGCAGCCGGCCGCCCCGCCGGCCCCGCCCGCGCCCGCGCCGGCGCCGGCGCCGGCGCCGGCCGCCAAGCCAAAGCGGCCGCTCGCCGAGGACGAGCGATGAGCGACCGTTATCCGCGCCTGACGGTTCTGGCCACCACGCTCGCGGGCCTGATCTTGACCGCGTTGCCGTTGCCCACGTGGGGCGCGATCGTGCGTCCGGCCTTCGTCGTGCTGGTCGTGCTGTACTGGTCGATGATGACCCCGCGCTCCGGCGGTCTCGCGCTCGGTTTCTGCAGCGGCATCGCGCTCGATGTGTTTGAGGGTTCGCCGCTGGGAGAGCACGCGCTGGCGCTGGTTCTCGTCACCTATCTTGCCACCCGCTTCAACCTGCTGGTGCGTGCCAAGCCACTGTTCGAGCAAGCACTGTTTGTATTTGCGGCGCTGATGGTTTATGAGTTTCTTCTGTGGGTCATCGACGGCTGGAGCGGCCACCCGCTGAGCCTCGCGGTGCGCTGGGTGCACCCGGCCACCGGGGCGCTGGTCTGGCCGCTGATCGTCGGCGTCCTCGGACGCTTTCACTCCGCTTACTGACCGTCAGGATCGAGCAGACCGCATGGCATCGCGCGTGCGCATCAAGGACCATTGGAACGAGCAGCGCCATTTCCTGCAGCGCACGCTCGGCGCCGTCATCATCATGGCGGTGCTGTCTGTGGCGCTGATCGGCCGCCTGGTCTACCTGCAGATTCTTCGCCACGACTACTATCTGGAGCTCTCGCAGGGCAATCGCGTGCGGCTCGATCCCATTCCCGCCAGCCGCGGCCTGATTCTGGATCGCAACGGCAGCGTGCTCGCCGACAATGAGCCGGCCTACCAGCTCGAGCTGATCCGCGAACAGGTCCCCGATCTCGACGACACGTTGCGGCGCCTGACGGCCCTGGGGCTGCTGGAGGCCGACGACATCGAGGAAACGCGGCGCACCATCTACTTGCGCCGCAGCTTCGACAGCGTCCCGGTGCGACTGCGGCTGACGGACGAGGAGATCGGCCGTTTTGCCGTGCATCGCTACGAATTTCCGGGCGTCGATCTGGCGACCCGGCAGACGCGTCACTATCCTTACGGCTCGCTGGGCGTGCACGCGCTCGGTTACGTCAGCGCCATCAGCGAGCAGGACCTGCAGCGCATCGATCGCGCCAGCTACGCGGGCACCGCGTTGATCGGCAAGCTCGGCGTTGAAAGCTCGTATGAGCGAGCGCTGCACGGCCGCAACGGCTATCGCGAAATCCTGGTGAACGCCCAAGGCCGCTCGGTGCAGCGCCAGGGCGCCTACGCACCGCAACTGCGCTCGCAGCCACCCACGGCCGGTGACGATCTGGTGCTCTCGATCGACCTCGCGGCCCAGCGCGCCGCCGAAGAGGGTTTGGGCGAGCACCGCGGCGCCGTGGTGGCCATCGACCCGACCAATGGCGACGTGCTGGCGCTTGCGAGCAAACCCGGGTTCGATCCGGCCCTGTTCGCGCGCGGCGTCACGCGCAGCGAATACGCCCAGCTGAGCGAGAGCATCGACAAACCGCTGTTCAACCGTGCACTGCGCGGCACCTACCCGTCGGGCTCGACGATCAAGCCCGTGATCGCGCTCGCCGGGCTCACCTATCACAATGTCGACCCGCAAAAACAGGAATTCTGCGCCGGCATTTTTCATCTGCCGGGCAGCCGGCTGGTCTTTCGCGAGGGCAAGACCGGCAAACACGGCTATCTGGATCTCGAGCACGCCATTGCCAAGTCCTGCGACGTCTATTTCTACGGACTTGCCTCAAAAATCGGCGTCGAGCACATCGCCGCCTTCATGGCGCCCTTCGGCTACGGCGAGCTGACCGGCATCGACATCAGCGGCGAGAAGCCCGGCATCCTGCCGTCGCCGGAGTGGAAAAATAAAACCTTCAAACGACCGCAGGATCAGGTCTGGTTCCCCGGCGAAACCGTGAACTTCGGTGTCGGGCAGGGTTATCTGCTGGTCACACCGCTGCAGCTGGCGCATGTCGCCTCGGTACTGGCCGAGCGCGGCAAGAGCTTTCGCCCGCGGCTGGTCACGGGCGTTCGCGACGCAGCCGGCCACATCACGCCGATTGCGCCGGTGGCCAATAAAGCGATCGAGGGCATCAGCGCCGCCGACTGGGATCTGGTCCTCAACGGCATGAAGGGCGCAGCCACCTACGGTACTGCGGCCGCCATCAGCAAGGGCGCGACCTACAGCATCGCCGGCAAGACCGGCACGGCGCAGGTCTTCACCGTCTCGCGCAGCGAACGCTTGACCGATAAAGTCGCCGAGCGGCTCAAGGACCACGCCTGGTTCATCGCCTTTGCGCCGGCGGAGGCGCCGCGCATCGCCATTGCCGTGCTGGTCGAGAACGGCGGCTTTGGCGCCAGCGCCGCGGCTCCGATCGCGCGCAAGGTGATGGACGCCTACCTGCTGCATCAGTACGACGGCGGCACGCCGGCGGCGACCCCCGAGAGTGAAGCCAGTGATTGAGGACGTGGGCTTCGCGCGCACGCGGCGCACGCTCTCGGCCTCCGCACGGCTGCTCAGTGCGTTGAATCTCGACGGTCCCTTGTTGGTCGGACTTGCGCTGCTCGCGGTGTACGGCCTCGTCATCCTCTATAGCGCCTCGGGCCAGAGCCTCGACACGATCCTGCGTACGCTGATGCGACTCGCCCTCGGCGCTGCGGCCATGCTCGCCCTCACGCATGCGAGCCCGAATTTCTTGCGCCGACTCTCGCCATGGCTCTACATCGTCGGGATACTACTGCTGGTCGTGGTCGATGCGATCGGTTATATCGGCAAGGGCGCGCAGCGCTGGCTCGATCTGGGAGTGATCCGCTTTCAGCCTTCGGAGATCATGAAGCTCGCCGTGCCGATGCTGGGCGCCTGGTATTTGCACGAACGCCCGCTGCCGCCGGACTGGAGGTCGCTGCTGGTCCTGGCGGCGATGATCCTGCTGCCCGCGGGGCTGGTGGCGATCCAGCCCGATCTCGGCACCGCGGCGCTGATCGCCGCCAGCGGCGTGCTGCTGGTGCTGATGGCCGGTTTGCAGCTCCGTGTCATCGCCGGCGGTCTGCTTGCCGGGGCCGGCGCGGCCGTGATCGGCTGGAAATTCTTCCTGCACGACTATCAGCGCCAGCGCGTGCTGACTTTTCTCAATCCGCAGACCGATCCGCTCGGCTCCGGTTATCACATCATCCAGTCGCAGATCGCGCTGGGATCCGGCGGCGTATTTGGCAAGGGCTGGATGAACGGCAGCCAGGCGCAGCTCGAGTTCCTGCCCGAACGCTCGACCGATTTCATCTTCGCCGTCGTCGGTGAGGAGTTCGGACTGATCGGCCTGGGGCTGCTGCTCGTGCTGTATCTGTTCATCGTCTCGCGCTCGGTGTATCTGGCGACCCAGACCAACGACACTTACTCGCGGCTGCTGGCCTCGAGCTTAGGGTTGACCTTCTTCGTCTACGTCTTCATCAATGCGGGCATGGTCAGCGGACTCTTGCCGGTGGTCGGCGTGCCGCTGCCGCTGGTCAGTTACGGCGGCACCTCGGTCGTGACGCTGCTCGCCGGCTTCGGTATCCTCATGGGCCTGTACTCACATCGCAAATTGGTCGGCTCGTGAGCACCGGTCGGGGGCGGATGATCCACAGACTGCGGACGCTGTCCAAACCACTACTGCTATCGATGCTATGCGTGGCCGCCGCGACTGCCACGGCGCCGGCAGCCGACGGGCGCGCGAGCGCCGAAGCGACCCATTTCGATCTGACACGGCCCGATATCCGCGCGTATGTTGATGCGCTCGTGAATGAGCAGGGCATGGACCGCGCCCAGCTCACCGCGCTGCTGCAGGGCGCCGTGCCGCAGCCGCAAATCATCGAGAGCATCAGCAAGCCGGCGGAGAAGACGCTGCAGTGGTGGCAGTACCGTGCGCGCATGCTGACGCCAGCGCGCATCGAGGCGGGCGTCGCGCTGTGGCGCGAGCACCGCGAATTGCTCGATCGGATTGCGATCAAATACGCAGTCGCGCCCGAATACCTGGTCGCGCTGTTGGGTGTGGAGACCGCGTATGGGCGCAGCACGGGCCGCTACCGTGTGCTCGACGCGCTCTGTACGCTGGCGTTTGACTATCCCCCGCGCGCCGACTACTTCCGCAAGGAACTGACCGAATGGCTGCTGCTGGTGCGCGAGCAGGGGCTCGATGCGCTGACCTTGCGCGGCTCGTATGCCGGCGCGATGGGCGCGCTGCAATTCATGCCTTCGAGTTACCGCAAGTACGCTGTGAGCGAATCGCGCGCGCCGCGCCTCGATCTCTGGACCGACTGGGCCGATATCTTCGCCAGCACCGCCAACTACCTGCATCAGTTCGGTTGGCAGTACGGCGCGCCGGTGCTCGCCGAAGCGCAGCCACCGCCGGATCCCATCCCGACGCCGCCCGATCGCGCCACCCTGACCGAGACCATCGCCGGCTTGCGCACGCGCGGCTTTACCATCGATACCTCGCTGCCGCCGGACACCCCGGCTGCACTCCTGGGCGCACCGCTGCAGGACGCGATGAGCTACCGCGTCGGCTTCCAGAACTTCTACGTGATCACGCGCTACAACGGCAGCACACTCTACGCGATGGCGGTGCACGATCTGGCCGAGACCCTCAAAGCGAGGATTCTCGAGGACGGTGCCTCGTGAGCCGCGCGCTACCGTGATGCGTCGCGCCGCACTCGTGCTCGCGCTGCTGCTGGCCGGCTGCGCGCACGCCCCGCCGATCCGCATCGCGCTACCGGCGAACATCACCGACCTGCGCACGGTCCCTGATGCCGTACCACATGCCGAGCCGCGCTGCGCACTTGGCATTCCGCCGTTCTACGCCGTTGCGGGC
>JBIODE010000090.1:0-4803 GCA_044440325.1 Steroidobacterales bacterium
GCTCGGGCTCGATCTGCTGTATCGACGTCACTTCTACGACACTCTGCTGAACGATTATTTCAGCCAGGAGCGCACGATCCTGCTGACGACGCATCAGGTCGAGGAAGTCGAGAATCTGCTGACCGACGTCATGTTCATCGACCGCGGCCGCATCATCCTCGACAGTACGGTGGAGGCGCTGTCCGAACGCTATGTCCAGCTCGCGGTTGCCGCCGGCCGGCTCGAGACGGCGCGTGCGCTGCAGCCGATTCACGAGCGCGAAGTCTTCGGCCGCAAGATTCTGCTGTTCGATAACGTCGAGCGCCAGGCGCTCGCGGGGCTGGGTGAGCTGCGCACCGCCACCATCGCCGATCTGTTCGTAGCGAGGATGCAGGAGCAGCACCCATGAGCAGGCTTGGCGTCCTGATCAGGCGTGAGTTCTGGGAGCACCGCGGGCTTTGGATCACCCCGCTCGCGATCGCCGCTGTATTGATCATCGGCACGGTATTCCTGGGAGAGATTCAGATCGACGTCGGCTTTGCCGGGCCGCCCGGATCGGTTGATCTGCGGCCGCCACCGATGGCACTGCTGATGCTGGGCCTATCGGTGCCGTTCTATATCGCCACCGCCATTCTGGCCGTGGCCTATTTCCTCGATTGCCTGTACGCCGAGCGCCGCGATCGCAGCATATTGTTTTGGAAATCAATGCCGGTATCCGACCGCCTGACGGTGCTGAGCAAATTCATCGCCGGGCTGGTCGTCTTTCCGCTGGGCACGTATCTGGTGATTGCATTCACGAGTCTGGCGGTCGGGGCGGCGCTGTGGCTGCGCGCTCGGGTGGGAGTGGCGGCCGATGCGTTGCCCGGCTGGGACTGGGCGACGTGGTTGCAGGTCCAGAGCGTGCTGTTGTACGGCCTGGTTGCGGCGCTGTTGTGGTATGCGCCGTACGCGGCCTACCTGATGCTCGCATCGGTATGGGCGCGTCGCTCCGTCTATGCCTGGGCCTTCATCCCGCCGGTGCTGCTGGCATTGCTGGAACGCCAGCTGCTGGGCACCAATTTTTTCGGTGGCATCGTTCAACGCGGCTTCAGCGAGTTGCTGCGGCTGGCGTTTCACCTCAATCGTCAGTTCGATATCAGCATCGGCGAGGTGATGACGCGGCCGGTCGGCGGCGCTGGCGGCGGCCGGTTGTTGCTGCAGCCGTTCGACCCCAGCGTGCTGCTGGGAAGTCCGCAACTCTGGATCGGATTGATCGCCGCGGCGCTGATGCTGTTGGTGGCGATCCGCCTGCGACGCTTGCGCGACGACTCTTGAGAGGTCGCCGGCGCGGCAAACGCTAGGAGCCGACCGCAACGCCTGCTAGCATCGGCGCCGGAACGAACTGAAAGGGAGCACCATGTCCGATCCGGCCGCGCCCGATCCGGTGATTGCAACGCGCGGCCCTCTGGCCGTCGAGGTCGAGGCCGGCAAGACTTATTACTGGTGTGCCTGCGGCCGGTCCGCGCAGCAGCCGTTTTGCGACGGCTCGCACCGTGGCGGCAATTTTGCACCGATGCTATATACCCCCGCACAATCGGGCCGGGTCTATTTTTGCGGCTGCAAGCGCTCCTCGAAGGCGCCATTGTGCGACGGCACGCATAAGACCCTGCCGTAGCCAGCACTCCGGACATGCCGCACGTCGAAGCGCGCCGCAACGATGAGGGAGGCTTCGAGCTCGTGTTGCATGGCGAGTGGCGGGCGGCACAGCTGCGTGCAATTGAAGCGGAGCTCGCCGCGGCGAACTTGGGCGACGGCCAGCGTCTGGCAATCGACGCCGCTGACGCACGGTTCGATCTCGCCGGGGCCTGGCTGCTGCGTCATTTCCTCGCACAATTACGTGCGCGGCAGGTCGAAGCGAATTTCATCGGGGCATCACCCGAGGCTTTGACCCTGCTCGAGCACACGCTCGAGCGCGTGCCGCAGCCGGGCGCGCCGGAAATCGTGCCGTTTGATCCCGCCGCGCAGGCGGTCGAGAGCGTGGGACGGCATGCCGTGCGCAGCTGGCGCAGCCTGTCCGACGGTCTCGATTTCTTCGGCCGCGTCAGCCTGACCTGCGCACGCTCGTGCGTGAACCTGCGCCGCCTGCGGCCGACTTCGATCGCCCGCCATGTGTATGACACCGGTTTTACGGCGATTCCGATCGTGTCGCTGATCGCGTTCCTGATCAGCGTGATCCTGGCCTATATGGGGGCGCAGCAATTGCGCAAGTTCGGCGCCGACATCTTCGTCGTCGACCTCGTGACCGTTGGCGTGTTGCGCGAGCTCGGCGTGCTGCTGACGGCGATCATCGTCGCGGGCCGCTCCGGCAGCGCGTTTGCCGCCGAGATCGGTTCGATGCGGCTCAATGAGGAGATCGATGCACTGCTCGCGATCGGCCTCGATCCGATCGAGGTACTGGTGGTCCCGCGCCTGCTCGGCTTGCTGATCGCGCTGCCGCTGCTGGCGGTACTCGCCGATGGCGTCGGCCTGGTCGGGGGCGGT
Organism: Steroidobacterales bacterium; assembly: GCA_044440325.1. GTDB lineage: Bacteria > Pseudomonadota > Gammaproteobacteria > Steroidobacterales > Steroidobacteraceae > FEN-1191. The sequence goes on from JBIODE010000090.1 coordinate 2,500, forward strand.
TTGCTCTGTCATGCGCTGCTGGATATGCCCTTGACGCAGTACCTCAATCGCGTTCAGGAATCGATTGCCTCGACCACCTTCTGGGTCGGCATCCTGAAAGCGCCGGTGTTCGCGGTGCTGATCGCCCTGGCGGGCTGCCATTGCGGGATGCAAGTGCGTGGCTCATCGCGCGACCTCGGTCGCCTGACCACGCTTGCCGTGGTGCAGTCGATCTTTTTCGTAATACTCGCCGACGCGCTATTCGCCGTGCTGTTCATGGAGCTGGACGTATGACCCGGCAGCTGCTCGAAGTGCGCGGGCTCGTCAATCGCTTCGGCGCCCAGACCGTGCACAAGGACCTCGACATGGACGTGTTCGAAGGCGAGGTCTTCGGCATTGTCGGCGGCTCCGGTGCGGGCAAGTCGGTGCTGCTGCGGACCATCCTGGGATTGCGACGGCCGGACGCCGGCACGGTGAAATTCGACCAGCGCGATTTAAGCCGGCTGGACGCGGCCGAGCTGCGCACGCTCAAGGCCAGCTATGGCGTGACCTTTCAGGCGGGCGCGCTCTTTTCTGCCTTGACCGTGCGGCAGAATGTGCAGCTGCCGATGCTCGAACACCTGCAGTTGCCCGCGATGGCGTTCGAGGAGCTGGCGTTGTTGAAAGTGCAGCTGGTGGGCCTGCCGCCCGATGCTGCGGCCAAATATCCGGCACAGCTGTCCGGCGGCATGATCAAACGCGCGGCGCTGGCGCGCGCGCTGGCGCTCGATCCGCAGCTGCTGTTCCTGGACGAGCCCACTTCGGGGCTGGATCCGATCAGTGCCGCGGCCTTCGATGAACTGCTGATCTACCTGCAGCGGGAGCTGCGCCTGACGGTGGTAATGATCACGCATGATCTGGATACTATCTTTCGCACCTGCAACCGGGTGGGCGTCATCGTCGATGGCCGTATGATCAGCGATACACTGGAACGGATCACCACCAATCCGCATCCGTGGATCAAGGCATATTTTCAGGGCGAGCGCGCGCGTCGCCGCGGAGGCCAGCGTGGAACGTGAGGCGAACTATGTCGCGGTCGGCAGCTTCGTGCTGCTCGTGATTCTCATGGCCGGGCTGTTTGTCTACTGGTACTCGGGCAGTCGCGAGCACCGCGACTACACGCGCTATGAAATCTACTTCGACGGCAGCGTCAGCGGCCTGTCGGAGGGCGGGCCGGTGCGCTACCTCGGCGTAAACGTCGGGCGCGTGCTACGGATCCGCATCGACGCCCGCGCGGCCGACCGCGTACAGGTGATCGCCGACATCGATGCAACCACGCCGATCTCGGATCGCACTGTCGCGCAGCTCTCTCTCCAAGGCGTCACCGGCCTTCTGTACATCGACTTGCAGCAGCTGCGCGACGGGCCGGCGGGCCGGCGCGTGCTCGAAGCCGTGCCGAGTGAGCGCTATCCGGTGATCCGATCGGTGCATTCGGATTTCGATGTCTTTCTGAGCAGCCTGCCCGATATGGTCGTGCGCGTAAACGAGCTGGTCGGGCAGGCATTGAAGATATTCTCGGATAAGGATATCGCCTCGATCCTGCGCGCCGTCGGCAATGTCGAGCGCGCCAGCGCCACCCTGCCGGCCTCGGCGGACAAGCTCACGGCGCTGCTCGAGGCGGTACGCACGGCGGTTAACGAGGCGCATGAGGTGATCGTGGATCTGCACGCGATGACGCGCACTGGCGCCCCCGAGGTGGCGGCGGCGATGCGCCAGCTCGCCACCACGACCGACAACCTGGCGCAGACCAGTGCGCAACTCAATGCCTTCGTCGCCGAGAATCGCACCGAGCTCGGTGGCTTCATCCGCCAGACCGGGCCGCAGATCGAGGCTCTGGTGCGTGACAGCCGGCAGGCGGCGCAGGAGATCCGCGAGCTTTCGCGCAGTCTGCGTGACGATCCCTCCCGCCTCCTCTACCAGCCGTCTCCCGGCGGCGTGGAGATTCCACGATGAAGAACGCCAGCGCCGTAGCCATGACGTATGCGTGTGCACTCGCGCTTACAGGTTGCGCGGGCCTATTCAAGAGCGGCGCGCCGCCGACGCAGCTCTACACATTACGCGCAGTCGCGGCTGCGCCGGCGGCCCCCGCCGCGCCACCCGCAACCGCCGCAGCTTCCGGGCACTTGCCGACGCTCGCGGTGTCGCGACCGGAAGCCTTTGCCGGTCTCGGCTCCGATGAGATCGCCCTGCTGCAGCCCGGCGGGCGGCTGGACTACTACTCAGCCAGCCGCTGGGCAGGCAACGTGCCAACGATGATGCAGAGCTTGGCGATCGAGGCGCTGCGCA
>JBIODE010000091.1:0-4727 GCA_044440325.1 Steroidobacterales bacterium
CCGCCGAGCACGGCATCGCTCCCGAACACGTGGAGGCGGCCGGGTTTGCCTGGCTCGCGCATCAATTCCTGAGTGGTCTTCCGGGCAACATTCCATCGGTCACGGGTGCGCGCCATGCCGTGCCGCTCGGCGGCCTGTACCGGGGCAGCCCGCTATAGCAGATGCGCCTCAACACTACAGCTACGACGTAAGAACACGAGAGTTCCAGTGGATCAACCCGTTCTCAAATTGCCGCAGAATTTCATCAATCGCGAGCTCTCGTCGCTGGAGTTCAACCAGCGCGTGCTCGCACAGAGCCTCGACGCGCGCATACCCCTGCTCGAGCGGTTGCGTTTTCTCTGCATTTCCTCGAGCAATCTCGACGAGTTCTTCGAAATCCGCGTTGCCGGGCTCAAGCAGCTGCTGGAGCTCGGTTCGGCGCAGATCGGTCCTGATGGGCTCGCGATCGCCGAACAGCTCGCATCGATCCACGTGCGCGCGACACGGCTGGTGCACGACCAGTACGCCTGTTTGAACGGTGTATTGCTGCCGGCGCTTGCCAATGCCGGCATCGAACTGCTCTCGCAGGACGAATGGGATGCGCCCGCGCGTGCGTGGATCGAGCATCATTTTGCGGTCGAGGTCGAGCCGGTACTCAGCCCCTTGGGGTTGGATCCCGCCCGGCCATTTCCGCGCATTCAGAACAAGAGTCTCAATTTCATCGTGCACCTGTCCGGCAAGGACGCCTACGGCCGCGACAGTGAATTCGCGATCCTGCAGGCGCCGCGCTCGCTACCGCGCATCGTGCCGCTGCCCGACGGCGACGGCCAGCGTCGCTTTGTCGCCCTCTCGACCATCGTCGAAGCCTGTGTCGCGCGGCTGTTCGAAGGCATGGAAGTTCTCGGCTGCTATCAATTTCGGCTGACGCGCAACAGCGACCTGTTTGTCGACGACGAGGAGGTCGACGATCTGCGCCGCGCGCTCGAAGGCGAGCTCGCACAACGCCGCTATGGCGCGGCCGTACGCCTGGAAACGGCGATCGACTGCCCCGCGGACATGGTCGCGTTCCTGTTGAAGCACTTCGCCCTGTCGCAGCTCGACTGCTACCGCGTGCCCGGCCCCGTGAATCTCAATCGCTTCTCGGCCATCTACGATCTGGTCCAGCGCGCCGACCTGAAGTACCCGCAATTTACCCCGGGCCTGCCGGCACGCCTGGTCGGCGCCACCGACCTGTTTGCCGCGATCCGCCAGCGGGATGTGCTGCTGCATCACCCGTACCGCAGCTTCGGACCGGTGATGGATCTGCTGCGCCAGGCGGCCGTCGATCCCGGCGTGCTCGCGATCAAACAAACCCTCTATCGCACCGGCGACAACTCACCGATCGTCGATGCGCTGGTGGCCGCCGCCATGGCCGGCAAGGACGTCACCGTCATCATCGAGCTGCGCGCGCGCTTCGACGAAGAGGCCAACATCGAGTTGTCCACGCGCCTGCAGGAGGCCGGCGCGCACGTGATGTACGGCGTCGTCGGTTACAAGACCCACGCCAAAATGATATTGATCGTGCGGCGCGAGGCCGAAGGCATCCGCCGTTACTGCCATCTCGGCACCGGTAACTACCACCCGCGCACGGCGCGCACGTACACCGACTACGGCCTGTTCACCTGTGACGAGAACATCGGCGCCGACGTTCACGAGATATTCCTGCAGCTCACGAGCCTGACCCGCACCCCGCGGCTGCGGCGGCTGCTGCAGTCGCCGTTTCACCTGCACGAGGCCGTGCTCGCGATGATCGAGCGCGAAGGTGCGCATGCGATGGCCGGCCGGCCGGCCCGGATCATCGCCAAGCTCAATGCACTGGTTGATCCGCAGACCATCGAGACGCTCTATCGCGCCTCGCGCGCCGGCGTGAAGATCGACCTGATCGTGCGCGGCGTGTGCGCTTTGCGTCCCGGCGTGCCCGGCATCTCGGACAACATCAGCGTGCGCTCGATCATCGGCCGGTTTCTCGAGCACTCGCGCTGCTACTGGTTCGAAAACGGCGGCGACAGCGAGCTCTACCTCTCGAGCGCCGATTGGATGGAGCGCAACTTCTTCCGCCGCGTCGAAATCGCATTTCCGATCCTGCAGCCGAAGCTGCGCGAGCGTATTCGCGCCGATCTCGATGTCTATCTGCAGGACAACATGGACGCATGGTTGCTGCAGTCGGACGGCACCTATACGCGCGTTGCCGCCGGCTCGGCCGAAGGCTGCGATGCGCAGGCGCAACTGCTGGCGCACTACACCGCCGCGCCCGGGCCCGGAGCTTAGCGTCTTCGTTCGGTACCTCAGCCGCGGCTGCCGGAGAACACCCGCAACCTGAAGGCCCAGCTGCGCAAGTAGCCGACTTCGAGCTGCAAATCCTCCACCGTCAGCGGATGATCGCGCAGCCAGCGTGCCGGAAACTTCAATTCCAGCGCGCGCGTCCGCGCGGCGAACTCGATGTTCGGCAGCGCCGCGGTGCCGCGTCCGCGGTGTAGCAGCACCGCCAACCGCAGCAGCACGATCAAGTAGATGGCGAGGCGGTCCCAGGGTGGGATCAATTCCTCCAGCCCAACCAGCGACAGCTTGCGTCGGTGGGTGCCGACCAACCGCGCCAGCAGCAGCTGTTCTTCGCGCGCAAAGCCCGGCATGTCGGCGTTCTCCAGCAGATATGCGCCGTGGCGGTGATAGCCGCTGTGCGCCACGTCGAGCCCGATCTCGTGCAGGCGCGCCGCCCACTTGAGCGCAAGCTCGGCCAGCGGATCGCTCAACGACCACGCGTCCTTCACCAGCTCGAGAAAATGCAGTACTGTCGCCTCGACGCGCGCACCCTGATCGAGATCGACGTGATAGCGCCGCTGCATCGAGCCGACGGTGCGGTCGCGCGCGTCCTCGTCGGTCAGCCGTCCCACCATGTCGTAGAGCAACCCATCCCGCAGCGCGCCCTCGGCCTGGCGCATCTGCGCGATACCGAGCGCATCGATGATTTCCACCAGGATCGCGACCGCGCCGGGAAACACCGGCCGACGCTCGTCGGTGACGGCGTCGAGCCGCAGCTCGCGCAGGTGGCTGGCCTGCTCCAGCCGTGCGAGCAGACGCCTGAGTCCCTGCGGCGTAATGGCATTGGCGGTCGGATCGAGCTCGCGAATGCTCTCACCGATCGCGCGCACCGAACCGGAGCTGCCGACAGCGCGCTCCCAGCCGCGGCGCACGAACGCCTGCTGAATCGGTTCGAGCTCGAGCCGCGCCGCAAGCCGCGCACGCTCGATGCGCTTGGCCGAGAGGCGGCCGTCGCCGAAGAAGCGCTGACTCAGCCCGACGCAGCCGATCTGCAGACTCTCGAGTTCGAGCGGCTCATAGCCCTCGCCGATGATCAACTCGGTGCTGCCGCCGCCGATATCGACCACCAGTCGCCGTCCGGGCTCGTTCGGCAGGTTATGCGCGACGCCGGAGTAGATCAGCCGCGCCTCTTCCATACCGGACACAATTTCGATCGGAAACCCCAGAGCCTCGCGCGCGCGTTCGAGGAACGCCTGCTTGCGCCGCGCGATACGCAGCGCATTGGTGCCGACCACGCGCACGCTGCGCGCGTGCATGTCGCGCAATCGTTGGCCGAAGCGCTCGAGGCAGGCGAGCGCACGCGCAGCAACCTCCTTGTCGAAGCGACCGTCCTCGCCCACGCCAGCGGCAAGCCGCACCATCTCACGCAGGCGATCGACGATCACCAGCTGGCCGTGCGAATAACGCGCGACCACCATGTGAAAGCTGTTGGAGCCGAGATCGACGGCGGCGATGACCTCGGGGATCGCGCGTCCCGCGCGGCTCATGGACACGCAGTTGGCGGACGGCGTCGAGCGTTGATCAGGCGGTAAACGAGGAGCCGCATCCGCAGGTCGTAGTTGCGTTCGGATTGCGGATGACGAACTGGGCGCCGTCCAGACCTTCGCGGAAATCGATCTCGGCGCCGCTCAGATACTGCACACTCATGGGATCGATCAGCAGCTTGACGCCCTGGTTCTCGACGCAGGTATCGCCGTCCTGAGTCTGCTCGTCGAACTCGAAGCCATATTGCAGCCCGGAGCAACCGCCGCCCTGCACGAACACGCGCAGCATGAGATTCGGATTGCCCTCGCCCTCGATCAGCTGACCCACTTTGCGCGCTGCCGCATCGGTAAAGACCAAGGGGGCAAACTCGCTCTCATTGACGCTGACTGTAGCCGTTTCGCTCATGGTGGAGAGTGTAGGCGCACGCTGGTGGGGCGTCAAAGACGGCGCTGGCCTTATAATGTGCGGAGCCAAGCAGATCAAGGATTTAACCGCCGATGCGCCGCTTCCCTTCGATTGATCGGCAGACCTGGCTGCGATGGGCCGCGCTGTTGCTGAGCTTGGCGGTGTTCTCGCCGCTGGACGCTCAGACCGTGGTGCGCGACACCAACGCACTGCGGGCGGACGTGCCCGGCCAGGCGCTCGGCGGCGCGGCGTTGCTCAGCGCTCTGCGCCGGGGCGGTTACGTGCTGGTGATGCGCCACGCCAGCTCCCCGCGCACGCTGCCCGACAAGAGCGCCGCGGACCCTGACAATACCCAGCTCGAACGGCAACTCGACGACCAGGGCCGCAGCCAGGCGCAGGCGATGGGCGAAGCTTTGCGCAAGCTGCACATCCCGGTCGGGGATGTATGGTCGAGCCCAACCTATCGCGCCCGGCTTACGGCAAAACTCGCCGGTTTCGTC
>JBIODE010000092.1:0-4725 GCA_044440325.1 Steroidobacterales bacterium
ATTGCCGCGCTGGCGCGCACGCGCTGCAATTCCGCGGCAATCGCGCTTGAACGGCCGCCGGCGGGCGAGCTGGACGATTACTATTTTGGCCGCGCCGTCGCCGAGATCACCGGCGCCAGCCTATACCGGGTCAACGACTTGAAGTCCGCGCGTAACCCGCGGCCGCCGGCGCTGGCGCGCATCCTGGCGGGACCGGTCGCGGCCACGGCGCTCGCGGCCACGCGCCGTGGGCTCGCCTGCGGCGCGGCGCTCACCGAGAGCGCGCGGCTGCTGCGCGATCTTGCCAACCTGCCCAGCAATGTCTGCACGCCTCGCTATCTGGCCGCCCAGGCCCGTGCGATGGCGCAGTCACAACGGCGGCTGCGCGTGCGGGTGCTCGACGAGGCCGCGATCCGGCGCCAGAAGATGGGCTGTTTTCTCGCCGTGACGCGCGGCAGTGACGAGCCGCCGCGCTTCATCGTGCTCGAGTATCGCGGTGCGCGCCCCTCGCAAGCGCCGCTGGTGCTGGTCGGCAAAGGCGTCACTTTCGACTCCGGCGGCATTTCGCTCAAGGAACCGCCGGCGATGGACGAGATGAAGTTCGACATGTGCGGTGCTGCCACGGTGTTCGCCGCGCTCGACTTCGCCGCGCGGCTGTCGTTGCGGCTCAACATCGTCGGCCTGGTGCCGGCCTGCGAGAACATGCCGAGCGGGCGCGCGATCAAACCCGGCGATATCGTCACCAGCGCTGCCGGCCTGACGGTCGAGATCCTCAACACCGATGCCGAAGGCCGCCTGAGTTTGTGCGACGCGCTCCATTACGCACGCCGCTTCGACCCGGCTGCGGTGATCGATTTTGCGACCCTGACCGGCGCCTGCGTGGTCGCGCTCGGACAACACCACAGCGGCGTCATGGCCAATGACAATGCGCTCGCGCGCGAGCTGGTGGATGCCGGCATGCGCGTCGACGATCGTGCCTGGCAGCTGCCGCTGACCGAGGAATACGGCGAGCAGCTCAAGAGTAATTTCGCCGACTTCGCCAACGTCGCGGGCCGCGACGGCGGCGCGATCACTGCCGCGGCCTTCCTCGGCAAATTCACGCAGGGTCTGAAATGGGCGCACCTGGACATTGCCGGCACGGCCTATGTCTCCGGCACCGCCAAGGGCGCTACCGGCCGGCCGCTGTCGCTGCTGACGGACTTCCTGATGCGTCGCGCCGGCGGTTGAACGGAGCACCATGGGTTGATGCAGAGTGTCGATTTCTATGTCCTCGGCGGGACGGAGGCACGCGAGCGGCTGAAGTTCGCCTGCCGCATCGCGGAGAAGGCCCAACTGGCCGGCCAGAGCGTGCTGGTATGGCTCGACGACGACACGCAGCTGCAAGCCTTCGACGAGCTGCTGTGGACCTTCGCCGACCGCAGCTTCGTGCCCCACGAGGTGTTCCAGACGGCCTCGCAATGGCGAGACACACCGGTGCTGCTGAGCTGCGAGCGCGCGCCGGAACAGAGTTTCCAGCTGCTGATCAACCTCGGCACCGAAGTGCCGCCCGCCGCAGCCCTCGCGCAGCGCGTGATTGAAGTGATCGACGCGGACGAGGAGCGGCGGCGCGGCGGACGCACGCGCTTTCGGCGCTACCGCGAACTCAAGCTCGAGCCACAGACGCACGACATGAGCCGCGGCGGGGACGGGATCTGATGGACAAGGTCTATGCGCCCGCCCAGATCGAGCAGCGCCTGTATCAGCGCTGGGAGTCATCGGGCTGGTTCGCGCCGCGCGCCGGTACCGGTGCCTACTGCATCATGATTCCGCCGCCGAACGTGACCGGCACGCTGCACATGGGTCACGCGTTTCAAGACACGATCATGGATGCGCTCACGCGCTATCACCGCATGCGCGGCGAGTCGACGCTGTGGCAACCCGGCACCGACCATGCCGGCATCCCCACGCAAATGGTGGTCGAGCGCCAGCTCAACGCCGAGGGTACGCAGCGCAGCGCACTGTCGCGCGAAGCCTTTGTCGCACGCGTGTGGCAGTGGAAGGAGCAGTCGGGCGGCACGATCGCGCGGCAGATGCGTCGGCTCGGCGCCTCCGTGGACTGGTCGCGCGATCGCTTCACGCTGGATGCGGGACGGTCGCGCGCGGTACTCGAGGTGTTCGTGCGCCTGTATGAAGAGGGCCTCGTGTACCGCGGCCAGCGTCTGGTGAACTGGGATCCGGTGCTGCGCACTGCGCTGTCGGACCTGGAGGTGCTCGCGGAGCAGGAGGACGGCAGTCTCTGGCGGCTGCGCTATCCGCTCGCCGCCGGCGGCGGCCATGTCGTGGTCGCCACCACGCGCCCGGAAACGATGTTCGGTGATACCGCCGTCGCCGTGAATCCCGATGATGAGCGCTATCGGCATCTGATCGGTCAGCAGCTGCGATTGCCGCTGGCCGGGCGGCTGATCCCGATCATCGCCGACAGCTATGTCGATCCGGCCTTCGGCACCGGCTGCGTCAAGATCACGCCGGCGCACGATTTCAACGATTACGCGGTGGGCCAACGCCACCACCTGCCGTTGATCAACATCTTCACTGCCGATGCGCGACTCAACGACAATGCGCCGGCGGATTTTCGCGGTCTCGATCGATTCGACGCGCGCGCACTGGTCGTCGCCGCGCTGCAGGCCGGCGGGTTGCTCGAAAGCACCGAGCCGCACAAGCTGATGGTTCCGCGCGGCGACCGCAGCGGTGCCGTGATCGAGCCGTATCTGACCGACCAGTGGTACGTGCGCATCGCACCCCTGGCCGCACCGGCCATCGCGGCGGTCGAGAGCGGGCGCATCCGCTTCATTCCCGACCATTGGGACAAGACCTACTTCCAGTGGATGCGCAATATCCAGGATTGGTGCATCAGCCGTCAGCTCTGGTGGGGCCATCGCATCCCGGCCTGGTACGACGACGCCGGCAACATCTACGTCGCACGCAGCGCCGCCGAGGCACAGGCGCAGGCGCGCGCGAAGCTCGGCCGCGAGATCGTGCTGCGGCAGGACGAGGACGTGCTCGATACCTGGTTCTCCTCCGCACTGTGGCCGTTCTCGACGCTGGATTGGCCACAGCAAACGCCCGAGCTGCGGCGCTTCTATCCGAGCAGTGTGCTCGTGACCGGTTTCGATATTATTTTTTTCTGGGTCGCGCGCATGATCATGTTCGGCCTGAAATTCATGGACGACGTGCCGTTTCGCGAAGTGTACGTGCACGGTCTGATCCGCGATGCCGAAGGGCAGAAAATGTCCAAGTCCAAAGGCAATGTCATCGACCCGCTGGACATCGTCGACGGCATCGATCTCGAGAGTCTGGTGGCCAAACGCACCACCGGGCTGATGCAGCCGCATCTGGCGGCGGCGATCGAGAAAACCACCCGCAAACAGTTCCCGCAGGGTATCGCGGCCTACGGCACCGACGCGCTGCGCTTCACCTTCGCTTCGCTTGCGACCCAGAGCCGCGACATCAGCTTCGACCTTGCGCGCGTCGCCGGCTACCGCAACTTCTGCAACAAGCTGTGGAATGCCGCCCGTTTCGTGTTGCTGGCGCTCGAGGGGGCACCGTTGCCGGACCCGACCGAGCCGGCCTACTCCGCCGCCGATCGCTGGATACGCTCGCGCCTGCGCACCACCATCGAAGCGGTCGACGGCGCGTTCCGCGACTATCGCTTCGACTATGCCGCGAGCGCGTTGCACGCATTCACCTGGTACGAGTTCTGCGACTGGTACCTCGAGATCGTCAAGCCGGTGCTGCAGCCGGAGGCCCCGCCAGCGTCCACCGATGCGCCGGCGGCCGAAATCGCGGACACGGCCGCGGCGCGTGCGGCGCGCCGCACGCTCATCGAAGTGCTCGAAGCGCTGCTGCGCGCTCTCCATCCGCTGATGCCGTTCATCACCGAGGAGATCTGGCTGCGGCTCGCGCCGCGGGTCGCCGCAACCTCACCGAGCATCATGCTGGCCCCGTGGCCCGCGGCGAGCGCGTTCGCGGCCGATCCGCAGGCCGAGCGCGAGCTGCAGTGGGTGATGCACTTCGTGCTCGGCATCCGCCAGATCCGCGGGGAAATGGACATTAGCCCGGCGCGCGCCCTGCCGGTGGTGCTGCAGCACGCCACGGCGGAGGACCTCGCGCTGGCCGAGCGCCATCGCATCTTGCTGATGCGGTTGGCGGGGCTCGGTGATCTGCGCGCGCTGGGGCCGGCCGAGCGGCCGCCGCCGGCCGCGTCCGCGCTGCTCGGCGAACTCACGCTGCTCGTGCCGATGGCCGGCCTGATCGAGCCGGCGAGCGAGCTGCTGCGGCTCGACAAGCGGCTGCAGAAGGTCCGGCAGGAGCTCGGCAAGGCGCGCAGCAAACTGGCCAATGACAGTTTCGTGCGCAACGCGCCGGCGGAGGTCGTCGAGCAGGAGCGCGCGCGGCTGGCGGAGTTCGAGCGCAGCGCCGGGGCCATTGCGCATCAGATTGCGCAGGTACAGGCACTCGGGCTCGCCGGAGGCGAGCGCGCGTGAGCCGCATCCCCGAGGCCCTGTCGGCCATCGAGCGGATTATCCTCGGCAAGCCCGAGCAGATCCGGCTGTGCCTGGCGTGCCTGCTCGCCCGCGGACATCTGTTGATCGAAGACGTGCCCGGCGTCGGCAAGACCACGCTCGCGCACACCCTTGCGCGCGTGCTCGGGCTCGAATGGACGCGCGTGCAGTTCACCAGCGACATGCTGCCCGCGGACATCATCGG
>JBIODE010000093.1:0-4641 GCA_044440325.1 Steroidobacterales bacterium
CAGCCGAATGTGCCCGTCCGGCTGCTGAACCGCGATGGGCCGGAATCGCTGTTCGTGCTGCAGAGTGGGTTGGCTGGTGCGCCTGGGGAGGAAGCACCGACGCACCTGGCGGTCTATCACGCGCGGCAGCAGGAAGCGCGTCTCGATGCTGCCAGCAATGAACTGCAGGTGCCGCTCACCTGGACGGATGGTCACGGCGTCACGGTGACGAAGACGTTCAGCTTTCGCCGCGGAGAATATGCGATCGGTCTCGAGTACCGGATCGACAATGGGGCGCAGACGCCGTGGAGCTTTGCGCCCTATACGCAAATACTGCGCAATAATCCGCCGGTCGAGACCTCCATGTTTCACGTCGACAGCTATGCCTTCAAGGGGCCGGCGATCTACGACGGTACGCGCTATCAGAAGCTCAACTTTGCCAAGGGCGCAACGCTCAATCAGGACGTGCACGGCGGCTGGATCGCAGCGCTGCAGTATCACTTCGTGGCCGCAGACGTGCCCGGCGGCGACACGCCCTACCGTTACGAGCTCAAATCGCAGGGCAATCAATTTCTCCTGTCGGCGACCGGGCCGAGTCAAACCGTCGCGCCTGGCGCCGGCACCACGGTCAAGGAAACTCTATTCGTAGGCCCGAAGCTTCAGGCGCAGCTCGAGCAAGCCGGGCCGCGCCTGGAGCTGGTCACCGACTATGGCCGGCTCGCGCTGTTGGCGAAGCCGTTGTTCTGGCTGCTCGAGCGCGTGCACTCGCTGGTCGGCAACTGGGGTTTCGCCATCATCATCGTCACCTTCCTGCTGAAGCTGCTGTTCTATCCGCTGTTGGAAATCAGCGGCCGATCCATGGCGAAGATGAAGGAGCTGGGGCCGCGCATGAACAATCTGCGCGAGACCTACAAGGACGATCGCGAGAAGCTCAATCGCGGGATGATGGAATTGTATCAGCGCGAGAAGATCAATCCGCTCGCCGGCTGCCTGCCGATGCTGATTCAGATGCCCGTGCTGCTCGCGTTCTACTGGGTGCTGCGCGACAGCGTCGAGATCCGCCAGGCCCCATTCATCGGCTGGATCACCGATCTGTCATCGCGCGATCCGTACTTCATCCTGCCGGCGGTCATGGCGGGCGCGAACTTCCTGCAGTTTAAGCTCAATCCGCAGATGGGTGATCCGGCGCAGCAGAAAATCATGATGTTCATGCCGATCGCGATGTCGGTGATGTTCGCGTTCTTCCCTGCGGGCCTGGTGCTGTACTGGGTGACGAGCACGCTGCTGGGGATTTTGCAGCAATGGCATATCAATCGCCGTATCGCGGGCTCAGCTGCGCGCACGCGCAGCTGAGGCCGGCTGCGCAAGGTGCAACCGCGGTGGATGCGGGTATCGGAACCGATACCATCGTGGCTGCCGCGACCGCGCCCGGTCGCGGCGCGGTCGCCATCGTGCGTATCTCGGGTGCGGCAGCGCCGCAGATAGCCCGGAGCCTGCTCGGGCGCGCGCCGCAGCCGCGAGTTGCCACGGCCGGCATCTTCCGTGACGGCAACGGGCGCGCGCTCGACAGTGGCCTCGCATTATATTTTCCCGCGCCGAGTTCCTATACCGGCGAGCACGTGCTCGAGCTGCAAGGGCACGGCGGCCCGGTGTCGGTCGAGGCGTTGATCCGGCGCGCGCTCGAGCTCGGCTGCCGGCGCGCGCGGCCCGGAGAGTTCACGCAGCGCGCATACTTGAACGGCAAGCTCGACCTGGCGCAAGCGGAAGCCGTCGCGGACTTGATCGATGCGAGCTCCGAGGCGGCGGCGCACGCGGCTCTGCGCTCGCTCGCCGGCGAGTTCTCCACCCGTGTGCGCCAGCTGGCCGAATCGCTCGCCTTCATTCGCGCCTATGTCGAAGCCACGATCGACTTCAGCGACGAGGACATCGATTTCCTCTCCGATCGGACGCTCGCCGGCCGCCTGACCGACGCGAGCGCGCAACTCGAGGCGCTGCTGGCGTCGAGCCGGCAGGGACGGCTACTGACCGAAGGCATGACGGTCGTCATCGCGGGGCCGCCCAACGCCGGCAAATCGACGCTGCTGAACTGCCTGGCCGGCCACGAGGCGGCGATCGTCACGCCGCTCCCGGGCACGACGCGCGATCTGCTGCGCGAGCGCATCCATCTGGATGGTATGCCGCTGCATCTAATCGATACCGCGGGCCTGCGCCTCGCAGGCGATGAAATCGAAGCGGAGGGAATCCGCCGAGCGGAGGCGCAGATGGCGCGCGCCGACCGCATCCTGTTCGTGATCGATGCCGTGCAGGACCCGCAGGCGCTCGCCTTCGACGCACAGCGCGCACGGCTGCCGCCCGCGGTGCCGGTGACGCTGCTGTTCAACAAGGCCGACCTCGTTAGCGGCAAAAAGGCGGATCTCATTGGCGGCGGAGCAGATTCCGTTGCGGACTCGCTGGCGCGGCAGGAGCGCACCGCTGCGGCCGGCCTCGCGGTCGATGGCGCCCCCTTGCGCTTGACCCTCTCGGCGAAAACCGGCGCAGGCGTCGATCGTTTGCGTCAGCACCTCAAGACCTGCGTCGGCTTCCAGGACGCCGCCTCCGGCCTGCTGTCCGCACGCGCGCGCCACGTCGAGGCGCTGCAGCAGGTCCGCCGCCATGTCGATAGCGCCGGGGCCGCCCTCGCGCAGCGGCGCGGAGCGGAACTCATAGCCGAGGATCTGCGCCTGGCGCAACGCGTTCTTGGCGAGATCACCGGTGAATACACCACCGAAGATCTGCTGGGACGTATTTTTGCCTCGTTCTGCATCGGGAAATAGAACCACGTCGCACGGCCTCAGCAGTCACAATGGTCCCCCTGGACCGCGACCGCGGTACGATCGCGGGTAGCATGGTCAGGGGATTCGCCTCGATACGAAGGATCGATATGATTCGCTATCGCACGATTTTTTTCTCCCTGATCACCGCTCTACCCGTGGTCACCGCCTGGGCCGATGCGCCTGCGCCGCCTGAAGGTATCTGGACCGGCAAGGGGCAGGCCGGATTCGTCGGCACTCAGGGCAATACGAATGCCAAGGCGCTCAATGCCGCGATCGACATGGCATTGATGGAGGACCCGTGGCGGCACACATTGCATTTCAGCGGCCTGTACAGCCGGAGTGCCGACATCACGAGCGCCGAGCGCTGGGACGCCGGGTGGCAGTCTAACTACGCCATCAACACCAAAGTGTTTGGATTCGGGTCGCTGCGCTATGAGCATGACCTGTTCAGCGGCTTCCAGTTCCAGGCCAGCGGCGCTGTGGGCCTCGGGTACAAGATCATCGACGACAGCACTACGAAGCTCAGCGGCCAGGTCGGCGTCGGTTACCGCGATTCGAGGCTCGAGAGCTTGACCAAGAACGGTGCCGGCGAAGTGACCTCCCGAACCTTGCTGCCCTCCAACAGCAATGCAATCCTCACGGCTGGGCTGGATTACTCGCAGATGCTGACGGCGAGCACGACCCTGAGCGACAAGCTGCTGGTGGAATCGGGCTCGAGCGACACGCTGATCACGAACGTGCTCGCGCTCGCGGTGAAAATGTCCGACAGGCTGGCGCTGAGCGTCGGCTACAGCCTGCAGGACAACAGCAAGCCGCCAGCGGGTTTGAAGAAGCTCGATTCGGTGGAGACCGTCAATCTCGTCTATTCGTTTTGATCGCATCCGCGCTCGGCCTCACAATAGGAGCGATGCGCTTCTCCCACTCCTTTGACGTCATCGTGGTCGGCGGCGGCCATGCCGGCACCGAGGCCGCGCTGGCGGCCGCGCGCATGGGCGCGGCGACGCTGCTGCTGACGCAGAGCATCGAGACGCTGGGCGCCATGAGCTGCAATCCCGCCATCGGCGGCATCGGCAAGGGGCACCTGGTGCGCGAGATCGATGCTCTGGGCGGCGCGATGGCGCGCGCAGCCGATCGCGCCGGCATCCAGTTGCGCACCTTGAATGCCAGTAAGGGCCCGGCGGTACGCGCGACGCGGGCGCAGGCGGATCGGCAGCTGTATCGGCAGGCCATTCGCTCGACGCTGGAGAACCAACCGCGGTTGCAGCTGTTCCAGCAGGAGGCGGCCGATCTGCTGATCGAAGCCGGGCGCGTGCGCGGCGTCGTGACGATTTCCGGCATCGTGTTCGAAGCGCCCGCGATCGTGCTGACGGTCGGGACGTTCCTGGGCGGGCGCATTCACGTCGGCCTCGACAGCCACCAGGGCGGCCGTGCCGGCGATCCACCGTCCTTGCGGCTGGCGCAGCGGCTGCGCGAGATCGTCCCGCGCACGGGGCGGCTCAAGACCGGCACGCCGCCGCGCATCGACGGCCGCACGATCGATTACGCGCAACTCGCGGTGCAGACCAGCGACGAGCCCTTGCCGGTGTTTTCGTTTCTGGGCCGCGCCAGCGAGCACCCGCGCCAGCTGCCCTGCCACATCACGCACACCAACGAGCACACGCACGCGATCATTCGTGCGGCATTGGACCGCTCGCCGATGTTCACCGGCGTGATCTCCGGCGTCGGCCCGCGCTACTGTCCCTCGGTCGAGGACAAGATCCACCGCTTCGCCGACAAGGACTCGCATCAGATCTTCATCGAGCCCGAGGGCTTGAGTACGCACGAGGTCTATCCAAACGGCATCTCGACC
>JBIODE010000094.1:0-4483 GCA_044440325.1 Steroidobacterales bacterium
ATATGCAGGTAAACGTTTACGATTCACCGACTTAGATGCGTATTTTGATCGTCGAAGACGACCCGGTGCTGGCCGACGGGCTGACGCGCTCGCTGCGCCACTCTGATTTCGCCGTCGACTGCACCCAGGACGGCGAGCAGGCCGACTATGTGCTAACGGCACAAAATTACGATCTCGTAATCCTTGATCTGGGATTGCCCAAGCTCGACGGCTTCGAAGTGCTGCGGCGCCTGCGGCGGCGCGGTGCCACGGTGCCGGTGTTGGTGCTGACCGCGCGCGATGCACTCGCCGACCGCGTCAAGGGGCTCGACCTGGGCGCCGACGACTACCTGACCAAGCCGTTCGACCTGCCCGAACTCGAAGCGCGCGTGCGCGCGCTGATCCGCCGCGGCCAATCGGGCGGCAGCTCGCTGCTCACGCACGGTCCGCTCGCGCTCGATACCGGCGGCCGGCGCGCGACGCTGGCTGGCGCGTCGCTCGAACTTTCCGCGCGCGAACTCGGCGTGCTGGAAGTGCTGATGCTGCGCAGCGGACGCGTCGTCAACAAGGAACAGCTTGCGGAACAACTCTACGGCTGGGACGAGGAAGTCGGCAGCAATGCGATCGAGGTGTACGTGCACCGGTTGCGCAAGAAGTTGGAACCCGCCGGCGTTGCGATCCGCACCATCCGCGGCCTGGGCTACCTGCTCGAGAAAGACGCATGAGCACCGTTATCAGCGGGCACGTCGCCACAGCCAAGCCCGCAAAAGCGACGCTGCGGCGTCAGCTGCTGATTTCGCTGCTCGCGCCGATCATTCTGGTAACGCTGATCAGCGCGGTGGTTTCTTATTACTACGCGTTCAATTTCGCAACCCTCGCCTACGATTACTCGTTGTTCGAATCGGCGCTCGATATCAGCCGGCAGACCCGAATCACCGAAGGCAAGCTGCACGTCGACATGCCGCGTGCCGCCGTCGACATGCTCGAATCCGACACGCACGACCGCATTTATTACATGGTCAACGACGCCAAGGGGGCGTTCATCACCGGGCATAACGGCCTGCCGCTGCCGCCCGAGGTTGCCGCCCCGGGCAAGCCGTTGTACTACGACGGCAACTTTCACGGCAGTCCAGTACGGATTGCGGCGCTCCATTCGCTGGTGCCGGGGGCAGCAGGCGGGGATCCGATACTGATCCAGGTGGCCGAGACGCTGAATAAGCGCCACATTCTCGCCAACCAACTTCTGCTCGGCATGCTGCTGCCGGAGCTGTTGCTGATCGCGCTGGTCGGCGCGCTGGTCTGGTACGGCGTTGTACGCGGTCTGCGACCGCTCGCCGCGCTGCAACAGGAAATCAGCAATCGCTCGCACCGCGACCTGAGTCCTCTGCCGGAGCAGAATGCGCCCGGCGAGGTGCACTCCTTGGTCCGCGCGATGAATGACCTGCTGGCGCGCTTGAGTACAGCGTTGTCGGCGCAGCAGCGCTTTATCGCCGACGCGGCGCATCAGCTGCGCACGCCGCTCGCCGGTCTCAAGACCCAGACCGAGCTCGCGCTGCGGCAAAAAGATCCGGACGAGGTGCGTCATACGCTGCAGCACCTCAATACCGCGACCGGGCAGACCACGCACCTGGTGAATCAACTGCTGTCGCTGGCGCGTGCCGAACCCGGCGCCGGACGCGCCCAGTCGCAGCAGCCGCTCAACCTCAGCGATCTTGCGCGCGATACCACGACGGAATGGGTGCCGCGCGCCATCGAGCGCAATATCGATCTCGGCTTGGACGGCACGCCAGCCGCCGCGGGCATTGAGGGCGATGCACTGTTGATCAAGGAGCTGCTCGGCAACCTGCTCGACAACGCAATCCGCTACACCCAGCCCGGCGGCCAGGTCACGGTGCGCGTAGCGACGCAGCCCGGCAACGTGCTATTGAGCGTCGAAGACAACGGCCCCGGCATCCCCGCCGCCGAGCGCGAACGCGTGTTCGAGCGCTTCCACCGCGTGCTCGGCAGCGGCAGCGAAGGCTGCGGGCTGGGGCTCGCGATCGTGCGCGAAATCGCGCAGAGCCACAATGCGGAAACCCTCCTTGGCCCGGGCGCCGGCGGCAACGGCACGCTGGTCACGGTCGTGTTCCCGCAAGCGGCATGAGGCTGGTCCGGCCTGGCCCGGATCAAGCGCAGCGAGTTTGAGATGGCCAGCCTGGGCAGCGCGGGCGACAATATCAAGATCCTGTTCCAGATCGAAGCCTATAAAGACTAGGCGGCCATCCGCACCGCGGGCGCGTTAGCCCGCGGCCACTGCTAGCCCGCGCTTGATCTCCGTTGCACCGCGCCCGGCTTCCTCCTCCTGCTGCTGCAACGCCCACATCTCGGCATAAGCGCCGCCGCGCTCGAGCAGCCCGCGGTGCGTGCCGCGCTCGACGATGCGCCCGCCGTCCATCACCAGGATCTGGTCGGCGTCCATCACGGTGGACAGGCGGTGCGCGATCACCAGCGTGGTGCGGCCTTCGGCGATACGCACCAGCTCGGCCTGGATCGCCTGCTCGGTCGCCGAGTCGAGCGCCGAGGTCGCTTCGTCGAAAATCATGATGCGCGGGTTTTTGAGAATGGCGCGCGCGATCGCGACGCGCTGCTTCTCGCCGCCGGAAAGCTTGAGGCCGCGCTCGCCGACGCGCGCCTCGTAGCCGTCGGGCAGGCTGGAGACAAACTCGTGAATGTGCGCGGCCTGCGCGGCAGCGATCACTTCCTCGTGCCCGGCATCGGGACGGCCGTAATGAATGTTGTAGTAGATCGTGTCGTTGAACAGCACGGTGTCCTGCGGCACGATGCCGATCGCGCCGCGCAGGCTCGTCTGCTGCAGGTCGCGGATGTCGATTCCGTTGAGCGTGATGCGGCCGCCGCCGACGTCGTAGAAGCGGTATAAGAGCCGCGCTAGCGTCGATTTGCCCGATCCGCTGTGGCCGACCACGGCGAGCTTGCTGCCGGCGGGGATATCGAAGCTGACGCCGAACAGTATCTGGCGGTTCGGATCGTAGCTGAAATCAACATTCTCGAAGCGGATCGTCGCGCGCTGCGCGGCAAACTGCACCGCGCCCGGCTTGTCCTCGACTTCGCGATGCTGCGTCAGCAGACGGAACATGCGGTCCATGTCGATCAGCGACTGCTTGATCTCCCGGTACACCATGCCGAGAAAGTTGAGCGGGATGTAGAGCTGGATCAGCAGCCCGTTGATCAGCACCAGGTCGCCGAGCGTCAGCGTCTTGTTGACCACGCCCTGCGCCGCAAGGACCATCAGCAGGGTCACCGCGATCGCGATGATGCAGCTCTGGCCGATGTTGAGAATGCCGAGGGAGGCTTCGTTCTTGACTGCCGCCGACTCGTAGTTCTGCAGGTTCTCATCGTAGCGCCGTGCCTCGTACTCCTCGTTGTTGAAGTACTTGACCGTCTCGTAATTGAGCAGGCTGTCGATCGCGCGGGCATTGGCCTTCGAGTCCAGGTCGTTGGCGCGGCGCCGGATCTCGATGCGCCATTCGGTGATCGAGAAGGTGAAACCGATGTAGAACCCGACCGCGACGAAGGTGATCGCGGCGAAGCGCCAGTCGAATTTGGTCAGCAGCACGGCCGCCACCAGGCTGAATTCGAGGATCACCGGTAGGATCGAGAACAGCATGAAACTCAGCAACGTGCCGATGCCGCGCGTGCCGCGCTCGATGTCGCGCGTCATGCCGCCGGTCTGGCGGTCGAGGTGGAAGCGCAGCGAGAGGCTGTGCAGGTGGCGGAATACGGTGAGCGCGATGCGGCGGATCGCGCGCTGCGTGACGCGCACGAACACCACGTCGCGCAGCTCGGCGAACAACGTATTCGACAACCGCAGCACGCCGTAGACGATGAGCAGCGCCAGCGGCAGCACCAGCGCCGCCTGCTTGGCGTCGAGCGCATCGACGATTTCCTTCATCACCAGCGGCACGCCGACGTTGGCAAGCTTGGCGGTGACCAGGAACACGAGCGCGAACAGCACCCGTCCGCGATACTCCCACAGGTACGGCAGCACTCGTGCGACCGTATGCCATTCGTTGCGCCGCGCAACGCTGCCCCCCGACACGCCGACAGGCGCGGACTGATGCTGGGTGGTCATTTATGGAATTTTACGCCTTCCCGCCTATTTGAATTCGCGCGTGCCGCCGTACGACGACCAGCCGGTCAGAAACCTCACCAGCTCGTAGCAGATCCAACTCATCATGCGCGCCTTCAGCGGCTGTCTTTTCCAGCTGGCACGATGCACCTGGTGCGCGCCATTTTCCATCGCATCGTTCAGGCTCCGCCTGATTTCGCGCGCAAAATCGGCGTCGTCGATCACGACATTCGCCTCGCGCGCAAGCAACAGGCTCATCGGATCTATGTTCGAGGAGCCGATGGTCGACCAGCGGTCGTCGACGACTGCGACTTTGGCGTGCATGAAACTGCGGCGGTACTCATGGATCTCGATGCCGGCGGCGAGAAAGGTGCCGTA
>JBIODE010000095.1:0-4356 GCA_044440325.1 Steroidobacterales bacterium
TCAACGCCGCGTTGCCGAGCACGAAGCCTTCGAATGCGACCGCTAGGCCGGTGAGTGCGTTGTAGAGGGAGATCACCACCGGCATGTCGGCACCGCCGATTGGCAGCGTCATCGAGAGACCGAGCAGCAGCGCGAGCGCAAACAGACCGGTCACCGCGCTGGCGGATATGTTGCTGCCGGAGGCCACCATCGCGCCGAGCACGAGCGCGGCGGCCAGAATCAGCAGATTGAGCAGCTGCTGTCCCGAAAATCGCAGCGATTTCCTGATCAGACCTTGCAGTTTGCCGAAAGCGATTAGGCTGCCGCTGAACGAGACGGCGCCAATGATGCCGCCGACAACGGCCAGCGTCGCGACCGTGACCGGCAGCCGCTCGCCGCGGTAGAGCTCCACCGCCGCAATCGCGGCGGCGGCGCCACCGCCCATGCCGTTGTAGAGGGCAATCATCTGCGGCATGTCGGTCATCGCGACGCGGCGGCCGCTGATCCAGGCGACTGCGGCACCGATGGTGAGCGCAATGATGATCAGCGGGTAGTTGGTGATTCCCGGAAAGAAAAAGGTCGCGAGCGTTGCGACCAGCATGCCGGCGCCGGCCCAGAGAATGCCGCTGCGCGCCGTGACCGGCGAGCTCATGCGCTTCAATCCCATGATGAACAGGAATGCCGTGACGAAATAGCTCGCCTGGATCAGCGCGTCCGCGGTCAACAGCGCAGCCATCAGTGCTTCCCCTTCGCTCCGCTGGACTTGAACATCTCCAGCATGCGCTCGGTCACCGCATAGCCCCCGACGGCATTGCCGGCTGCGAGCAGCACGCCGATGAAACCGATGGTCTTTTCCAGCGTGGTGTCAGCACGCCCGACTGCCACCATCGCGCCGACCAGCACGATGCCATGCACGAAGTTCGAGCCCGACATCAGTGGCGTGTGCAGGATTACCGGCACCTTCGCGATCACTTCGTAGCCGGTGAACGCGGCCAGCATGCAAATGTATAGAGCGACGATCCCGGTCATGTGGCCTCCACTGCCTTGCGCGTCGGTTCATGCTTGATGGCGCCGGAGTGCGTCAGGCACGACTGCGCGAATACCTCGTCCTGCCAGTCGAGCGCGAGCGCGCCGTCCTTGGTCAAAGCCGGCTTGAGGAAGTTGTAGAGATTGCGCGCGTACATTTCACTCGCGTGATAGGCCAGCTGCGCCGGCAGATTGCGCGGTCCGACAACGACCACGCCATTGTGCTGTACGGTCTCGCCGGCGCGCGTGAGTTCACAATTGCCGCCGGATTCCGCGGCGATGTCGATGATCACGGCGCCGGCCTTCATCCGCTCGACCGCGGCGCGTGAGATGATGCGCGGTGCGCGCCGTCCGGGCACGGAGGCCGTGCAGATGACCGCATCGGCCACGGCGATGCGCGCGTCGAGCACTTCCTGCTGCCTGCGCCTCTCCTCGTCGGTGAGCTCGCGCGCGTACCCACCCTGGCCTTCGGCCGATACACCGGTGTCGATGAATTTGGCACCCAGCGACTTCACCTGTTCGCGAGTGGCGCTGCGGACATCGTAGGCTTCGACCACGGCGCCGAGGCGCCTGGCCGTCGCGATGGCCTGCAGCCCCGCGACGCCGACGCCGATCACGAGTACCTGCGCCGGCCGAATCGTGCCGGCGGCGGTCGTCAGCATCGGCAGAAAGCGGTCGAGCGTGTCGGCCGCGATCAACACGGCCTTGTAGCCGGCCACTGCCGCCTGGGAGGACAGCGCATCCATCGACTGCGCTCGCGAGATACGCGGCACCAGCTCCATCGCGAAGCTGGTGATTCCGCGGTCGCGCAGCGCGCGTACCTCCGCCGCATGCGCGTATGCCTGCATGAAGCCGATCACGATGGCCTCGGGCTTCAGGGCGGCAATCTGCTCGAGGGTCGGCGGTTGCACCGTGAGCAACACATCGACCTGCCGCAACAGCTCGGCTGCGGTCTCGGCCCACTCGACTTTCTTGTAGAGCGCGTCGGGGAATTGCGCGCTCTGCCCGGCGGCGCGTTCCAGCAGCACTCGCGCTCCGGTCGCAACGAATTTGTCAGCGACTTCAGGTACTACGCTGACACGCGTCTCTTCGGACGCGCGCTCCTTGAGTGCGCCGATCGTCACTGGCATGAGGCTTTTACTACCCTTGGGACATTGATTATTCGTTAGACATTGAATATTCGCACAATGTTGCCTTATCTTACAGGTATGAGCGCCCAGTCGCTGAAGCTTGAATCCCAGTCAGACCTCTATTTGCGGCCGCTGCGGGTGTCGCAGGGCCTGAGCCAGATGGTCCTGCGCACCGACATCGCCGGGATGCCGCTCGAGTGGATCGACTACCGCGAGGCGGCACGGCTCTATCATCAGGAGCAGATCGCCTACACCTGCGGCTCATTGCTGTATCGGCTGTACGGCGGCCGTAGCGCGCTATCCGGACGCCGCACCGTGCTCGAAGTCAGCTCCATCATCGCCACCGTCGGCCACACCGGCAATCCGGGCAATACCCGCCATGATTATGTGCCGCCGCTCAACAATGAAACGCTGTTCCGGCGCGATGCGTATCTATGCATGTATTGCGCCGCGCGGTTTCCGAGTCGCGTGCTCTCGCGCGATCATGTTCGGCCCTTCAGTCAGGGCGGTCTCGATGTCTGGACCAACGTGGTTGCGGCCTGCCGCAGCTGCAACAATGCTAAGGCCTGGCGCACGCCGGAGCAGGCGAAGATGCAATTGATCGCCGTGCCGTTCACGCCCACGTACGCAGAGTATATTTTCCTCAAGGGGCGGCGAGTGCTCGCCGACCAGATGGAATATCTGCTGGCGCATTTCCCGCGCACCAGCCCGTTGCACGATCGCATCCAGCGCTGGCTGGCTTGATGCACCTGATCGAGGAGCGGGTCTAGCCCTTCTTGATCCAGACGCGGCACCAGCCTGCCGAATTCACGAGTTTGCCCGGGAACAGGTTGCAGGGGCGCCAGGTGTCGGCCGGGTTACCTTGCAGCTGCAGACAGTTCAAGCAGTTCTGACTGGGCTGGAAGCTCGGGTTTTTCTTCGGATCCACCAGCCTGGCATCCTCGACATAGCCGAGAGCGATCGCGGTCGGATCGGTCGACAGCAGGTGTGGCCGCTCGGCAGCCGCGGCCTGTCGGGCGGCGGGCAATGCGGCGCAGGCGCCGGCGGCCAAGCCAAGCTGCTTGAGGGCGTCGCGACGCGATATCAGTCGGCTCATGAAACCTCCTATTGGCCGCGATTGTACTGCATGGGTGCGGGAAGCGCCCGGCGGGCCAGGTTACGGTATTCTTAAACCTATGAACCGAAACGACATCGAGTCGGCGCTGCAGGAGAAGCGCAGCTTCCCGCCCCCCGCGGAGTTTGCGGCGCGCGCCCGGCTCACGGCGCCGGATCTTCAGGCCCTGCGCGCCCATGCGCAACGCGATCATGTCGATTTCTGGGACAAGCGCGGGCGCGAGGCCTTGCATTGGCGCCAGCCGTTCACGGTCGCGCTCGATGACTCGCAGGCGCCGAACTTTCGCTGGTTCACGGGCGGCACGCTCAACGTGTCATGGAACTGCCTGGACGCGCACCTCGTCGACCGCGGGCACAAGACCGCGATCATCTTTGAGGGCGAACCCGGAGACGTGCGCCACTTGAGCTACCGGGAGCTGCACGCACAGGTGTGCCGCTTTGCCAACGGACTGCTGCAGTTGGGCGTGCAGCGCGGCGACCGCGTCGTGATCTACATGCCGATGGTTCCCGAAGCCGTCATTGCGATGCACGCCTGCGCGCGCATCGGCGCGATTCATTCGGTGGTGTTTGGCGGATTCTCCGCGAATTCACTGCGCGACCGCATTGAAGATGCCGGCGCGCGCGTCGTCGTGACGGCTGACGGCGGCCGGCGCGGTGGCCAGGTCATCGAGCTCAAGGCCGCGGTCGATAAGGCGCTCGAGGGCGCGTGCCCGAGCGTCGAGGCGGTCGTGGTGTTTCGCCGCACCGGTGAAGCGGTACCGATGCGGGCACGGCGCGATCATTGGTGGCACGAGCTGGTGGAGGGCGCGGCTCCGGCCTGTGAGCCGGCCTGGGTCGATTCCGAGCATCCGCTGTTCCTGCTCTACACCTCGGGCTCAACCGGAAAGCCGAAGGGAATTCAGCACGCGAGCGCGGGCTATCTGCTGAACGTCAAGCTCACGATGGAGTGGGTGTTCGATCTGCGTGACGACGATGTGTTCTGGTGCACCGCGGATGTCGGATGGGTGACGGGCCACAGCTACGTCGCCTACGGACCGCTGGCCGCCGGCGCAACCATACTCATGTACGAGGGCGCGCCGAATATTCCCGACGGCGGCCGCTTCTGGAA
>JBIODE010000096.1:0-4164 GCA_044440325.1 Steroidobacterales bacterium
AAGCATCTCGGCGGCGGCCGCGAGCCGGTCATGCCGGTGCCGATGATGAACATCATCAATGGCGGTGCGCATGCCAATAACAGCCTCGACATTCAGGAATTCATGATCCTGCCGGTGGGAGCGCCGAGCCTGCGAGAAGCGTTGCGCTATGGGCCGAGGTCTTCCACACGCTGAAGAAAATTCTGAATGAGCGCGGCTTGAGCACCGCGGTCGGAGATGAGGGCGGTTTTGCGCCCGATCTGCCGTCGAATGAAGCGGCGCTCGCGACCCTTATCGAGGCCATCGAAACGGCAGGCTACAAGCCCGGCCGCGATATCTACCTGGGGCTCGACGTCGCGAGTTCCGAGTTTTTCCGCAATGGCAAGTACGAGCTGGAGTCCGAGCACCGCAGCTTCAGCTCGGCTGAATTCAGCCGCTACCTGGCTGACCTGGTCGCAAAGTATCCGATCATCTCGATCGAGGACGGTATGAGCGAGGCCGACTGGAACGGCTGGACGCTGCTGACCGCGGATCTCGGGCGCAAGGTGCAACTGGTCGGCGATGACGTATTCGTCACCAATACGCGCATTCTCGCCGAGGGCATCGCCCGCGGCGTCGCGAATGCGATCCTGATCAAGCCCAACCAGATCGGCACCCTGACCGAGACGCTGGCTGCGATCACCATGGCTGAGGGCGCGCGCTATGCCGCGATCATCTCGCACCGCTCCGGCGAAACCGAAGACACCACGATCGCCGACATCGCGGTTGCGACCGCGGCGACGCAGATCAAGACCGGCTCGATGTCGCGCTCCGATCGCGTCGCCAAATACAATCAATTGCTGCGCATCGAGGAGTTGCTCGGGGGCAAGCCGCGCTATGCGGGCCGCGAGGCGTTTCCAGTGAAGATTTGATAGGCTACGGCCGCAATGAAATGGCTCGCCGCCGCTCTGATGGCCGTATTGCTGCTGCTGCAGTACCGTGTGTGGCTGTCGAACGACGGCGTGCGTGAGCTAATGCGGCTGCAGTCCTCGGTCGCCGCGCAACAAACTGAAAACGCGCGACTGTCCGAACGCAACCGACAGCTGGCCGCCGAGGTCCACGATCTCAAGCAGGGCTATGCCGCGCTCGAAGAGCGTGCGCGCAGCGAGCTCGGCATGATCGCCGGCAATGAAACCTTCTATCAGGTTGTGCCGCCGCAGAAATCCTCGCCGGTTGCGCCGGGTTTGCCGATGGCGCCGGCGACCGCCGCGCCGGCGCAGCGCACTGCGGCGCGCTGACTACTTGCGCCATTTTTAAAATATTATTCGGTCGAAGCAGCTATGCACTACTGGCTCGTAGTCCCCGCCGCGGGCGCCGGCCGACGCTACGGCGCGCATGTGCCGAAGCAGCATCAGCGCTTCGCCGGCCAGACCATCCTCGAATCCGCGCTGCAGCCGTTTCTGGCGGATGCGCGCTGCCTTGGCGGGGCCCTGGTGCTGGCGGTGCGCGATTCGCAGCGCGCACTGCTGCGCCAGAGGTTGCCCTCGAGCTTCACCATCGTCGATGGTGGCGCCGAACGCGCGCATTCCGTGCTGCATGGGCTCGAGGCGCTCACACTGGCCGAGGCCGACGACTGGGTACTGGTGCATGACGGGGCGCGCCCGGCCCTGAGCATCGCGGATCTGCAGCGCCTGCTCGACGCCGCGGGTGCGCACGCGGTCGGCGGTCTGCTGGCGGTGCCGATCGCCGATACCGTCAAGCAGGCCGACGCCCATCTGGCCTGCACTGCGACCGTGGCGCGCGCCTCGCTGTGGTTGGCGCAGACGCCGCAGATGTTTCGCTACGCGCCGCTCAAGCGTGCGCTGACCGCGGCGATCGCCGCCGGCCGCATGCCGACCGACGAGGCGCAGGCGATGGAGTGGCAGGGCGCACAGCCGCTGCTGGTGCAGGCACGCGACGGCAATCCGAAGATCACAACCGCCGCGGACCTCGTGGTGGCCGAGGCATTGTTGCGCGCGCGCGCGCAGAGTTTGCCGGTAGCCGAAGCCGCGCGGGCCGTGGGTGCGGACGTGCGCTCCGCGCATGGAGAGACACGGTGAGAATCGGCTCAGGCCTCGATGTCCATGCCTTCGGCCCCGGCACCAGCCTCGTGCTCGGCGGCGTGCGCATCCCGTACGGCCGCGGCGTGATTGCGCACTCGGACGGTGACGTGGTGCTGCACGCCTTGGTCGACGCACTGCTGGGCGCGGCAGGCTTGGGCGATATCGGCCAGCATTTTCCCGACAGCGATCCGCAGTGGCAGGGCGCCGACAGCCGTCGCTTCGTCGCGGCGACGCTCGATCTGCTGGCGCGGCGTGGCCTGCGGATCGTCAACGCCGACATCACCGTCATTGCCCAGGCGCCGAAGATCGCGCCCTGGCGCGACGAGATTCGCCGGCAGCTCGCAATCATGCTGGCGCTCCCCGAGCACGCGCTGAACATCAAGGCCACGACCACCGAGCACCTGGGCTTCCTGGGGCGCAACGAGGGTATCGCCGCGATGGCCAGCGTGCTGGTCGATGGCTGAGGGGCGCCGGTGCGCTCAGCGCGACGGGAGGCGCGCCAGCAGCACCAGCGTCGCGCCGGTGCCGCCGTGGTTGGCGCGCGCGGAGGCGAACGCCAGTACGACATCGCAGCGGCGCAGTAGGTTATTGACCGCGTTCTTCAACACCGGGCCGCGCTGGCCGGAGCGCAGTCCCTTGCCGTGAATGATGCGCACGCAGCGCAGGCTGCGGGCGCGCGCTTCGCTCAGGAATTGCGTCAGCTGCGCATTGCCTTCGACCGCTGTGAGCCCGTGAAGGTCGAGCTCCGCTTCGATGCGATAGTCGCCGCGGCGCAGGCGCCGGATGATGGTCTCGGGGACGCCGGGGCGGCGGTATTGCAGCTCATCGCCCGGCTGTACCTCAATGAAGGGCCCGGGGGGTCCGAGGCTCTCGGCCAGCACCGCGGCGCGTTCGGCGCGCGTGAAGCGCGCACGGGCGGGCGGTGTGCGGGGTTTGGCCACGGCGCGGCGCTCGCGCTGCAGCGGGCGCACGCTCTGCATGGCGCGGCGGAAGAGTTCAGCGTCGTCCGGGTCCTCTTGGTCTTCGTTCTGCTCGCTCATCGTCGTCCGGCTCCCTGGTATATTGACGCGCCTTCTGGGAGCCCTCCTTTGTGAAGATACTCGTGAGCAACGATGACGGCTATCGCGCCGAGGGCATCGTCCGGCTGCGCGCGGCGCTGGCGGGCCTTGCCGATGTCACGGTGGTCGCGCCGGACCGCAATCGCAGCGGCGCGGGTAATTCGTTGACGCTGGACGTGCCGCTGCGCCTGTTTGAATCGGAGCCGGGGGTCCACTACCTGGCGGGTACGCCGACTGACTGCGTGCATCTGGCGATCTCCGGCCTGTTCGACTTCGAGTTCGACATGGTCGTATCGGGCATCAATGACGGCGCGAATCTCGGCGATGATGTGCTGTATTCGGGTACTGTCGCGGCGGCGATCGAAGGGCGCTTCCTGGGGCTGACGACTGTCGCCATCTCGCTGTGCACCTCCCCCGGGAGTGAGCGGCATTTCGCGACCGCCGCGCGTGTGGCGCAGACGATCGTCGCGGGCCTGCTGCAGCGGCCGCTCGATGCTTCGCTGATCCTCAACGTCAATGTTCCCGATCGGCCGTACGCCGAGCTGGCCGGTTTTCGCGCGACGCGCCTGGGGTCTCGACATCGATCCGACAAGGTGATCCCGGCGCAAGATCCGAAGGGCCTGCCGGTGTACTGGATCGGGCCCGCCGGCGCTGGACAGGACGCGGGCGTCGGCACCGATTTCCACGCGGTGGCGGCGGGCTATGTATCGGTGACCCCGCTGTCGATCGACCTCACGCGTCATGCGGCGCTGCCGGACATCGACCGCTGGCTCGGCGCGCTGACATGAGCGCGGTGCGCGCGCCCGAGCGGAGCGCTTGGCGATGAGCGATCCGCGGTTCGCGGGCATCGGCATGACCTCGGCGCGCACGCGCGATCGACTGGTGCAGCGGCTGCGCGAACAGGGCATCACGAACCTGGCCGTGCTCGACCGCATGCGCAATTTGCCGCGCCATATTTTCGTGGATGAGGCGCTCGCGAGTCGCGCCTATGAAGATACCGCGTTGCCGATCGGATTCGGACAGACCATCTCACAGCCCTATATCGT
>JBIODE010000097.1:0-4127 GCA_044440325.1 Steroidobacterales bacterium
GCGCGCTTGTCCGCGTCGTGGCGGCCCATGAAGTAAAAATACCCCGCCAGCACGCCAATGCGCGCCCCGGCGGCCGCGGCCGCAGCCAACCGCGCGCCCGCGGCCGCAAGATTCCCCTGCACGTCGGGGCCGGAGGTCATCTGCAACGCCGCCACTCTGACCGTTTCGTTCATACCGCCCCGCAGCCGTTACCGTGGGTCACGCCAGAATCACATCGTACTGATCGACGTCATGCCGCGTTTCGGCCTGCAGCCGTATCGGTCGCTGCACCTGAGCCTCCAGTTCCGCCATCACCGGCGCCTCCTCATCCAACAGCTGCTCGATCACCTCCGGGTGCGCGAGGATCAAGAATTGTTCGACCGTGAATTGTCGCGCCTGCCGCAGCACCTCCCGGTAGATCTCGTGACAGATCGTCTCGACGCTCTTGCGAGAACCGCGCCCGGCGCAATGCCGGCACGGCTCGCACAGAATATGCTCGAGGCTCTCGCGCGTGCGCTTGCGTGTCATTTCGACCAGCCCCAGCGCCGATACGCTCGCGATCTGATTCTGCGCGCGATCGGTTGCGAGCGCCGCCTGCAGGGCGGCCAGCAGATGTTCGCGATGCCCGGCCTCCTCCATGTCGATGAAATCGATGATGATGATGCCGCCAAGATTGCGCAGGCGCAGCTGACGCGCGATCGCGACAGCAGCCTCGAGATTGGTGCGGAAGATGGTCTCCTCAAGATTGCGATGCCCGACATAGGCGCCGGTGTTCACATCGACCGTCGTCATCGACTCGGTCTGATCAATCATGAGATAGCCGCCGGATTTCAATTCGACGCGGCGTTCGAGCGCGCGGGCGAGCTCCTGTTCCACGCCGTGCAAATCGAACAGCGGCCGCGCTTCCTGATAGTACTCGATCCGCCCGATCGCCTCCGGCATGAAGGTGGCCGCAAACGCCTGCATGCGCGCATGCTCGGTTGGCGAATCGACCAGGACGCGGCGCACCTCGTCGCTGAGCTCATCGCGCAATACCCGCAGCGGCAGCGCCAGCTCCTCGTGCAGCAGCGCGCCTGCCGGCGTCTGCAGATAGCGCTGCTGCAAATGCTCCCACAGGCGCGCCAGGTACAGGAGGTCGGCGCGCAGCGCCTCGGGCGTTGCGCCATCGGCCGCAGTACGTACGATGTAGCCGCTGGCCTGCGTCTCCGTCAGCGCACGCAGCACCAGGCGCAAACGTTCGCGTTCACTCTCGTCTTCAATCCGCGCCGACACTCCCACGCCGCTGCCGCGGGGCATGTACACCAGATAGCGCGAAGCCAGCGAGATGTAGGTCGAAAGACGCGCGCCCTTGGAGCCGAGCGGATCCTTGATGACCTGCACCAGGATCTCATCACCCTCAGTGAGCAGGCGGCGGATGTCGGTCTGCTGCGGTGGCGACGCCGCGCCGGCCTCGGCGGCGATCGCGGCCTGCGTGACGGGCATCGCAGGGGCGCTGGCGCCGGCAATATCAGCAACATGCAGAAATGCGGTACGCGCCAGCCCGGCATCGATGAAAGCAGCCTGCATGCCGGGCAATACCCGCGCGACGCGGCCCTTATACAAGTTACCCACGAGCCCGCGTCGGCCGCTGCGCTCGATAAAGAATTCCTGCGCCAAACCGTTCTCCAGCAAAGCCGCGCGAACTTCATGCGGCGTGACGTTGACGAGAATCTCGCGGGTCATGGTGCCACCGGGCCGCCGGCACCGCGCCCGTAGTCGATGCCCGCCGCACGCAGCAGCTGGGCCGTTTCGAACAGTGGCAGTCCCATCACCCCAGAATAGCTGCCGCTCAGGCGCGCGACGAATACGGCGCCCAGCCCCTGTATGGCGTACCCGCCGGCTTTGTCGCGCGGTTCGCCGCTGTCCCAATAGGCCGCGCACTCGGCGCCATCGATTCGTCGGAACAGCACCTCACTCTCGCTCAAGGCGACCTGGGCGCCGGCCGCCGTCATCAATGCGACCGCGGACAGCACGCGGTGCGCGCGTCCGGACAGCCGGACGAGCATTGCCATCGCTTCCGCGCGATCGCGCGGTTTTCCAAGCATGACTTCATCGATCACGACCGCGGTGTCGGCGCCGAGCGTCGCTCGCGCACCGGCGAGCTGCGTATACACAAATTGCGCTTTTTGCTGTGCCAGTCGTTGTACGCAGATTTCGGCACTCTCGCCGGCCA
The DNA here is from genome assembly GCA_044440325.1 of Steroidobacterales bacterium. Taxonomy (GTDB): domain Bacteria; phylum Pseudomonadota; class Gammaproteobacteria; order Steroidobacterales; family Steroidobacteraceae; genus FEN-1191. Next base: position 2,192 of record JBIODE010000097.1, read on the forward strand.
TGCGCGCTTCGTCGATCGCCGCCGGCATGACTTCGTGGGCCACGCCGATTTGCCTCAGCAGCGCGCTGCGGCGCGGCGAGGCCGAAGCGAGCATCAGGACCGGCGAAATTCCCGGGGCCATGGTCGAGTACCTGTCTATGGGGGGCGCAGTTTCAGCGACGGTGATAGGGGTGGCCGGCGAGGATGCTGGATGCGCGGTACAGCTGCTCGGCGAGCAGCACCCGCACCAGCGCATGCGGCAGCGTCAGGCGCGACAGCGACCAGCGATACTGGCCGCGCGCGAGTACCGCGGCGGACAGCCCATCGGCACCGCCGATCAGAAAACTCAGATCAACGCCGGCGGCACGGCGCGCTTCGAGCCAATGCGCAAGCTCCAACGTGGTCGGTTCGCTGCCGCGCTCATCCAGCGGCACGGCGAATTCGTTCTCGGCCAGCAACGCCAGCATTTGTCGGCCTTCATCGGCCTTGCCCTCTTCTCCCTTGCGCGCGGACACCGGCAGCTCATGCAGCTCGAGCGGCAGCCAGCTACGCAGCCGACGCGTGTACTCCTCGAAAGCCGTCTGCACCCATTGCGGCATGCGAGTGCCAACCGCGATGACGCGCAAATGCATACGTGCAAGAGCGCGCGCTGGCCGAACTTAGCGTGGCGCTGCCGCGCGGCTGCGGCGGCGAGGCGGCTTGCCGACGCCCCTCGGCTTACCACGTGCTGCCGCTGCCGGCGCGCCTTGCGCGGCCGCGCGCGCGGCCAGCGGCGGCTCCCACAGCTGCTCGAGCGCGTAAAATTCGCGCACGCGCGGCAACATGACGTGCACGAGCACATCCTGCAGGTCGACCAGCACCCATTCGCTGTCGCGCGTGCCCTCAACCCCGAGCGGTCGGTGACGGGCCGCGCGCGCCTGCTCGATCACCCGGTCCGCGATCGCACGCACGTGGCGGTCTGAGTTTCCGGAGGCGATGACCATCACATCGGCAATATCGGTCAGACCGCGTACGTCGATCAGCTTGACGTCAACCGCCTTCATGTCCGCGAGTGCGGTGAGCACCAGTTTTTCCAGAGCGGAATTGCGCCGGGCGGACCGGCGCGGACGGACAGCGGTGCTCATGCGTATGGGAGGGGCTCCTGTGTTTCGGTGCGGGTCAGCGGTTGATTTGAGCATAGCATCCGGTGCGCAGAATGAGATCCCGCACTGCATCGGCCACCAGATAGCGCGGATCGCGTCCCGCAACGATGAGTTGGCGCAACTCGGTCGAAGAGATCTCCAGCTGCGTCACGGCATGCACGTAGATGCGACCAGCCGGGGCGCCGTGCAGCTCGCGCACGCTGCCGGTGCCACGATCGACCATGACCGCCCCCAAGGGGCCGGTCATCGGCGCCTTCCAGCCCGGGCGATTCACGACCACTACGTGTGCCAACTCAAATATTTCCTGCCAGCGGTGCCAATTGGGCATGCCGAGGAACGCATCCATACCCAGCAGCAGACACAGTGAGCGCTCCGGAAACTCGCGGCGCAGGTCGCTGAGAGTATCGACCGAATAAGAAACACCGCTGCGGCGAATCTCGCGATCGTCCACTATGAACGCGTCCTGCCCGACGACCGCCGCGCGCACCATTTCCAGCCGCAGTTCCGCCGGCGCCAGCGGCGCCTCGCGGTGCGGCGGATTGCCGGTGGGCAGGAATCGTACCTCCGCGAGCTTCAGCGACTGCCACAGCTCAAAGGCAGTACGCAGATGGCCGTAGTGGATGGGATCGAAGGTGCCGCCAAACAGGCCAATGGGCGCGGTCATGCGGTGGCCAGTGTACGCGGCAGCGGCAATGAGCGCAGCCCGCAAAGCTCGAGCACCAGCAGCATCATTTCATCCCAGGGATCGCCCGCGGCTTGGCCCTTGGCCATGCGATCGGCGCGCGCGGCGCGCATTGTCAGACGCACGTATGGCA
>JBIODE010000098.1:0-4107 GCA_044440325.1 Steroidobacterales bacterium
ATGCCGTTGACGCGGATCTCGGGTCCCAGTTCCAGCGCCAGCGCGCGCGTCAGCATCGCGAGGCCCGCCTTTGCCGCGCTGTAGACCGGATGCGCGCGCAGCGGCCGCAGGCCGTGTATATCCACCATGTTGATGATCAGCCCGCGCCGCTCGCGCAGGCTCGGCGCGGCTGCCTGCGACAGGAACAGCGGCGCTTTCAGGTTGCCGCAGAACAGGTCGTCCCATTGCGCGGCGGTCACCTCGCCGATGGGAGTCGGATAAAACGTCGATGCATTGTTGATCAGGATGTCGATGCGGCCGAACTCGCGCAGTGCGGCGGCCACGAGTTCGTCGGGTGCGCTGGCGTCGTGCAGGTCAGCGGCGTGGATCGCGACCGAGCCGCGGCGCACCGCGTTCAGTTCCGCGGCCAGTGCCGACGCGGCCGATGCGGAGGTGCGATAATGAACGAGGACACTGGCGCCCGCGGCGTGCAGCGCGCGCACGATCTCCGCGCCGACGCGGCGGGCGCCACCGGTGATCAGCAGGACCTGATCGTGCAGGCCTGATGTCTCGATACGGGTGCTCATGCCATCGAACAATACCGGAAGCGGCGCTCAGCGTGAACTGATGCCGGGGCACGATGAGCACCGGCATGGCGAGCGCGTCAGCGCGCACCTTGCGGCGGCGATCGGCGCGGCGGGCGGCTGGCTCTCCTTTGAGCACTACATGGACCTGGCCCTGTATGCGCCGGGACTCGGTTATTACAGCGCGGGCGCCCGGAAATTCGGCCGGTCCGGCGATTTCGTCACCGCCCCCGAGATCTCGCCGCTGTTCGGCGCGTGCGTCGCCCGGCAGTGCGCCGATGTGCTGGCCGGTTTCGTGCACGGCGAGATCCTGGAAATCGGCGCGGGCACCGGTCGCCTGGCCGGGGACATCCTGGCGCGGCTTGAACACGCCGGCCGGCTGCCCGCGCGTTACTCGATCCTCGAGATCAGCGCCGATCTGCGCGAGCGCCAGCACCGGTACCTGTCCGCAACACTGCCGCACCTGCTCGATCGAGTGATCTGGCTGGAGGAGCCACCGGCGCGCGAGTTCGACGGCGTCATCGTGGCCAATGAAGTGCTCGATGCCTTGCCGGTGTGCCGCTTTCGCTGGACCCGCGCGCACACCGAGGAGCTGGGCGTGGCGCGACAGGACGGCCGGTTCGTCTGGGCGAGCCGGCCGGCCGCGGGCAGCGTTGCAGCGGTTTGCTCGAAGCTGCGCGCGGCGGGCGGTCCCTGGGAGGAGGGGTATGTGTCAGAGTTCTGTCCGCGACTCGCCGCCTGGACCGCCAGCGTGACGCGTTCGCTGCGTGCCGGCGCCGTCCTGTGGTTCGACTATGGCCTGCCGCGGTCCCAGTATTATTTTCCTGAGCGGCTTGCCGGCACGCTGCGGTGTCATTACCGGCAGCGCGCGCACGATGATCCGCTGCGGCATCCGGGATTGGAGGACATCACGGCCTGGGTCGATTTCAGCGCGCTGGCCGAAGCCGCCGTCGCGCAAGGCTTCCGGCTGGCGGGGTTTACGACGCAGACGTATTTCCTGGCCGGCAACGGCATCGATGGCGAAATGCAGCGGCTTGCCGCCGGCGACCCGGCCCGGTTTGCCCAGCTCGCGGGTCAGGCGCGGCAGTTGCTGATGCCCGGTGAAATGGGCGAAAGCTTCAAGGTCATGGCGTGGATGCGCGGCGCGGCCGGGCCCTTGGCCGGCTTCGCGCTGCGCGATTTCCGCGATTCGCTCTAGTCACTGCGGGCGCGCCGGGTAGCGCTCGCGGACGCCGGCAATCACCTGTTGGCGCTGCACGCGCAGCTGCGCGGCGATCTGCGCGCCGTCACGCCCGGCGATGTCGGCCGCCGTCGGCTTGACGGCCGCGGCCGCATCGCGGGCGGCCAGCAGGTACTCGCGCTGCGGATAGGCATGACCTTCGAATCCGGTGCGCCCGCGCGAATCCGCCTCGCAGGCCAGCAGAAGCTGCGCAAAACGTTGCGGCCGGCGAAACGCGTCGCACTTTTCGAGGATTTCGAGCACGGTCTGCGGCCGCAGCTCAAACGCCCGATGCACGACGCCGTGGTAACGCGCGGCGAGGATTGCCAGTTCCCGGTGATCGGCCGGCAGGCGCAGCCGCGCCGCGAGGCTTTCGACCAGCTGCACGCTGCGCTCCTCGTGCCCGTGGTGCCGCGGCCAGTGCGCGCGCGGCGTCGAGCCCTTGCCGAGGTCGTGAACCAGTGCCGCGAAGCGCACCGCGGTCTGATCCGACAGGCGCGTCGCCTGTTGCAGTACCATCAGCGCATGCACGCCGGTGTCGATTTCCGGGTGCCACTCGGCCGGCTGCGGCACGCCGAACAGCGCATCGATTTCCGGATAAACGACGCGCAGTGCGCCGCACTCGCGCAGCACGCGGAAGAATTCGCCGGGTTGCGGCATCGCAAGCGCCTTTTCGGATTCCTGCCACACGCGCTCGGCAACTAGCGCATCGAGTTCGCCCCTGGCGACGATCGCGCGCATCAGCTCCAGGGTCTCAGCGGCGATGCGAAAGCCCATCGCGGCAAACCGGGCCGCGAAACGCGCCACCCGCAGCACGCGCACCGGATCTTCGATGAACGCGGCCGAGACGTGCCGCAGGATGCGCGCATCCAGGTCCTGCCGGCCGCCGTACGGATCGATCAAGGTGCCATCCGCGCTGCGGGCCATCGCGTTGATCGTCAGGTCCCGGCGGCCAAGGTCCTGCTCCAGCGTCACCTCCGGCCCAAACAGGAATTCGAAACCGCGGTAACCGGGAGCCGTTTTTCGCTCGAGGCGCGCGAGCGCGTATTCCTCGTGAGTCGACGGATGCAGGAATACCGGGAAATCGCGGCCGACCTCGCGATAGTTCAGCCGCAGCTGTTCGTCGCGCGTAGCGCCGACGACGACCCAGTCGCGTTCCGTGACCGGCAGCCCGAGCAGGCTGTCACGAACGGCTCCGCCGACCAGATACACTTGCATGCGTGAATATTAACAGCATCCCGCGCCGCCTCGGCGCCGTCATCGTCGTCTTGGGCTCTATCATGCCGGTCGCCGGATGCTATGAATGGCAGGCGATCAGCGGACAGATCTCGCTGCTGCGCAAGCGCGAGCCCATCGCCGCGATCCTCGCAAATCCCGCCACGCCACCGCCGGTTCGCTCGCAGCTGCAGGCCGTGTCCGCGATACGTGATTTCGCGAGCCGCGAGCTCGGACTGCCGGACAACGGCAGCTACCGCGGCTATGCGGATATCGAGCGCAGCTACGTCGTGTGGAACGTATTCGCGGCACCGGAATTTTCCGTGGAGCCAAAGCGCTGGTGCTATCCGGTCGTCGGCTGCGTTGCCTACCGCGGTTACTTCGCCGAACGCGATGCGCGCAGATTGGCGGCGCGGCTGAGTGCGGCGGGCGATGACGTCGCGGTGCGCGGAGCCTCGGCCTACTCGACGCTCGGGACCTTCGACGATCCGGTACTCAGCACGATGCTGGGCTGGAGCGATATCGATCTCGCGGGGATCATTTTTCACGAGCTGACGCACCAGTTACTGTATGTCCCGGGCGATGCCTCCTTTAACGAGGCGCTCGCGACGCTCGTCGAGGGGGAGGGCGTGCGGCGCTGGCTGCGCGCGCAGCATCGTGAGCACGATCTCGCCGGCTACGAGGCGCGGCAGCAGCGTTATGCGCAGGTGAGCGGGATCCTGCTGGATAGCCGCCGCGAGCTGCGCGCGCTGTACGCGTCGGGAGCCGACCGGGAAACGATGCGGCAGGGGAAGCGCGAAATCCTCGACAGTCTGCGCCGCGACTACCGGCGCCTGCGTGCCGGATGGCCGGGCGATGCCGGCTTCGACGCCTGGTTCGACGCCGACCTGAATAATGCGCAGCTGGTCTCGGTCGCCACCTACCAGAGTTGCCTGCCCGGGCTTGCGCGCGAGCTGGCCGCGCTGCACGGCGACCTGCCGGCCTTTTACCGGCGCGCGCAGACCCTGGCAAAGCTGCCGGCTGTGCGGCGCGATGCGCTCGTCTGCCATTAATGATTGAGGATAAACTATCGCGTTGAGCGCTACTGAAACCCGGAGCGGCCGTGAACAT
>JBIODE010000099.1:0-3957 GCA_044440325.1 Steroidobacterales bacterium
GAATATCAAGCAGCAGGGTGCGGGCACGGCGGTAATCGGCATCCTTGGCGAACCCCTGCAGCAGCTCCGCCAGGATGAGATCTCCGGTGAGGATGCTACCCGAGCCCAGCAGCTGGTCGAGTCGGACCACCGAGCGGGTGTCAATTCCGTTGAAATAGTCAACCCAGACCGACGTATCGACGAGTACCACGGTGCGCGATCAGCGATCGCGGCGCATTGAGTCCAGATCACCGACCCACTTGAGCTTACCCCGGGCCTGACGAATTCGTTCCTGCCGTTTCACTTGAATCAACAACCGCAGCGAATCCTCCACCACCTTGCGCTTCGTTGGCGCACCGGATAAACGCAGCGCTTCCCCGATTAACTTCGGATCGATGACAATATTGGTACGCACCGCCGCGGCAGCTCCATGTATGTGTACAACCATTATAAATTATACACATCGAATGGCCGTTCAGCCAGGGGCTCGGTGCCCCGCCGAGAACATCCGGTCGTCAACGTCGACGGGCCCGTCAGCCCTATTGCATCAGCCCGCTCCTGACGTCCTCCTGCGTCAGCAGCTGCACCGGAACGGCAGCGGCCTGCCAGATGTCGCTGCAGTACTCGCGGATGGTGCGATCGGAGGAGAACTTTCCCGAGCGCGCGGTGTTGAGAATTGACATGCGCGTCCAGCGCTCGACATCGCGAAAACTGGCATCGACCTGCTGCTGGCATTCGGCATAGGCCTGGTAATCCGCCAGCACCATGTAGGGGTCGTGATAGAGCAGGTTGTCGATCAGCGGGCGGAACTGCTCGGTATTGCCACGCGAGAAAAACCCGTCCTTGACCAGATCGATGACTTCGCGCAACTCGGGGTTGCTGCGGTACACGTCCATCGGCTGGTAACCGCCGGCGCGCAGCGCCTGCACCTGATCGGCCAGCAACCCGAACAGGAAGAAATTCTCGGCGCCCACCTCTTCGCGGATTTCGATATTGGCTCCGTCCATGGTACCGATGGTCAGCGCGCCGTTCATCTGGAATTTCATGTTGCCGGTGCCCGATGCTTCCTTGCCTGCAGTAGATATCTGCTCGGACACATCCGCCGCCGGGTAGATTCTCTGGCCATTCGTGACATTGAAGTTCGGCAGATACACCACCTTGATGAACTCGCGCACACTCGGGTCGCGATCAATGATGTCGCCGACGGCAGTGATCAGCCGGATGATCAGCTTCGCCAGGTGGTAGCCCGGCGCAGCCTTGCCGCCAAAGACGAACACGCGTGGCTCGATCTCAAATTTCGATTCGGTCTTGAGGCGGTGGTAGAGGCCGATGATCTGCAGAATGTTCAGGTGCTGGCGCTTGTACTCATGGATGCGCTTGACCTGCACGTCAAAAATCGCCGCCGGATTCACGACCACGCCGGTGCGCTCACGAATCATCGCCGCGAGCGCAGCCTTGTTTGAGCGCTTGATCTCGCGCCACTCGGCACAAAAATCCGGATCATCGATCAGCGGTTCCAGGCGGCGCAATTCATACAGATCGCGAATCCACTGTTCGCCGATCCGACGGCTGATGCACTGTGACAGGCGCGGATTGGCGAGCACCATCCAGCGGCGCGGCGTCACGCCGTTGGTCTTGTTGCTGAACTTCCCGGGCCACATTTCATGGAAGTCGCGCAGCACGTCGCGCTTGAGCAGCTCCGAGTGCAGACCCGCGACCCCGTTGACAGCATGGCTGCCGACCGTGGCCAGATGGGCCATGCAGACGTAACGCTCGCCGCGCTCATCGATCAGCGACATGCGCGCGAGACGCTGCTCGTCGCCGAAGAAGGCGATGCGCACTTCATCCAGGAAGCGCGCATTGATCTCGTAAATGATCTCCAGATGTCGCGGCAGCAGACGGCCGAACAGAGCCAGCGGCCAGCGCTCGAGAGCCTCGGGTAGCAGTGTGTGGTTGGTATAGGCAAAGGTCGCGCGCGTGATCGACCAGGCGCGCTCCCATTCGAGCCGCAGCTCATCGACCAGCAACCGCATCAGCTCAGCAACCGCGATCGAGGGATGGGTGTCGTTGAGCTGGATCGCGAATTTCTCGTGGAAGCGCTCCGGCGGGATCTTTTGTACGCGGATGATGCGCAGCATGTCCTGCAACGAGCAGCAGACAAAGAAATACTGCTGCTCGAGCCGCAACGCCTTGCCGGCGAGCTGCTCGTCGTTCGGATACAGCACCTTGGTAATGTTCTCCGAGGTGACTTTCTGGTTGACGGCGCCGTAGTAGTCGCCGCGATTGAAGATCGAAAAATCGAACGATTCCGGCGCCTCGGCCCGCCACAGGCGCAATGTGTTGGCGGTGTTGGTGCGATACCCCAGGATCGGCGTGTCGTAGGGCACGCCATTGACGATGCGTTCAGGTACCCAGCGCACCCGCGCGCGGCCGGCCTCATCGCTGTAGCTCTCGGTGTGGCCGCCGAGTTTGACCTCGACCGCCCATTCCGGCCGCACGATCTCCCAGGGATTACCGAATCGCAGCCATTTGTCGGTTTTCTCGACCTGCCAGCCGTCGGTGATTTCCTGCTGAAAAATCCCGTATTCGTAGCGAATGCCGTAGCCCATCGACGGCACTTCCAGCGTCGCGAGCGAATCGATGAAGCAGGCGGCCAGACGCCCCAATCCGCCGTTGCCGAGGCCGGGCTCATCCTCCTGGCGCAGCAGCTCCTCGAGATTGAGGCCGAGCTCGATCATGGCCTGCCGCACGGTGTCATGAATGCCGAGATTGATGAGATTGTTCTCGAGGTGCGGGCCCATAAGGAACTCGGCCGACATATAAGCCACGGTGCGTGAGCCCTGCGCGGTGTAGGCCGCCGCCGTGCTGATCCAGCGCTGCAGCATGCGGTCGCGCACGGCGAAGGCCAGCGCCATGTAGTAGTCGTTCTTGGTCGCCAGTGCCGGGAACTTGCCCTGGATGTAAAACAAATTGTCGAGGAAGGCGCGCTTGAGCGCCTCCTTGCTCAGTGCGATGCGCTCGTCCTCGAGCTGCAAGTGGGCGTTCGCCCCGCGAATATCAGTCACGGCAATGTTCACGAATATGGATGCTCATTCTGGTTGGTGCGGATCACCCCTGCACGCGAGGGGACTGCAAGATTCATGCTGGCTGCCGGCGCCACATCGGCCGGTGGCCACCGCCGTGCGCGCAACGCGATCAGGCGCGCGCCGCGGCAGCCGCCCCGCATGAGCGCAAACGAACGGTCAGTCGGTCCAATATGGTGCGAAGAGCCGGCGTCGACCCTGCTCTCAGTGTCTATCCACGCGGCCTCGACAGCGTACCGCATCACGCCGGGACATGCGCCCTGCGCGACAGGGCGCCCGAGCGCCCGCCAATGATCTTTGGCTCGTCAGCTCGATACCGATGACAGCCGCGGCGCGCTCGCGCCGGCCAGCACACTTGGATTTCGGCATGACCCGGCCACTGCAATGGGATGCCGGCTATTGCAGCGCGCTGGGCTCGTCCGCAACAGTCTGCAAATCTCGGCCGTTTGTATCGAAAGCGCGGCGACCCGCGCATGTCCAGCCGAAGGGTGGCGGTCGACGCCGATCGTCGCGGCCCGCACGAACTTCCCTCGCGGCTGTGGTCTAATTCGCCGGGGCGCGCTCGCTCGTGCGGCAGGGAGTCACAATCGGCATGTTTCGACTGCGGACGGGGGCCGACACCCGAGGGATGCTGTTGGCATTGCTGTTCACCGTGCTGACGGCCCCCGCCAGTGCACAGCTGGCCTTCCGCCGTCCCGACCCGACGCTCACCGACCGCGTCATCGTCAAATGGCGAGACAGCGGTGTGGCCGCGGTGCAGATCGAATCCGTGGACGCGCGCGCGGCGCGCCTGAGCGCCGGGACCGGCATTCGCGTTACCGCAGTGCGCAACATGCACGATCGCGTCGACGTCATGCGTCTCGACAACGCCCTGTCCGGCGCGCGCATGCAGGCC
>JBIODE010000100.1:0-3849 GCA_044440325.1 Steroidobacterales bacterium
CCATCGACACCACCGCCTCATTGGTATCGGTCTGAATCGTGCGCACCAGCACCTCGATCTGCTTGGTTGCATTCGCCGCGCGCTCGGCCAGCCGCTGCACTTCGTCGGCGACGACCGCAAAGCCACGCCCGGCTTCCCCGGCCATGGAGGCCTGGATCGAGGCGTTGAGCGCGAGAATGTTGGTCTGCTCGGCAATATCGCTGATCAACTCGACGATGTTGCCGATCTCCTGCGAGCTCTCGCCCAGTCGCTTGATGCGCTTGCTGGTCTCCTGGATCGTCTCGCGGATGGCATTCATGCCGTCGATCGTGCGGCGCACCGCGTCGCCGCCCTTGTGTGCAACATCGACCGAGTGGCGCGCGACGTCGGCGGCCCGTTCGGCATTGCCCGACACCTCTTCGGTCGAGGCCGCCATGGCGCCGATCGATTCGGTCGCCGATCCAATCTGCTTGGATTGCGCACTGCTGGCCCGGGCGAGATGCGAGGCCAGTGCCTGCGTTTGCTTCGCGGCGCCATCCAACTGGATCGCCGACTGGCTGATGGTCGCGACCAGCTTGCGCAGCGCCTCGACCGCATAATTGACCGAGTCGGCGATCGCGCCGGTGATGTCTTCCGTAACGGTGGCCTGCACCGTCAGATCGCCTTCGGCCAGGCTCGACATCTCGTCGAGCAGCCGCATGATCGCCTGCTGATTGCGATCCGTCTCGAGCCGCTGCATCTCGGCGGCGCGCTGCTGCTGGCCGGCGAGTGCGGCCGCGCGGCGCAGATAGGCAAACAACCAGCCGAGCGGGATCAGCACCGCAAGCGCCAGCACCGCCGCCGGCCACGGTGCGCTGCCGAGCGTCGGTAAGGCGATCACGCCGGCGGCGGCGAGCGCGGCGAGTATCCCAGCGGCTGCCACCAGCAGCATCGGTTGGCGCGTTGGCCCGTCGCTCATGCGTTGGCGCCCGTGAACATCGGGTCCTCCACCAGGCGGCGCAGAGCGAGCACCGGCCAGCGTTCATGACCTCTATGGAATGACCCGGCCACATAGCGCTCGCAGCGCAGCACCGTCGGCGGCAGCTCGGCGGTGAACTCGGCATCCGCGAACCGGCGGAAGCCGAGCACCTCGTCTACCAGCAGGCCAGCCGGGATATCGCGATGATTGACGATGATCACGCGCGTGTTGCGCGAGGCGGGCGTACTGCCGCTGCCCAGAAATGCGCGCAGATCGATGATCGGCAGCAGCTGCCCGCGCACATTCGCCAGCCCGAGTATCCAGCTCTTCGCTCCCGGCACCCGCGTCAGCGCAGCGGGCACGCCCAGCACTTCGCGTGCCTCCTCGCGCGCCACCAGATAGAGCTCCCCGGCCATGCGCAGCGCCACGCCGACCCACTCGCCCCCCTCGGCGGAATCCGTGGCCGCGCTCGCGGTGACCGCGCGACCACGCCGCTCGAGTTCGGCCAGCAGCTCGAACGGCCGATCCCGCAGAGCCTTGAGCGCGGCGCTGTCCTGCATGTCAGGCGGCAAGCGTAGCCTGTGCCTTCTCGACCAGCTGATCCGGCGAGACGGGCTTGATCAAATAGTCGACCGCGCCCTGCCGCAATCCCCAGACGCGATCGGCTTCCTGCCCCTTGGAGGTCACCATGACGATGGGAATCGCGCGCGTATCCGGGTCGTTCACCAACGTGCGCGTCGCCTGATAGCCGTTGACCCCGGGCATCACGATATCCATGAAGATGAGATCGGGATGCATCTGACGGGCGAGCCGCACGCCCTCGGCGCCGTCGGTCGCCACCGCGGTACGATAGCCATGTCGCTCGAGCGCCTTCTGCATCACGTGCGTTTCGGTCGGTGAATCGTCCACGATGAGAATCAATGGCATCGTTTCATCTCCCGATGTGCGATTCGATCGCGCTGAGCAGCTCGTCTTTGGTGAATGGCTTGGTGAGGTAGTGCTCGGATCCGACGATACGGCCGCGCGCGCGATCGAACAGACCGTCCTTGGAAGACAGCATGATCACCGGGATCGAGCGAAACACCTTGTTGTGCTTGATCAACGCACAGGTTTGATATCCATCGAGCCGCGGCATCATGATATCCACGAATACGATATCAGGCTGGTGGTCGGCGATCTTGGCGAGCGCATCGAAGCCGTCGACGGCCGTGAACACTTCGCAGCCCTCCTTGGCCAAGAGCGTTTCGGCTGTGCGGCGGATAGTTTTGCTGTCGTCGATGACTAAGACCTTCAGACCTTTAAAATGCGAATCCGACGCCGCCAGGCGGGGCGCGTTGCGGTCTTCAACTGTCGATTCCATGCTCTCTTTACCTTCGGGACCGGCACGTGCCAGGTCGTTTGAGTCCCAGCAATGTGCCCGCGTTTTAACATATCGGCACCCCCCCTGCCATGCCACAGCCGTCACGTTTTTAAGACCCCGACGGGCGCCGCGGAACATAATTCCGGCCAAAGCGCGAAAACCCGTGCCTGAGAAGGATTACCGATGAGCGAGAACGTGCGCCTGGCCGTGCTGATGGACCCGATCGACCACATCAAATTCGCGAAGGATACGACCTTGGCACTGCTGCTGGCGGCGCAGACCCGCGGCTGGTCGCTGTACTACCTCGAGCTGCCGGATCTGCGGTTGCGCGAGGGTGTGGCTGAGGCGCGCGTACGCGCGCTGACGGTTCGCGCCGATCCGCAATCATGGTTCACCTTGGGCGACCCGATGGTCGAGCGGCTCGGCGATTTCGACGTCGTGCTGATGCGCAAGGACCCGCCCTTCGACGTCGAATACATCTACAGCACCTATATTCTCGAGCGCGCCGAGAGCGCCGGCGCGCTCGTCGTCAATCGCCCGCGCGGCCTGCGCGATATGAACGAAAAGGTCTACACCGCCTGGTTCCCGCAGTGCTGTACCGCCACCCTGGTGACGCGCGACATGGCGGAAATGGCCGCCTTCAGCCGCGCGCATGGCACCATCGTCTGCAAGCCGTTGCACGGCATGGGCGGCCGCTCGATCTTCGTGGTCGAGCCGGACGACAAGAACATGTCCGTGGTATTCGAGACACTGACCGACTATGGCGCGAAGTTTGCGATCGTGCAGAAGTACCTGCCCGACATCGCCACCGGCGGCGATGCCCGCGTGCTGCTCATCGACGGCGAGCCGGTGCCGTACGCGCTGGCGCGCATCCCCACTGCCACTGACAACCGCGGCAATCTGGCCGCCGGCGCCACTGGCGTGGGCCGCGAGCTCAACGAGCGCGACCGTTGGTTGGCGGGGCAGATCGGACCGGCGCTGCGCGAGGCCGGAATGCTGTTTGTCGGGCTCGATGTCATCGGCGGCTACGTCACCGAGATAAACGTCACGAGCCCTACCGGACTGCGCGAGCTCGAACGTCAATACGGCATCGACATCGGCGCCCTGTTCATCGATGCGATCGAGCGGCGGCTTTGATGGAGCTGCCGCCCGGCCGCGCTCTCTTTGGCGCGCGCGAGGGCCGCGCACCGGTGCGCGAACGCCTCATGGCGATGCTGTTCCTGGCCGCTCTGCTGCATGCGATCGTTATCATGGGCCTGACTTTCAGCGCCGGGGAACACGGCAGCGCCGACGAGGCGCCGAGCCTCGAGGTACTGCTGGTCACCGACGAGGTCCCCACCGCCAGCCGTAACGACTTGGCCACCTATCTGGCACAACGCACACAGCTCGGCTCCGGCAACAGTGCGGCACCGATGCCGGCGGCAAGCCCCGCACCGGCGCTGCCGGCGGCAGAGCGCGCGCCCGAGCGCGGGTGGGGCGCTGCAGCGGGGGGCGACGGCGAGGTGGTGGATAGCAGCGCGCCCAACGCGGGCCTCCGCTACCGCACGCCCGG
>JBIODE010000101.1:0-3747 GCA_044440325.1 Steroidobacterales bacterium
GCGCAGCATTGATGACTCGGCGTCGCGTTTCATATGACGTGCAGCCGCGTCCGCGACAGCAGCCCGTATACGGCGATCCAGACATAGCAGGCGGCCGGCACCAGCAGCGCCGCGCTCAGGCCGACCGCATCGGCGAGCGCGCCGGCGAGCACGGGCACGATGGCACCGCCGACGATGGCCATGCACAAGATCGCCGCGCCGCGCTCGATCTTGTCGCCGAGATTCTCGATCGCAAGCGTGAAGATCGTCGGGAACATGATCGAATTGCAAAGTCCGATGGTGATAACCGTGACGATCGCCGACGTACCGGACGAGCCCGCCGACACACACGCGAATAGACAGGCAGCAATGGCACAGACGCACAGTACGGCGCCAGCCGGCACCGTCCTGAGCACCGCCGAACCGACAAAGCGACCCAGCATTGCACCGCCCCAATAGAGCGAGACCAACCGTCCGGCAAGCGCGGCGATACTGACGGCGCCCGTGCCGATGCCCAGCAGTGCCGCGGCGCCGGAGACCCATGCGCCGAGTGCACCGGTTGCGGCAATATTCTTGGGCAGAAGCAAGTAATTCACCAGCAGGCTGCCGATGGACACCTCGGCACCGACATAAAGGAATATTGACACCGCGCCCAGCGCGAGCCGCGGATGCGCGCGCAATACTTCCCAGGTCGAATACCTGCGACGCGCACGACTCTCGGTCGCACCGACGTCGGCACGGCGCTTGATCCAAAAGAGGCCCGCGAGCACGACCAGTACCAACGCCATGCCGATGAACAGTGATTGCACCGACTGCGCCTCCGAGCGGCGCAGCGCCGCGAGCGCGGCGGCAGACAGGTGGGCGGAGTCGGGCGTGACCAGCCCGTGCGACAGCAGCAGCGCTGCGCCGACCCACGGCCCGACGAAAGTGCCCAGTGAATTGAAAGCCTGGGCCAGCGTGACCCGGCTGTGCGCGGAGGCGCTCGAGCCGAGCACCGCGATCAACGGATTCGCAGCAACTTGCAGTACGGTGATACCGGCCGCGACGACGAACAGTGCCACCAGGAACATGGCGTAAGCGCCCATCGCAGCCGCCGGTGAGAACAGCAGACAACCCGCAGCCATGACGATGAGACCGACGACGATGGAGCGCACATAGCCCAGTCGCGTGAGCAACGCCCCGGCCGGCAACGAAAATACAAAGTACCCGATAAAGAAGCAGAACTGCGTGAGCATGATCTCGGCGTAGCTGAGCTCGAACAACGCCTTGAGCTTGGGTATCAGCGTATCGTTCAGCACGGTCGCGAAACCCCACACGAAAAACAACGCGACCACAAAAGGAACCAGCCGCGTCGCTCGCGTGGGCATCACAACTGCAGCGGGCGCGGAAGACTCCGTATTCACCGCATCAATAATAACGGATACCGCCGCAGGGAAGGCGCGTTTGCCGCGTCCTCCCCTTTTGGCGCAGCGTGTACAGGCGCGTTACCGAGACGGCGCCTGATGCCCCGTTCAGGCGGTGGCATCGACGATGTTACCGGTCGGTGACGGCGGTCCATTCTGCTGCAAATTTTGCAGCAGTCCCTGCAGGAAGGTCTGCAGACTGGCGTCGGAGGCTACGGACGCGCTCGACGGCGCGCCGCTGACCGCGCCCAAATCCTGCGTCACCTTCTGATACGCCGAATCGAGGGCCGTTGTGTTGCTTCCGGTCGCCGAAGAGCTGTCGTCCGCGGTGGTGGTGCTGTTCAACGATGCGATCAGCGACTCGAGTTTGCCAAGCAGCCCACCGCCGTGACCATGACCGTGGCCGTGGTAGGGCGATGATCCGGACGCCGCCGCTGCGGTCAGCGCATCGCTATTGCCGCTATCGCCGGCGCTAGCATTCGCACTGGTGCTGCTGCCGGAGGTCGTCGCGGTATCGGACTGGGTGGTACCCGCGCTGCCTTGCTGTAGCGCCTGCAGCAGGGCCAGCATGAATGCCTGCAGATCCTGCGCCTTGGTAGTCGTATCGGTAGAGGAGGTTGACGAAGTGGCCGGGCTCGAGGCCGTCGCCGAGGAGCTGCCGTCGCTCGCATTGCTCGTGTCGCTCGCGTTGACGCCCAACTGCTGCATCAATGTTTCGAGAATGCTGCCGATAAAGCCACCGGCAGGCGACGAGTTGGTGCCGGATGCGCAGGTACCGCTATCGCTGTTGATGCTGCTATCGCTCGTAAGACCCGCAATCGATGGCGAATTGAGGGATTGAATCTGGTTCGTCCATGAGCCAGCGCTGCTGGTAATTCCGACGGACATAGATGACTCCTTGATTTGTTAGGATCGGCTTCCAAAGCATCTGACTGCGAGGCAATGCTTTGCCGGCAAAGACTTGCCGCTGCTGCGCCCGAGGGTTGCCGCAATCGCGCCGTTACGCCGAACGCGTCACACATCATTGCCCGGGCGCCGGCATCCGCGGCCATGCGCTGCCAAAGAATTGCTCGGGGGGACTACGGTGCAGCTTTGGTGCCAATATCAACGACCGTCATGCCGACCGTAACTGCGCTGGGCCGTTCGTCGATTTATTCGCGGCTGAGTTGCCGATAGTATTCGGCCACCGCTTCTTTGTACTCTTCAGTCACCGGCTCGGAGACCGCTGCCCGAACCGAGCTCGTGCTGCCAGGCCGATCGGCGCGCGCGAGCTGCGCTTCGAGTTGCCCGAGCAGGTCCGCGCCATCACTGAGCTTCCGCGCCAAGTCCTCGCCGCGGCCGCTGACGCCGACGAGGCTCAGTTGCCGCGCCAGGTTGCTCATCGCCTGAATATCGCGGGCGCTCATGCCGCGCTCGCGCAGGAACCCTCTGATGCTCTCGACGCCGCGCGCCACATCGCGCAGGTCGCTGTCGAGCCCGGCGCGCGGTAGCGACGCGTCTGTCAAGGGTCCGCCCCCGGCACCTTGCGGGCCGCGGCCGGACTGCGCCGCGCCCGGCGCACGTTGCAGATTCGCATTCGCCAACCCCTGAACCTCTTCGCGCAGGTTCTGAACGCGCGCGAGCGCGTTGGCGATCGGATCGGTGGGTGCGGCCGTGCGCGCCCCAGCCAACGACGCGGCATGCTGCAGCTGATCGCGCAGTCCACGCATCCCATCCGTGACTGCGCTTTCGCTGGCAGCCACATAAGCCGCGCGACCTTGCTCGATGAATTGCGCGGCGATCGTCAGGCGACCTTGCAGGTCCGATTCCTGCAGATCGCGGCCAGCTTGCTCAAGCGCGTGCGCAGCCTCCGGCGCATCGTTGCGATACCGGCGTGCGGCCGTCGCGATGTCCCCCTGCAGGCGCTGCAACTGCATGCCCAGGTCGCGCTTGTCGTCGGCGAGCCTAGCCTGTTGCGCGGTGTCGAGGCCCGCCGCGGCGCTGTCGCTTTTCCGATTGGCAGCGGCGCGCAGCGCATTCTGCACCTGCGTATCGGTCGCGGCCTGCCGGTCATACATGCGCCCGGCGCGAGCGGCCATCTCGGCGATCGAGGCCTGGATCGCCTGTTCGCGCGCATGCGCGAGCTCCGAATTCGCCCCCGCCAATTGCCGCTGCGCATCCGCCTCTGCGCGGCGCGCACGCTCGGCCGCCGCTTCACCGCCGCCGCCATCCATGGCATTGCGCGCCTGATCCATCGCGCGCACTGCCTCGTCCAGGCGCTGGGCCACAGCGGTGTCCGCCGCCGCGCCTGCGGCACCGGACTGCCCACCCTGTCCTGACTGCCCGCTACGTCCCGGCGCCGATGACGCGCCCTGCTCCGCCGCAC
>JBIODE010000102.1:0-3613 GCA_044440325.1 Steroidobacterales bacterium
CGCCTGCGCGTCGAGTGGCACGCTCGCTCGCGGCAGGCAATAACCGCGGTTGGGCACGGCGCGCACCAGCATGCCGAGCTGCTTGAGCGCCGCCACGGCCTTCCAGATGGCGCTGCGGCTCACGCCGAAATTGCGCGCCAAATCGGCGCCGGAATGGAATTGCCCGTCGGCCAGGGCCAGATACAGGTGCGACGCTAGCGGTGCACTGCTCTTCTTGGCACGAATTGTCATGGAGCGAGCTCCGGTACTTCCGCCAGCATGCAGCGTACGCTGCCACCGCCCTGCGCCTCGATGGTCGGCACCGGCACCGCCAGTATGCTGTCCGCACAGGCCGAGAGCTTGGCGAACTGCTCGTGAGCCAACGCCGCGCGCGCCGTCGCGGACATGACCAGCACGCCGTAATCGCCCAACGCCTCGTCCCACGCTGCGAGCTCCAGCATATTACCGGCAAAATGCCGCAGCGCCGGCAGGTCGATCGCGATCAGCTCGCGTCCCGTCGCGCGCAGCTCGTCGAGCACGCGGTCGCGGTCGCGGGCGTCGATCGCAGCCGGGCAGACGACCGTGAAGTGCACGCCGACGCAGAGCATCACGTTGGTGTGATAGAGCGCCGCACCGCACTCATCCGCGGCATCGAATATGACCGGCCGGTAATGCATGAGCTGCGCCCATTCGCGCACCAGGCCCTCGTCGGTGCGCGCGGACCGGCAGGCATAAGCAACGCGGTGCGCGTGGTCGAGAACCAGACTGCCGGTCCCCTCGAGAAAGCGGCCCTCGCGCTCGTGGACGCTGAGGTCGAGGACGCGGTTGCACTTGAATGGCAGCTTCGCGACGACCGCGTCGATGATCTCCGCGCGGCGCTCCGCGCGTCGGCTCACCGCCAGCATCGGGTAGAGCACGACCGTCCCGTCCGCATGCCAGCTGAGCCAGTTGTTGGGAAATACCGCGTCCGGTTTCGCCGGCGCGGCGGTGTCCTCGACGACACAGAGGCCGATGCCTTCCGAGCGCAGCGCTCTGACCAGACCGTCAAATTCCGCGCGCGCACGCACCACAATCGCGCCGGCCTCGCCCGCCTGGCCGGCCGGGTGCAGCTGAAAACGATTGCTCGCCGCCGTCTCGGCGTTGTAGCCAAACGCAGCCGGCCGCACCAGCAGCGCCGCCGGAGCACTCTGAGGCAACGGGGTAGGCATAGCGCTTTGACGATAATTGTGCAATCGAGGTAGGGTCGTACCATACAACAAGCGGCGTAGATCACCACAAGAGGTTCTGATATGAAAAAGCCGATTTGGTGGGTGGGCGGCGCATTGATCGCGCTCTGCGTCGTGGCACTGCTATATTCATGGTGGAGCAACCGACGCACCGCACCACCTGCGCCGCCGGCCTCGGCCGCGAGGCCAGCCGCGCCCCCGGCCATCGCCAACCCGGTCCCGGAGCC
This sequence comes from Steroidobacterales bacterium, assembly GCA_044440325.1. Lineage (GTDB taxonomy): Bacteria > Pseudomonadota > Gammaproteobacteria > Steroidobacterales > Steroidobacteraceae > FEN-1191. Next base: position 1,433 of record JBIODE010000102.1, read on the forward strand.
GCAAGCGGAGGCGGTCAAGTCGCTGCCGGCCCTGGAAGCCAGCGACATGCCGTTGCGGGACGCGCTCACGCAGCTGGTCGGGAACAAGCCCATCGACGATCTTCTCAATCCCCGGGATATCATCCGTCATATCGTCGCGACGATCGACAATCTGCCGCGCCACCGCGTGGCGGTCGAGCTACGGCCGGTGCGACCGGTGGCCGGACAATTCCTCGCCGTGGGCGACGAGCAGCAGAGCACGATCTCGCCCGCGAATTTCGCGCGTTACCAGCCCTACGTGCAAACCCTGCAGATGCTCGATGCAAAAATGCTGGCGACGCTGTATTTTCGCTTTTACCCGCTGTTCCAGCAGTCCTACCAGGCGCTGGGCTATCCCACCGGCTACTTCAATGATCGGCTCGTCGAGAGCATCGACGACATGCTCGCGACGCCCGACCCGCAGGGCCCGCTCATGTTGACGCGGCCGAATGTCATGTACCAATACGCTGATTCAAAGCTGGAGGCCGCCTCAGCAGGACAGAAATTGTTGATGCGCATGGGTCCGGACAACGCCGCGACCGTCAAGGCCAAACTGCGTGAGCTGCGCGCCGAGCTCACCCAACGCACGCGTCACGACAGCGACACACGCCAGCGCTGACGGCCGGTTGCATTTGCGGCGGCCGTCTAATTATTGAGCAGATTTGCCGGCGAATACTGATCCGTCAGCTCGCGCGCCTTCGGATCCCAGTCGATCTGCGTGGAGAACCGATCGAGCACTGACTGCGGGGAGAAGCCGAAGGCCGCGAATGTCGCTGCGAAATTTGCGCTGGTGCGCCGCAGCTCCGCGAGAGACGGCAGCGCGCCGTTGCGTGCCAGAATCACTCGATTGCCGCTCTTGAGGTTGTAGAACTCGCCGAAGACGCTGCGATAGGTGACCGACTCATTCTGATACAGGCGGCTTGATGAAAATGTATTGGCCGCCACCACCGCCTGCGGCCGCAACAGTGCGCGTACCTCGAGCAGAAACTCGCGCGTCAACATGTGTTCGGGAATGTACTGGTGGTCGTACGCATCGAGCATGACTAGATCGTAAGTTTTACCGGCGCGTCCCGCGCGGCGCACGTAGGCACGGCCGTCCTCCTCGATGACGCGCATGCGGGGGCCTGGGCGAAAGGCGAAATATTGCTGCGCGACGCGCGACACCGCCGGGTCGATCTCGACCACATCGATGGCAGCGTCAGGCAGCAGCTGCGCGAGCGCGTGCGGCAGCGTGCCGCCGCCCAGACCAATGATCAGTACGTCACGCGGCTGCGGATTCAGATACAGCGCCCCCAGCATCATCCGTGCGTATTCGAACACCAGCCGGTTCGGCTGCGCCAGATCCATGCACGATTGACGGCCGATGGCGCAGAGGCGCGTGAAGCACAGGCAGCGCGTGCCTTGATCTTCGTAGACCAGGACCTGCCGATATAGCGACTTCTCCGAATGAATGAGCTGCTGCTGCGCCAGGCCGCCGGCCGTCCACAGGAGCATCGTGGCGAGCAGCAGCGGTGCCGGATGACGCGGTCTCATGCGTCGGCACGCGCCGGAGTAAACCAGGCCACGGCGCCGACGGCGACAGACATGGCCAGCATCAGCATCAGGATCTGATTCACCTCGAGGTACAGCACCAGATAAAACGATGTCAGTAGCGTGCCGGCCGCACTGCCAAAAGTCGAAACAAAGTAGAGTTTACCGGCATGATCGCCGGCGCTGCGGCGCTCGGCCACCAGCAGCCGTACCGCGTACGGTGATACCATGCCGCTGATCAGCGTTGGCAGAAAAAACAGCAGCGCCGCGGCCAGCAGCGAACCCGCGCGGGGGTCGGTGAAGGCCGCAGAGATGCGATCGAGCAGCCAATCGCCGCCGATGAGCACCGGCGCCGTCGTGACCGCCGCGGCCAGCAGGATTAGCGCGAGGCGCCGCAGACTCGGCGCGCGCAACGACCAACGGCCGCCGCACAGATAGCCGAGCGATAAGGCCAGCATGAAAATGGTGATAATGGCGCCCCAGACGTAGATGCTGCTGCCGAAGTACGGCGCCAATAGCCGGCCGCCGAGCAGTTCGATGCCCATGACGTAGTAGCCAGACCACCCGGCCACGAGGTACAGGATTTGACGGTACATGGATGCAGTGTATAGCGTGAGTCGACCTGTATTCTTC
>JBIODE010000103.1:0-3307 GCA_044440325.1 Steroidobacterales bacterium
ATGTTGATCGCGTGCGCGCGGTACGCCAGCCCGATCTCCTCGAGCATGATCGAAACCTTGCGGCCGTTGGGCGTGGTCCAGGTGTAGAGATCTATCATCTGTTCTCCCTGTCGTGACACGCGCTTGCTTCGGGCTTGTGCATCGCCCAGAGCGCGGCGGATGGCGTCGAGACGCGCGCGCGCGACTTCTTCCTTGATTCTCCGGGGCTCGCGCTGGCCGCGGGCTATCGCACCGGCATCGACTGCGAGTGCAGCCGCAAGCGCCGCGTGCAGCCGCTCGGCCTGCGGATACGGCCTGTCGTGATAACCGGTGCGGCCGTGGAAATCGCACGCGCAGGCATCAAGCAGTCGCGCGAAACGCTGTGGTTTGCGCCATGCATCGCAGGCCTGCAGGAGCTTCAGTAGCGTCGCCGGCTTAAGCTCGAGCGCGCGATGAATCACGCCGTGATGAAGCGCCGCGAGCAGCGCGAGGTCGCGGCACTCATGCGGCACGCGCAGCCGCCCGCACAGTTGCCGCACGAGCCCAACGCCGCGCTTCTCGTGGCCGATATGGCGTGGCCACTGCTCGCGCGGTGTCGTGCCCTTGCCGAGATCGTGCAGCAGCGCCGCGAAACGCACTTCGAGGGGAAGGTTCCCTCCCGCGGCATAGTCGAGCACCAGCAGCATATGTTCGCCGGTATCGACTTCGGGATGGTGCTCGGCCGGCTGCGGCACGCCGAACAGCGCGTCGAGTTCCGGCAGAGTTCGCGCGAGCGCGCCGCAGTCCCGCAGCACTCGTAACATGCGCGACGGCTGCTTTTCCATCAGCCCGCGCGCTAATTCCTGCCACACCCGCTCCGCCACCAGCGCATCGGCCTCGCCGCTGTCGACCATCCGCCGCATCAGCTCGAGCGTTTCCGTCGCAATCGCGAAGTCAAAACGCGCGGCGAAGCGCGCCACGCGCAGGATACGCACCGGGTCTTCGACGAACGCCGGCCCGACATGGCGCAGCACGCGCGCCTTGAGATCGGCGGCGCCGCCAAACGGATCGACGATGTTGCCGGCTTCATCCTTGGCGATCGCATTGATGGTGACATCGCGGCGCGCCAGGTCCTGCGCGAGCGTCACATCGGGCGCGGTATGAAATTCGAAGCCGTGATAGCCGCGCGCGGTCTTGCGCTCGGTGCGCGCCAGCGCATATTCCTCGCGGGTTTGCGGATGCAGAAATACCGGGAAGTCCTTGCCAACCGGCTTGTAACCAAGCTCTACCATCTGCTCGGGTGTGGCGCCGACTACTACATAATCACGGTCAGCCACAGGCAGGCCCAGCAATTCGTCGCGAACGGAACCCCCGACGGAGTAGACTTTCACTTGGTCGCGTACGGCTCGTCGGCGGCAACAAACCCGGTTTCCTGACGCGCTGCCGCCACCCAGTCCAGCACTGCCGGCAGCGTGCGCACCGCATTGGCGTAGGCTTGCGCCACCGGCGGCAGCTCGACTGCATAAGTCATGAAACGCATCACCACCGGCGCGTAGAACGCGTCCGCCACGCCAAAGCTGCCGAACAGCATCTCGCCGCCCCGCCCGCAGCGCTCGCGGCACGACTGCCAGATCGAGACGATGCGTTCGATATCCTTGCGCACGGCGGGATTCATGCCCTTGCCGGCGTGAGCGCTGCGGATGTTCATCGGCATGGCCCCCCGCAGATCACGGAAACCGGCATGCATTTCGGCGCAGATCGAGCGCGCCACCTGCCGTGCGCGCGCATCGGCCGGCCACAGACCTTGCTGCGGAAACATTTCGGCGACGGTCTCACATATTGCCAGCGTATCCCATACCGGCTGGCCGTCGGTCATTAGCACCGGTACCAGGCCTGTCGGCGAGTAAATTTCGACGCCTTCTGCGCGCGCCGCATCGTCGAACTTGAGTTGCACTTCCTTGAACGCAATACCGGCCTGCCGCAGCAATACCCACGGCCGCATCGACCACGACGAATAATTCTTGTTGCCGATGACGAGTGTGAATTGCGCCATCGCCGGCGTCAGCGCGCGTTCTCGCGATGTGCGTGGCCGCGGTATGAACGATACCGCGAGCGCGGCGAGTCGCTGCCGAGGTACGACGGTAAGACGGCCTCGATCGCAGCAGGCCTGAGGCCGAACGGAAACGGCTGGCTGCTGACACTGTCGACTTTCATCGAGTGGTAATTGTCCCGCGTCATCAGTTTGACCGGCAGCAGCTCCAATGCGAAGGCCTGCAGGTAGGACAGCGTAGCGTTCAGGCCGATGATCGGGCGGCGATGGCCAGTGATCTCGCCCACCAGCGCCACCAGCTCGCGCAGCGTGTAGACCCTGGGCCCGCACAGATCGTACGACTTGCCGCAGGCGGCAAGATCGGTAAGGCTGTGCACGACCGCTGTGGCGACGTCTTCGACGAACACCGGCTGAAAGCGCGCGTTGGGGCTGGCAAGGAACATCACCGGCGCGAGCTTGAGCACCAGCGCAAACAGATTGAGAAAATTGTCGTCGCGCCCGAATATCACCGACGGGCGGAAAATGGTCCAGTCGAGGTCGCTTGCGCGCACCAGCGCCTCGGCTGCGCCCTTGGTGCGCTGATATTTGCTCGGGCCGTTGACATCGGCGCCGAGCGCGCTCATGTGCACATAGCGGCGAACGCCATTGGCCTGGCATGCCGCAATCACCTTGCGCGGCAGATCGACGTGCGCGTGCTCGAAGCCGCGCTCGCCGACCGCATCGTGCAGCACCCCGACCAGGTTGATCACCGCGTCCATGCCGCGCGTGAGCTGCGCAAGCGCGGCTGCGTCGTGCACGTCGGCCTCGACCACATCGACCGTCGGCAACAGGATCAATTCCTTGGCGCGCTCGCGGCGGCGCGTCGGCACTGTCACGCTCAGGCCGTCCGCGCTCAGCAGGTGCACGACGTGGCGGCCGACAAACCCCGAGCCACCGATGACGCAAATATTGTTCACCACCATAAGATTCTCTCTTGACGGATGCAGGTTATCCCAACGTCACGCAGTCTGACCTTACGCGCTTTCTTTCCCGATCATCCTTCACTCACCACTTTTTCAGCCTCCCGGCTCATCCGGCAGCTTTCCGGCTTCGCGGGTGCGCGGCACGATGACACCGATTCGTTCTTTGAACGACAGTAGCGTGTGCCCGAACTGCTGGCTGTAATAGCCCGCGTTGATCATCACTTTTTTCACGTATTCGGGGGTTTCATTGAACGGGTTGCTCTCGGCTTAAATCGCCGCTTCCATCGGCACATCGGCGCGCAATCCGCGCGCGCGGCCCGGCCCCGCATTATAAGCC
>JBIODE010000104.1:0-3224 GCA_044440325.1 Steroidobacterales bacterium
CCGTTGAACCAGATATAGGGGGTGGCGGGAATGGGCATGGCGGCAGTCCTATACAGCTGTCTTGGCGAGCGCGGGATCTTCGCGGCGCGCGCCGGAACGCGACCCATCGCGCTGTGAGAGTTCGATTCTGTTCACGACCTCCAGCAGCGCCTTGGCCGCGGCCTCGATGATGTTGGTGCTGACGCTCGAGCCGCGATAGTTGCGGCCGCTGTAGTCCACATACACGATGGCCTCGCCCTGCGCGTCCTCGCCGACGGTCACGGCGTGCACCTCGAACTTGCGCACCGTAAGCGCAAGACCCGTGGCCTGCTCGATGGCCTTGTACGCGGCATCGACCGGGCCGTCGCCGTCGGCCTGGCGCTCAATCACACGCCCGTCGGCGTGCGCGAGGCGCACGGTCGCCACGGCCTGCTCGCCGCCGCGGGCGGTGATGTCGAGGTTGCCGAGTGTCCAGGGTCCATGCGCCGCGCCTTCGGCGCGCAGCACCAACGCTTCGATGTCGCCGTCGAACAAGCCCTTCTTGCGGTCGGCCAGCGCTTTGAACTCCTCGAACACGCGATTGAGTTCGAGCTCATCGAGCTCGAAGCCGAGCTCCTTGACGCGTTCGCGGAAGGCATGGCGGCCGCTGTGCTTGCCGAGCACCAGGCTACTGCGCGCGAGGCCGACATCCTCCGGCTGCATGATCTCGTAAGTCGAACGGTGCTTGAGCATGCCGTGCTGATGGATGCCGGACTCATGCGCAAACGCGTTTTCGCCGACCACGGCCTTGTTGCGCGGGATCGGCATGCCGGTGATGTTCGAGACCAGGCGGCTGGTCGGATAGAGACGTGAAGTCTGCACCCCGGTGCGGAGGTTGAAGAACTGCGAGCGCGTTGCCAGTGCCATCACGACCTCTTCGAGCGCGCAGTTACCGGCGCGCTCGCCGATGCCGTTGATCGTGCATTCGATCTGGCGCGCGCCGGCGACGACGGCCGTGAGGCTGTTGGCGACGGCCATGCCGAGATCATCGTGGCAATGCACCGACAGCGTGACCCGATCGATGCCGCGCACCTGCTTGCGCAGATAGCGGAACAGCTCGCCGAATTCGTCCGGCACCGTATATCCGACGGTATCGGGAATGTTGATCGTGGTGGCGCCGGCCGCGATCACCGCCTCGACCACCGCGGCGAGAAAATCCAGCTCTGTGCGCGAGGCATCCTCGGGAGAGAATTCGACATCCTCGCAATACTCGCGCGCGATCTTCACCCCCTCGACGGCGCGGCGAATGATCTCCTCCTGCGCCATGTTGAGCTTGTACTGGCGATGAATCGCGCTGGTCGCGAGGAATACATGAATGCGGTGGCGCGGCGCGTCCTGCAGCGCCCGCGCGGCCAGTTCGATGTCCTCGCGCGTACACCGCGCAAGTCCGGCGATCACCGGACCGTGCACCTCGCGCGCGACGGCGTTGACGGCGCCCCAGTCGCCGCGCGACGCGGCCGGAAAGCCGGCCTCGATGACGTCGACGCCGAGCTCGGCAAGGGCGCGCGCGACGCGCAGCTTCTCCGGCTGCGTCATGCTGCAGCCCGGGGCCTGCTCGCCATCGCGCAAGGTGGTGTCGAAAATCGATACCCGATCGGGATTGGGCGTCATGACGGCCTCCTCAGCGCGCCTCTTTGAGCCATGGCATGCGCGCGCGCAGCCGTTCGCCGACGCGCTCGATTTGGTGGCTCATGTCGGCCTTGAGCATGCGGCGATAGTTCTTCGCGCCGCTCTCGTTCTCACGGATCCACTGCCGTGCGAATTTGCCGGTCTGGATCTCTTTGAGGATCTTGACCATCTCTTTCTTGGTACGCGCATTCACGACTCGCGGACCGCGGGTCAAGTCCCCGTATTTGGCGGTATCGCTGATGAACCGGTGCATTTTGGTGATGCCGCCTTCGTGCAGCAGATCGACGATCAGCTTGAGCTCATGCAGGCATTCGTAGTAGGCCACCTCGGGCTGATAGCCGGCCTCGACCAGCGTTTCGAAACCCTTCACCACCAGCTCCGTGGCGCCGCCGCACAGCACCGCCTGCTCCCCGAACAGGTCGGTCTCGGTCTCCTCGGCGAAAGTCGTGTCGAGCACGCCGCCGCGCGTACCGCCGATGCCGTCGGCGTAGGCCAGTGCCTTCGCATGCGCCTTGCCGCTCACGTCCTGCGCCACCGCGATCAGGCAGGGCACCCCACGGCCTTGCTGATATTGCCGGCGCACCAGGCCGCCGGGACCCTTGGGCGCAATCAGCACCACATCGAGGTCTTTGCGCGGCTTGATCTGCTTGAAATGGATGTTGAAGCCGTGCGCGAACAGCAACGTGGCTCCCTGTTTCAGGACCGCTTTGATATCCGCATAGAGCTGCTTCTGTGCGAGGTCGGGAACGAGCATCGCAACGAGGTCGGCGCCCGCCACGGCCGCGGCCGGCTCGGCGACGCGCAGTCCATCGCGCTTGGCGCTTTTCCAGCTGGCACCGGTCTTGCGCAGGCCGACGACGACGTCGAAGCCGCTGTCTTTGAGATTCAATGCGTGCGCACGCCCCTGGCTGCCGTAACCCAGTACGGCAATACGCGCGCCCTTGAGCGCCTTCTTGTCGACGTCTTTCTTCGAGTACAGATGCATCGTTCAACACTCCATTAACGACCCAACAAAAAACCCCGCAGCGGCGGCCGGTGCGGGGGTTCTGGTTTCTTGCGTGTCCTGACTGTTCAGTTACGCCGGCAACACCCGCACCGACCGCTCGCGAGGAGCAGCAGATCTACCGGCAGTACGAGAAGGCCGAGGTTCTGCATGGGTTCGATGGGTCTACAGATGCGAATGCGCTTACAGCAGTTAAGCCGATGTGACCACAACAATCAAGCCCTTGTCAATGTGCAAGGCCGTCCTTGTCAAGGTTAGGGCGCCGGTCGAAGGATTCGCTAAGCTTCGCGGCGTGCATCCGACATTGAGCGCCAGTTCCACGACCGCCGACAGTGTGCCGTTGTGGCTGGCAACCGAAGCGAGCTACGGCTCATTGCGCCAGCAGCTGCTCCCGGAGCAATCCGCATGGCTGCTTGCGCAGGGATTTGCAGCCGAGCGCTATCGCGTGCAGAGCCTGCCGCGGGCAGACGGCCACATCGCCGGGGCGGTCGTGGGTCTCGGCGGCCTGGCCACGGCGGATGCGCTCTCGCTCTGGGATGCGGCAGCCATGCAGGAGCGCCTGCCCGCGGCGAGG
>JBIODE010000105.1:0-3168 GCA_044440325.1 Steroidobacterales bacterium
GCCTGCTGGTATTGCAGCCGTTCGTGACGGCCCTGCTGTCTGCAGCGATCGTGTGCTTTTCGACGTGGCCGATGTACAAACGCGTCGAGCACTGGTTGCGCGGGCGGCGCTGGCTCGCGGCGCTGGTCATGACGCTGACATTGATACTGATCATCGTGCTGCCGCTTGCGTTGCTCGCGCTGACCATCGCCGACTCGGTCACGCCGGCAGTGGACAAGCTGCAAGAGTTTCTCGCCGGAGGACTGCCCGGTCCACCGGACTGGCTCAGAGGCATTCCGCTGATCGGCGACCATCTCGACACCGGGTGGCGTGAGCTTGCTGCAAGCGAGACCAAGTTCAACGCAGCCCTGGAACATCTCGCGCAGCCGGCGCAGCAGGGATTGCTGCAGTTCGGGTTGATACTCGGCGAGGGCGTGCTGCAGTTGACCCTTGCCGCGTTCATCGGCTATTTTTTCTATCGCGACGGCGAGGCGCTGGTCGGCGCGATGCGCTCGGCAACCAGGCATGTCGCCGGTCATCTGATGCCAGAGCTGTTTGAGACGGTTGGCGGAACCATCAAGAGCGTGGTCTATGGGCTGCTCGGCACCGCGCTCGCGCAAGGGGTAGTGGCGACAATCGGTTTCATGATCGCGGGAGTGCCGGCCGCGCTGCTGCTCGGTTCCGCGACGTTCTTCCTGTCGTTGTTGCCGATCGGGCCGCCGCTGATCTGGGGCGGCGCAACCGCGTGGCTCGCCTATCAGGGCCAGCTCGGCTGGGCGGTGTTCATGGCGATCTACGGATTTTTCGCGATCAGCGGCATTGATAACGTGGTCAAGCCGCTGCTGATCAGCCGCGGCAGCAGCCTGCCTTTCGTGCTGGTGTTTATCGGCGTGTTCGGCGGCGTGATTGCATTCGGCTTTGTCGGCATCTTCATCGGGCCGACATTGCTTGCGGTCGGTTTTGCGCTCGCGCAGCGCTGGACGCGTCCATCCGGCGCTCAAACGCCGCCGCGGGTCTAAACTGCGGCGCGGTTATCCTGCCTGGAGCGGTTGCCAACGGCCGTCGATCAGTCCTTGTATTGGCTGGAAGTTGATCTTGTAGGCCATCTTGCGGCTCTGCGCAATCCAATAGCCCAGATATAGGAACGGCAGGTCGCTCTTCACGCACCTGTCGATCTGCCACAGGATGTTGAAGGTGCCAAAGCTCGCCGCTTTGATTTCCGGATCGAAGAAAGTGTAGACCGACGATATCCCATCCTGCAGTTCGTCGAGGATGCTGACCATGCGCAGCACGCCTTGCTCGCGAAACTCGACCAAGCGCGAGTCGACGTTGCTCTGCAGCAGAAAATGGCGGTATTGCTCGCGGCTGTCCTGGTCCATGCCGCCGCCCGCATGCCGCGTCGACTGATAGCGCAGATACAGCGCATAGTGCTCCGGGCTGTATTTGAGGTCGAGCATCTCGGCCTTGAGTCCGGCGTGCTTTTTCCACACCCGGCGCTGGGTGCGGCTGGCCCGGAATTCTTCGGTGAGGATGCGCACCGGTATGCAGGCGCGGCAGTGGCCGCAGTAGGGACGGTAGGTGAATGCCCCGCTGCGGCGGAAGCCGGCCTTGACCAGCTCGCTGTAGACCGGAGCGTCGATCAGATGGCTGGGGGTCGCGACTTGCGAGCGCGCCGTCCGGTCCGGCAGATAGCTGCACGGATAAGGCGCTGTCGCGTAGAACTGCAGCACCGACAGAGGAAAATCATTGAGCAAGGTCATCGTCTAGTTCCCAGCGGCCAGTTGTGCCCGCATAGTCTACCAACTCCTGCAGTATTCGCATAAAGTCGGCGCGCGGGATTGCGCGCGCGCCGACCGACGCCAGGTGCCCAGTATGTACCTGACAGTCGATCATGCCGAAATGCCAACGTTCGAGCTGGCGCACCAGGTGCACGAGCGCGATTTTCGATGCGTCGGCAGCGTGCGTGAACATCGATTCGCCGTAAAATATCCGTCCCAGCGCGACGCCGTAGAGCCCGCCCGCGAGATTGTCACCGATCCAGGTTTCGATCGAGTGCGCGAGGCCCTGCTCGTGCAGGGCGCAATAGGCGGCGATCATCTCGGCGCTGATCCAGGTGCCATCCTGTTCCGGCCGTGGTTCGGCGCACGCCTGCATGACGCCGCGAAAGCAGGTATCGGCGCGCACTTCGTAGGCGCGGTTGCGCACTGCTTTCCTAAGCGAGCGCGATACTTTGAGCTCATGCGGGATGAGCACCATGCGCGGGTCGGGGCTCCACCACAATATCGGCTGTCCCGGGTTGAACCACGGAAAGATGCCGTGCCGGTAGGCGTCGATCAGGCGCGCGGAGGACAGCTCACCGCCCGCCGCGAGCAGACCGTTGGGATTCGCCAGCGCCGCGGTCACTGGCGGAAACGGTTCATCGGGGCGCAGCCAGTGGATCATGCATCGTATTCTACGGATGCGACCCGCAGACTGTAATACTACGGGCGCAACAGCGGGTGTTAGTGTTTGATTTAGGTCAAGTCGGCGTGCCGCAGCCGCACATAACATACATATTGGACGCCATTATGGATGCAGGAATCCTGAGCAGCAGCGCGCCCGCCGCACAACGGCCGCAAAACGAGTGCTATCACTGCGGCTTGTCGCTGTCGGACGACAGACGCTTTAGGGTCACGATCGATGGTGTCGAGCGCGCGCTGTGCTGCGCCGGCTGCCAAGCGGTGGCGCAAATCATCGTCGATCACGGCCTGATTTCCTATTACCGTCATCGCAGCGCGCTGCCAGCCCGCGGGCAAACGGTGCCGCCGGCGGTACGCGAGCTTGCCGCGTACGACGTTCCTGAAGTCGAACGCGCATTGACGCGAGATGCCGGCATCCACGTTCGCGAGGCGGCGCTGATGCTGACAGGCATCACCTGCTCCGCGTGCGTATGGCTGATCGAGCAGCGTCTCGCGCGCGTGCCCGGCGTGCTCGGCGTCGATATTAACTACGCAACCCACCGTGCCCAGGTGCGCTGGGACACGCACCGCACGCGGCTTGCCGCGATACTGGGGGCGGTCGCGGCGCTCGGCTATCGCGCGTATCCATACGACAGCGCGCGCGCCGAGCAGGCACGCTCTAGCGAGCGCGACCGCGCGCTGCGGCGGCTGTTCGTCGCAGGATTCGGCATGATGCAGGTGATGATGTACC
>JBIODE010000106.1:0-3100 GCA_044440325.1 Steroidobacterales bacterium
CAACAGAGTTCTTCGCTCTCGGGCCAACTCGATCTTTTCAACGGTCTCTCCAGTGAGCAGCAGCAGGCCATCTTGCAACGGCTGGGGCAGGGTGGGGGTACCAGCAGCAGTGGATTGGGGTCGCTGCTGCAAGGCGGTGGGAACGGTGGCCTGGGCGGGTTGAATGGACTGAGCAATACCCAGCAGACGCTGCTGCAATCGCAATTGCTGCAGCAGCGTCGCTCGCAGAATCAGCAGCAAGAGTCCGGAATCCCGACCCTCAAGCCCGGCGACACGGTGCTGATCGACATCGGGCTGCCGGGTGATCCGCGCGCGCCGCAGTCGATCGGCGCGGGGGCGCAGAACGGCACGGGCCCGCAAGCCGCGGGCGCGGCCGGCAACAACACAGCTGCCGGCGCGAACACCGGTCAGAATGTTGCCGCGAATGCACGCGCTCTGGAGCAGCCGAACCAGCCGGTCGAGCAGCTCCAGGCCGCCGAGCGGCAGCGACTCGAGGAGTTGGTGGCTCTGATCCGGGCGCGCAATCCCTACCAGCTCGATCGCGACGGCGCGCTGCAACTGCCAGGGTTCCCCGCGATTGCCGTGGCGGGACTGACCGAGGACCTTGCAACGCGGCGTGTGGCTGCCACCCCAGCGCTCGAGAGACTTCTGGTGCGACTCACGCGCCTACCGCTCGATAAGTCCGGTGTCGCCGGTTTGAAGCCATACGGCTACGACATCTTTGACACTTCGCCATTGAGTCTGCTGGCGCAGACGCAGATGCCGGCGCCCGCGGACTACGTTATCGGCGCGGGCGACGTGCTGCAGGTGCAGCTGTATGGCAGCCAGAACCAATCGCTGAACCTGACGGTTGACCGTGAGGGCACGGTACGCTTCCCGCAGTTGGGACCAATTGCCGTCGGTGGCCAGCGCTACAGCGCGGTCAAGAGCGCGATCGAAGCTCGGGTGGCGCGACAAATGATCGGCGTGCGCGCCGACGTCTCATTGGGAGAAACGCGTTCGATCAGCGTGTTCGTGCTCGGTGAGGCGAGTTATCCCGGTTCCTACAGCGTGAGCGGTCTGGCGACCGTGACCAGCGCGCTGTTCGCAGCCGGCGGCATCAAGCCAATCGGCTCGTTGCGCGCGGTCGAGGTGCTGCGCCAGGGTACCGTGGTGCGCACGCTCGATCTCTATGATCTTCTGATGCGCGGCGACAGCTCCAACGACATCAAGCTGCTCCCTGGAGACGTCGTGTTCGTTCCGTCTGTCGGTGCGACCGTGTCGGTTGAGGGCGAAGTGCAGCGACCAGCGATTTATGAGCTCAAGGGTAACGCGAGCGTGGCCGATTTGGTCCAGATGGCCGGCGGCTTCACGACGCAGGCCGACAATGGCAGTGCCGAGCTGGTACGCATTGACGAGCAACGCCGCCGCGTGGTGCTGGATGTGAACCCTTCGGTGCCCGCCGCGGCGGCGCTGCTGCTGCGCAACGGCGATGCACTGCGGGTTGCCCGCTTGCGCCCGACGCTCGATACCGGCGTGAGCTTGCAGGGCTACGTCTACCGTCCTGGCTACTTCGCCTGGCGCGAAGGCCTGCGCCTCAGTCACGTCATCGGCTCGGTCGATGAGCTCAAGCCCAACGCCGATCAGCACTACGTGCTGGTTCGCCGCGAGCTGCCGCCGAATCGGCGCATTGCGGTATTTTCAGCCGATCTTGCCGCCGCCCTGAACGCGCCGGGCTCCGGTGCGGACATTTCCCTGATGCCGCGCGACACGATCACGGTGTTTGATTTGGAGACCAGCCGCGAACGCGTGATCGAGCCGCTGATGGATGAGCTGCGGCTGCAGTCGAATCTGGCGCGGCCCACCGAGATCGTGCACGTCGATGGCCGGGTGAAGGTGCCGGGCGACTATCCGCTCGAGCCCGGCATGCGGGTGAGCGACCTGTTGCGCGCGGGCGGGAACCTCGATTCGTCGGCCTACGGCGGGCACGCCGAGCTGTCGCGCTACACGATCGAGGAAGGCGACCAGCGGCGCACGCAGGTGTTGTCGATCGATCTGGAAGCGTTGCGACGCGGCGATGCCGCGATGGACATCCCGCTGCAGCCCTTCGACCGGCTCTCGATCAAGGAAATCTCGGGCTGGACCGAACAATCGCAGGTCACGCTGAGGGGCGAAGTGCGCCTCCCCGGGTCCTATTCGATCAAGCGCGGCGAAACCCTGCGCTCGGTGATTGAGCGCGCGGGCGGCCTGACGGACCTGGCCTTCACCGAAGGCGCCGTCTTCACGCGCCGGGAGCTCAAGGACCGCGAGCAGGAGCAGCTCAATCGCCTGGGCGAGCGCATGAAAAATGATATTGCGGAGATGGCCCTGATGGGCGCGCGCGCCGGCCAGGCCGGCAGCGCCCAGGCAATCAGCATCGGCGAGTCGCTGATGGCGCAGCTCACGACGGCCAAGGCCGTCGGCCGGCTCGTCATCGACCTCGATCGCAGCCTGCATGCGGCGCCCGGCTCGGCGGACGATGTCAGCCTGCGCGATGGCGATGAGCTGGTCATCCCCAGAAAGCGGCAGGAAGTCATGGTACTCGGTGAAGTGCAGAGCGCTTCCTCGCAACTGTACCGGCGCGGCCTGTCGCGCGACGACTACATCGAGCAAAGCGGCGGGATTACGCATCAGGCTGACAAGGGCAAGATCTACGTGGTGCGCGCCAACGGCAGCGTCGAGGCCAGTAGCTCGACCTGGTATCGCTCCGGCGGCAACCTGACGATCCGGCCCGGCGATGCGATCGTGGTGCCGCTCGACACGGAAAGGCTCCCGGGGCTGACAACCTGGACGGCAGTGACGACGATTCTCTACAACATAGCGATTGCGGTCGCAGCGGTGCATGCCTTGTGACGGCAACGGCGCCGGAAGCAACAGCAACCGGAGGAAGGACGCAGAAGGGCATCATTCTGGCCGGCGGCGCCGGCACGCGGTTGCATCCCGTCACGCTCGGCATCAGCAAGCAGCTGCTGCCGGTGTACGACAAGCCGATGGTCTACTATCCGCTGTCGACGCTGATGTTGGCCGGAATCCGCGACATCTTGCTGATCTCGACGCCGATGGACTTGCCGCTGTACCGGCG
>JBIODE010000107.1:0-2894 GCA_044440325.1 Steroidobacterales bacterium
CGCGAGCACCGGGCCGGTCAATTCCTGCAGGCGCCGCTGATCCGGTAGTGGCAAGCCGCGTCGCGTCAGCCACGTGCGCAGCAACAGTCGCCGCTGCGGCACCTGCAGGCGCCGCAGGACCGGCACGCGCAGCGCTGCGCCATCGATCGCCTGTGCCAGCATCGGCTGCGCGGCCTGCTCCAGCAGCCGCTGCGCCTCGGCGAGCAGCGACGCGCTGCGGTTGGCACCGGCCGCGGCCGCCGGCCAGCGCAAGCGGATCGCCGGAATCACCCGCCGCCGCAGGTAATTGCGGTCGAAGCGCTCGTCAGCGTTGCTCTCGTCTTCGCTCCAACTCAACCCCTGAGCGTGCGCGTACGCCTCGAGCTGCGCGCGCGCAATCGGCAACAGCGGCCGCGCATGCAGGCCGGGGCCGAATGGGGCGAGTTGCGGCATGCACGCGAGCCCCTTGAGCCCGCTGCCTCGCAGCAGCGCGAGCAGCAGTGTTTCGAGCTGGTCGTCCAGGTGATGCGCGGTCAGCAGCACCTCGCCCGGCGAGAGCCGCGCACGCAACGCCGCGTAGCGCGCCTCGCGCGCCAGGGCCTCGAGCGAGGCGCCTCGCAGCGGCCGGACCTCGACCGGCAGCAGCTCGAAGCGCACACGCAGCCGCCGCGCCTGCGCCGCCGCCCGTTGCGCCCATTGTGCGGCGTTGACATGCAGCCCGTGATTGACATGCAACGCCCGCAGATGAAAACGTTCACGGGCGCGCAACGGCGCCAAGGCCGACAACAGCACGGTGGAGTCGAGGCCGCCGGATAGACCCAGGCACAGCCGGCGGCGGGCCAGCGGTCCGAGCAGCGCCTGCAGCTGCGCAGCCAGCCAGCGGCCATCGAATTGCGCAGTCGTGCGGCGCTCGCCGCGCGCGCTCATGGCTCACTTTCTGTATAGACACCGAACGCGGCGATGCGCGCCGCGCGCGCGGCGAGCAACTCGTCGCGCGGCAACGCCTCGAGTTGGCCCAGGTGACGCACCAGTGCCTCGCGCAGCAGATTGGCAGTCACGACCGGATCGCGATGTGCGCCGCCGAGCGGCTCGGGCAGCACCTCATCGACCAGTTCCAGATCGTTGAGACGTTCGGCCGTGAGGTTCATCGCCTCCGCGGCGACCTCCTTCTTGTCGGCGCTCTTCCACAGTATCGACGCACAGCCTTCCGGGGAAATCACCGAGTAGGTCGAAAATTGCAGCATCACCAGCCGATCGCAGACACCGATGGCGAGCGCACCGCCCGAACCGCCCTCGCCGATCACCACGCTCACGATCGGCACGGCCAGCGTCGACATCTCGAACAGATTCCGGGCGATGGCCTCGCTCTGTCCGCGCTCCTCCGAACCGACCCCGGGATAGGCGCCCGGCGTATCGATGAATGTCACCAGCGGCAGATCGAACCGCTCCGCGAGCTTCATGAGCCGCAGCGCCTTGCGGTAACCCTCGGGTTTGGGCATGCCGTAGTTGCGTCGCACACGCTCCTTGGTATCGCGCCCTTTCTGGTGGCCGATGACCACCAGCGGCCGGCCCTCGAGCCGAGCCAGTCCGCCGACGATGGCCATGTCGTCCGCATACATGCGATCGCCGTGCAGTTCATGGAAATCCGTGAGAATCGCGCCGATGTAATCGAGCGTGTAGGGTCGCTGCGGGTGGCGCGCCAGCTGTGTGATCTGCCATGGCGTGAGATTGGCGAAGATCGACTTCGTCAGCTGCCGGCTCTTGGCACGCAACCGCGAGATTTCCTCCTCGATGTTGACCTCGGAATCCGAGGTCACATGTCCGAGTTCTTCGATCTTGGCCTCAAGTTCAGCGATCGGCTGCTCAAAATCCAGGAAACTGACCGCCATCTGTTCTTATATCGCCCTATGACCGCGCCCGCCCGAAGCCTACGGGCTGGCACGGTAGACCGCAAGCTCATGCCAGTCGGGCGGACTCAGGCCCGTCGGGCGTGCTCAGGCCTATCGGGCGGGCTCAGGCCGAGGCGGCGGAGTGCCCGGCGCCTTCCGGCGCATAACGCAATCGGATCGCGCCCGGTCCCAGCAGATGCTCGAGCTGCTCGAGCAGTTGTGCCGACGGCTGAACCTTCCAATCCGCACCCAGGCACACCACTCCGCTCGCGCCACTGCCACTACAGCGCAGCAGCACCGAGCAGCCGCCGGGACGCCACTGGCTCAAGATCCGCTCCAGGCGCGTGAGCAGCGGCTCGGCGTCGGCCGCGGATGGCCACTGCAGCACCAGCTGCCGCGCGAGCCGCTCGCGGACTGCATCGAGGGATTGTATCTGCCGCGCGGACAGCCGCCAGGCATCGCTGAACTCATCAAAGCGTAGCGCCCCCTCGACCTGCACCAGCGCGTCTTTGACGATCAGCTCGCGATGGCGTTGATAGACCTCATCGTACAGCGTGACTTCCATGCGGCCGCTGCGGTCGTCAAGCACGAAACTCACGCGCCCGCCGCGCCTGCGCACCTCGAGTATCAGCCCCCCCAGCGTGACACTGCGAGTTTCCGCATAGGGCCGCGGTGCCTCGGGCACGGGGCGCTCGGTGGCAAAGTCGGCGATACGCCCGGTCGCGAAATGGCGCAGGTCCGCCTCGAAGGGCTCGATCGGATGACCGGTGAGAAACAACCCCAGGGTTTCGCGCTCGCCCGCCAAGCGCTGCGAGCGTGGCCATTCACTCTGCAGCGCGAGCGGCGCATCCTCGTACTCGCCCTGCGGCGCCGCGAGACCGAAGAAATCGACCTGACCGGCCTCGACGCTGCGAGCACGCTGCTCGCCGGCCTGCATGGCCTGCGTCAGGCCCGCCATCAGCGTCGCGCGATTGGGGCCCAGCCCATCCAGGCTCCCGGAGCGGATCAGCGCCTCGAGTACACGCC
>JBIODE010000108.1:0-2858 GCA_044440325.1 Steroidobacterales bacterium
GTGTAAAAGAGGAAATCGCCTACGTCGGACCCGAACGGCAGGACCGCTACGAGCACTACGACTGGAACCATCACGTCGCTGCGATCGTAGGCACTGGCTTGCAGCGCAGCGCCATACCGGCCGGGGCGCTACGCACCGCCGAGCGACGTCAGGTCGAGCGTATCTTGCTGCGCCTGGGTCTGCTGCACCTTGCGGCACGGCGGTTCCTGAGTCTTTCCTATGGTGAGCGGCGCCTGGTATTGCTGGCGCGCGCGATTGCGTGGCGGCCGAGGCTGTTGCTGCTGGACGAATTGCTGGGCGGCCTCGATGTCACCAATCGTGAGCGCGCTCTGCGCTTGGTTGATTCATTGCGCTCGTCGCGCCTGCCATGGGTGCTGAGTGCGCATCGGCCGGAGGACGTACCGCAGTCGACGACGCATTTGTGCCGGCTCGAGCGCGGCCGAATCGTCCGCCGGGAACGCTACCATCGGCAGCGTGCGCGGGTGTCCTCCCCAAGACCGGCGCGAGCGCGCCGCCCGCGATGTCCGGCCGAGGTGCTGCTGGCGCTCGATCGCGCCTCGGTATGGCTCGATGGCACCGCGGTGCTGCGCGGCGTTTCGCTCGAGATACGGCGCGGGGATTGCTGGGTCGTCCACGGCGCCAACGGTAGCGGCAAATCGACGCTGCTTCGCACCCTTTATGGTGACCTCGGCGTTGCACGCGGCGGCGCAATCTATCGACGAGGCATCGAACCGGGCGTGCCGCTGCTGGATTTCAAGCGCCACGTCGGTTTCATTGCACCGGAGCTGCAGGCAGCACATCCGCACTATCTGCATGCGGACGAGGTGGTCGCTTCGGGCCTGCATGCCAGCATCGGTCTCAACGGAGCGCTCGGCACCTCCGAGCGGGCGCGGGCGCGCCGGGCACTGCGCACAGTTGGCGCGGCCGGGCTTGCGCGCCGCAATCTGCGGGCGCTCTCCTATGGACAACTGCGCCGCATTTTGTTCGCGCGCGCACTTGTGCATACACCTGATATTCTGCTGCTCGATGAGCCTTACGCGGGCCTGGATACGCGTACCCGTGCTGCACTGACGCGACGCACGGACCGGGCTCTGCAGCGGGGATCGACCATCGTATTAGCGACGCACCATCGGGACGAGTGGCCGGCCGCCACGACGCACGAGCTTGAACTCGTGCGCGGCCGTGTGCGCTATAGCGGCGTATTGCGGACGCGATGAGCGCAGTTCGATGACACGTGCGCGGATTGCCGCCGTCGCAACGTGCCTGGCGCTGGTCTTGGGAGCGAGCGCCTGGCGGCTCGCGCATCGCAATGCGCCTCACCCCATGCCACGGCTCGCAGTCGCCGGCGGCGACGCCGGCGGTCTGCCGCGCGCGACACCCGCGGAGGAGCATTTTGACGATGCGGCAGTCGCTGCCGCGCTCGCGACCGCTCGTTCCGAGAACGGCGCGGCGTTCATCGTCATGCGTCACGGCCATGTGGTAGTTGAAGACTATGGTAACGGCCACGACCGCGAGATGCGGGTAGACGTAGGCGGCTTCGCCGCGGCGCTCGCGGCGCGGGTGGCGGGCGCGGTGGGCGAGCGCGGCGAGGCTGCCGCGACCGGCAACGCCGCCGGGCTTGACTATGCGCAGTTGCTTTCGAAGCATATCTGGGCGCGGTTGAACGCAGCGCCCGCCTGGATAGAGCTGCCGCGCGCGGGTGCCCGGCCGCCCACGCAGTGCTGCTTCCATGCTCGTGCGGTGGACTGGATGCGCGTGGCGAATCTATTGCTCGACGATGGCAGTTTCGAAGGCGAAAGGCTCGTGGCGCCGACGACGGTACGACGGCTGCTTGCCACGAGCTTTGCACCCGCGATGGCGGCAACGGCCGCGGAGCCTGCCGCCGCCAACGATCTCGTGTTGCTGCGTGGCGCAGGGCATTGGCGCCTGTGGCTCGTGCCGTCGTTGAAATTGGCGGTGTTGTTCGGCGCCGAGGCTGCGGCTGCGTCCGCCGCGGATGCACCGCGGCCGTGGGATGAGATGCGGCTGCCGAATCAAGTGATCCGTGCAATCACGGATCGCCCGTCGCAGCCATTGTCGCGGTCGGCGCTGCAGCAGCTGGTGCCGGGTCACTAGATGCTGCCGGGGAAGGAGAGAGCATTGCAGCCCATGCTGAGCATTTTCATCGTCTGCGTGATCGACGTGATGGGATTTGGCATTCTCATTCCACTCGTGCCGTATATGGCCGATCGTTTCGGTGCGGCACCGGCGCTGATCACGCCGATTCTCGGCGTGTACTCGCTCTGCCAGTTGCTCGCGGCGCCCTTGTGGGGCCGACTCAGCGACCGCTATGGGCGGCGACCGATCTTGTTAAATAGCATGGTGGGCGCTTGTGCGTCTTATCTGATTCTCGGCTTCGCGCACAATTTGACGTGGCTGTTCGTTTCGCGCGCATTGGCGGGATTCATGGCCGGCAATATCTCAGCCGCAATGGCCTATGCCTCGGATATCAGCACGCCTGAAAAACGTGCGGGCGCGCTCGGTACCGTTGGTGCCGCGATCGGCATCGGCTTCATGCTCGGGCCCGCCATCGGCGGCATGCTTGCCGGAGAAAGCCTGGCGAACGCGAATTTCCTGCGTCCGGCGCTGGTGTCGGCGGCCTTGAGCCTGTGCGCCATGCTGCTGGTGCTGCTGATGCTGCCCGAGAGCCGCAGCCGCTCACAGCGCGCGCAGCGGCACGCCGAGGATGAGCGCAGCAAGCCGTGGCAGCTGGTGCGGGACCGTCCCGCCTTGGGATTCCTCGCGCTCGGTGCGCTGTGCGTGACTTTCTCGCAATCGACACTGGAATCGATCTTCGCGATCTGGGCCATGAATCGCTA
>JBIODE010000109.1:0-2782 GCA_044440325.1 Steroidobacterales bacterium
CCGCCACCACCACCGCCGCCTCCTTGCTGCGACTGCGTGTAACGTCGGTCGAAGGGCCGCACATCGACGAAATACATGTCGGTCTGCGTCGTCTGTGCATGATCCTTCGCTACCGCGTAGTAGCTGATCAAATCTCCGGGCGCAATGGCGCGCGCTTCCTTGTCGGCGCGCAGCGCCTCGAGAGCGAAAATATGCTCCGCATCAACGTCAGCGCCTTGGACCGGTAGCGACACCGACTGCCAAACGCCACCATTGACCGAGTAGCGCAACTCCAGGGATTCGAGCGCGAAGTCATCTTGCGCGTGCACCTGCGCGGTCACCTCTTCGATGCTGCTCGCGCTCCAATCGCGCCCCGGACGCACGATGCTCACCTCGGGCTTTTTCAGGGGCACGGCCCTGATCAGATAATCGTCACTCAGGCGCACGAGCTCGCCGCCGATGCGCGTCGCAATGAAGTAGCGTCCGTCGGCGCTGACATCAATCTGCGCGTCGCCGTCCTTGCCCTGCAGCGCCAGCGCCGTCGGCTTGCCGTCCAGGACCAGCTCACCGCGCGCTAGCGGCGCGTCGGTGCTGACCCTCAAGTCGACCCGCGTGCCGGCAATGGCGCTGATATCACTGCCGGGGTCCTGTGTCTCCGGCGGGTGATGGGTCCACTCCGGATAGTGGTAGACGAGCCTGATATGTTCAATATTCGGAACGTCAACGACGTCGATCCGATAGGCGGGACTGCGCACGCCTGCCGCCGTGACGTAGTAGCTCACGGGCTCGCGCAGCGAGAAAAATGTGAATTCGAAGCCACGGGCCGCGCGCGCCATGTCGACGTGCTGCCACTCGCCGCGGCCGATACGGGCGTGTAGCTGCGCGGTCGCCGGATCGAATCCGCGCATGTGCGCCAGCACCGGGAGCCTGCCGCCGCGGCGCACCGACTGGCTGCCCGGCGTCACCTCGATGCTTTGCGCGGGCAGAAGGCCCGACACGAGCCAGCCCGCCCACAGCTCGCGCACGCCGTAGCGGTAGAGCCCCGGCCCCGCGAGCGCCAGCCATAGCAGCAATCCGGCGGCCGCCGCCGCGACAATCCCCGGCAGCAGCAGCGCGGACAGCTGGATTTGTTGCTCGAGCGGGTGTTGCACCGCGACCGTCAGCGCGTCCTCGGCCAACAATTCTTTGAATGGGTTGTCGCGCTGTGCCAGGCCCGACCAGGTCGCGATGCGCCCGGAGAATTCGGGTATGCGCCCTTCTGCCTCGCGCGCCAGGCCCCTCCTCACACGCCGCAACGGCAGCACGATCAATGCGCCGCTCAACACCGCCAGCACCGCCAGCAGACACACGCGCGCCACCACGAAGATTTCCGTGGCGAAACCGGCCCGAATGGCCAAGTACACGCTGCCGATCGTCAACACCAGCGCCGCAGCCGACACGACCGCGAGCCCCCGCAGCCAATGCAGCTGTCCAAGCCGTGAACGCAGCTCTTCCAGATATTGCGCAAGCCGCGCTGATGCCGGCGGCACAAACGATGGCGGCGGCGTGTTCACGCAGTGCCCCGCGCATCGCGACGCAAGTAGGTATTGCCCAGCAACGATTCGGCGAGCACGGCGAGCACGAGCAGCGGCAGCAGATAGCGCCACAGCTCGAGCGGCGTACGCGTGCCGCCGACCGCGGCGGCTGGGGATGAGGCGGCCGTCTGCGCCGCCGCCGTTGCAGCTGCGCGCCAACGCGCCAGCACCGCGGCGTCCATTACGGCCGTATCGGATTCACGTGGATCGCTGTTCACAGCAATCAGGGCCTCCTGCGTCGGAGTATAGACCTGGTAAAAACCCGCCTGGCTCAACTTCACACTCTGCGCCCGCCGGGTATCGGCCAGCGATAGCACCGTCTTGCCCTGCGGATCGATCACCTGCCCCCCGGACTCCCCGCACGCGGCTAGAGGCAACGTCGCACCGACCAACTGCTCACGTCCCAACGCGTTGCGCCCGGCGAGATAGTCGGCCATCTGCGCCATGAATCCCACGAACACCGGCTGCACGGGTAGATCGTTCCAATCATTGTTGAGGCTGCTGGTAAGGATCAGCAGGCGGCCGCGGCCCACATGTCGCTCGAGCAGCAACGGCTGGCCATCACTGGCCGCGATCAGCACGCGATCCTCAGTACCGGGTTTGACCGCCAGCATGCGCGCGATGGTGAGCGCCTCCCAACCGCTCACGGTGGCGAGCAGCGGATGCGCGCCGTCGAGCTGCCCTACGCCCACGGACTCGTCCCCCGTGCTCGACGTCGAGACGGCCTCGCCACTGATCGGCAGCGTTTTCAGTGCTGCGGCGCGCTCACCGAGCGCGGCGAATATCGCCCCGCCATTTTCCAGAAAAATCCGCAGCCGCGCCGCCAGCGCGGCATCCACCGCACCCAGGTCGTCGATCACGAGCCAGCGGTAGCGCTCGAGCGTGCGCGCATCGAAGCCCGAAATCGGCGTCACTTCGACGTGGTAACGATCGCCAGCGGCGCTGAAGGCCGCTGCCAGGTACTTGAAACCGAGCGCCTGGACATCCGCAGTCAGCGCCGGCACGGCTTCCGAGCGGCTGTTTTGCAGCACCGCGTAGCGCGAATCGTCGAGCGTGAGCGCATCAGGCGGCTCGAGCTTTGCGACAACTCGATTGTCACCATTGCGGAGGGCGATGCCATCGAAGTGAAACACTGCGGCGCCCTCCGCCGGGGTCGGCTGGGTCAGGCGTCCGCGCTCCTCGCCGTTCACCTGCAGCACGACCGTGCGCGGCTCGGCCCGCGCATGCAG
>JBIODE010000110.1:0-2710 GCA_044440325.1 Steroidobacterales bacterium
AACGAGAAAGCCCGGCAGACCGGAGCGCTCCGGTCTGCTGGGCTTCGTCGAGCTCGCGCTAAGGCCTACAGCCTAACCGGGAGCATTTCCGCCTCAGCCGTTACGGCTTCGGAGGAGCGGCCGGAGCAGCTGGCGCGGCACCCGGAGCAGCGGCCGGCGGGGCAGCACCCGGCGCCCCAGCGCCAGCGCCTTCAGCGGGCGGCGTGGTAGCCGGCGCGGCGCTGGTGTCAGCGGGCGGCGGGGTCGCCGGCGTCTCAGCAGGGGCTGCAGGCGCCGCGGCAGGCGCGGCGGTATCCTGGCTGCTGCTGCAGGCGGTGAGCACGAGCGCCGCTGCAAGAGCGCTAAGAACAACTTTTGTATTCATCTAGATGATCCCCAGAATTAAGTGAGACAAAATCAAACTAACTAGCTTGTCAGGCGACCGAAATCGCGGCCAAGGATTCTATCGGGTCTGAGCGATAATTCAAATTCCAGCCGCAGCAAGCGGCGCGGCGCGACCGCAAAAACCTCGGCGCGGCCGCAATCAGCGCTTCGCCAGCAGGTCGCGTATCTGCTCCAGCAGCTGCTCCTGACGCGAGGGAGCGGGCGGCGCGGGAGCCTCCTGCGGCTTTTTCAGGCGGTTAATACCCTTGAGCGCGATGAACAACACCAGCGCGATGATCAAGAAATCGAAGGTGCTCTGTAGGAAAACGCCGTACTTGATCAGGACGGGCTTACCGGCGGGGTCGGCGCCCAGGGCCACCGCGAGGTCGGAAAAATTGAAGCCGCCGACGACCTTGCTCAGCAGCGGCATGAACAGATCGCCGACCAGCGAGGAGACAATTTTGCCGAACGCGGCGCCGACGATCACCCCGACCGCCATGTCGACCACATTGCCCTTCATCGCAAATTCTTTGAATTCCGACGCGAGACTCATGGCAACTCCTGGTGCGTTATCCGCAGCGTAACCAACCCTGTGCGGTGCCGATCATCGAGTGATCCACCGCTGAGCGCTTCAGGCGGCGGCCTTTTTCTTGCGCGTGCGCTTCGCCGGCGCGGACGCGGCGACCGGGGCGGCAGCAGCGGCCTTGGCATCCTTGCGGGCGCGTCCGCCGGCCTTGGCCTTCGCCTGAGGTTCGCCGGCCACAGCGGCCGTGCGCCCCTCGACCAACTGCATCAGCGCCATCGGCGCGGCATCGCCGGCTCGCGGCACCATGCGCAGAATGCGCGTATACCCGCCGGCGCGCGCTTTGAAACGCGGTCCGAGGTCCGCGAACAGCTTCGTCACGGTGTCGCTGTCGCGCAAGCGCGCGAAGGCCAGGCGGCGATGCGCCTGCGTATCGGACTTGGCGAGCGTGATCAACGGCTCGACCACACGGCGCAGTTCCTTGGCCTTCGGTATCGTCGTGCGGATCGTCTCATGGCGCAGCAGCGAAGTCGCAAGGTTGCGCATCAGCGCATGCCGATGCGGCGCATTGCGGGACAGCTGGCGGCCGGAAAGCTTGTGGCGCATGGTAAGTCTCTTGAGATTGGAGGCGGCGTCAGATCAGACCGGCGCCTTCATCGTGCCGCAAACCGACGGGCGGCCAACCCTCGAGGCGCATGCCGAGCATCAGTCCGTGGCTCTGCAGCACCTCCTTGATTTCGGTCAGCGACTTCTTGCCCAGATTCGGGGTGCGCAGCAGCTCCACCTCGGTACGCTGCACCAGATCGCCGATGTAGTGAATGTTCTCGGCCTTCAGGCAGTTGGCGCTGCGAACGGTCAGCTCGAGTTCGTCGACCGGACGCAGCAGGATCGGATCGAACTGCATCTCGGTGATCTTCGATACCGCCTCGTCCTCGCCCTGCAGGTCGACGAACACCGACAGCTGGTCCTTCAGGATACCGCCGGCGCGGCGAATGGCCTCTTCAGGCTCGATCGTGCCGTTGGTCTCGATGTCGATGACGAGCTTGTCGAGATCGGTGCGCTGCTCGACGCGCGCGGCTTCGACGGCGTAGGTCACGCGCCGCACCGGACTGAACGAGGCGTCCAGCAGCAGCCGGCCGATCGGCCGGGTCTGTTCCTCGAACGCGACGCGCTGCGCTGCCGGCCGATAACCGCGGCCCCGCTCGATCTTCAGCAGCATCGACAGCTCGCCCGCCTTGGTCAGATTCGCGATCACGAATTCCGGGTTCACGACCTCGATGTCGTGATCCGTCTGGATGTCGCCGGCCGTCACCGGACCGGGGCCCTTCTTGTGCAGCCGCAGCTCCGCGGAACTGCGCGAATGCATGCGAATCGCCACCAATTTGAGATTGAGCAGCACATCGACGACATCTTCCTGCACGCCTTCGATGCTGGTGTATTCGTGCAGCACGCCATCAATTTCAACCTCGGTGACCGCAGCGCCGGGCATCGACGACAGCAGCACGCGCCGCAGGGCATTCCCGAGCGTATGGCCGAACCCACGTTCGAACGGCTCAATCACCACCCGCGCCTGGCGCGGTGCGACCGGCTGCACTTTGACGACCCGGGGCTTCAGAAATTCCGCGAGAGATGCTTGCATAGCGCTTCACCCCAAATTAAACGATTCGACCAATAAAAAGCTGAATCAACCGCGACGCACGCGCGCCGCCAATTACTTCGAATACAACTCGACCACGAGGTTCTCGTTGATGTCGGGCAGCACATCATCGCGATTCGGCACGGTCTTGAAGACTCCGCGCATGCCCTTGTCATTGACCTCGAGCC
>JBIODE010000111.1:0-2530 GCA_044440325.1 Steroidobacterales bacterium
GCGAGCTGGCCTCGGTGCTCCTGGACCTGTCGCAGACCGCGAGCATTGGGGCCAGCGTCGAGGCGGCCGATAGTGTTCTGGGCGCGCTCGATCGCGTCGGTGCGGTACGCAAGCGCGAAGTGCAGCAGGCCGGCTTCATGGTGCTCAAGTCGCCGGACATTCCCTCGATGCTGGTCGAGACCGCCTATATCTCCAATCCGAGCGAAGAGGCCAAGCTGCGCATGGGTTCGCAGCAGCAGCGCCTCGCGGCTGCGATTTTCACCGGCGTGGCCGCCTATTTTCACAAGTATCCGCCGGAGGGTTCCGTGTTTGCCCGCCAACGCGGCGCGGGTGTCGACGCGACTGCCAGCACGGTCGGTGCGGCTGATGAAGCATCGGCGGGCGCCGACCCCCTGGCAGTGACCGGCATATCCGGCATGTCCGGCATGTCCGGCATAACCGGCGCGCCCGGCGCGCTCAACATCGCGCGCAATCAACCTTAAAGCCGCTACACTGCCGCCTCCCTGCGAGGCCGGCATGCCAATACGCGTACTTCCTGCCAATCTCGTCGATCAGATTGCCGCCGGCGAAGTCATTGAACGCGCGGCGTCGGTCGTCAAGGAACTGATCGAGAATGCGCTCGACGCGGGCGCGGCGCGCATCGATATCGATATTGAACGCGGCGGCCTGGGTCTGATTCGTGTGCGCGATGACGGTTGCGGCCTCGCGCCCGAGGAGCTGCCGCTCGCGATCGAGCGGCATGCCACCAGCAAGATTGCCGCACTCGAGGACCTCGAGGCGATCGAGAGTTTCGGCTTTCGCGGCGAAGCCCTGCCGTCGATGGGTTCGGTCGCGCGGCTGCGCCTCTGCTCGCGCGATGCGGCGCATGAGATCGGCGCGGAGTTGAGCGTCGAAGGGGGCGCGCGCAGCGGACCGCGGCCCGCTGCGCACCCGCGTGGCACTACCGTCGAGGTGCGCGACCTGTTCTACAACGTTCCGGCGCGCCGTAAGTTCGTGCGCAGCGAACCCACCGAGCTCGGGCATATTCTGCGGCAGGTCGAGCGTCTGGCGTTGTCGACGCCGGCGGTGGCGTTTCATCTGCGGCACAACGGGCGCGTCATTCTCGATCTGCCCGCGGCGCTGGACGCAGAGGCGCGTGCGCGGCGGATCGACCGCATCGTCGGTCCCGATTTCTTGCCGCACGCACTGCCGATCGATGCGAGCTCAGGGCTGGTGCATCTGCAAGGTTGGTTGGGGCTGCCGACGGCAGGGCGTGCTCAGACGGACCTGCAGTTCTGGTTCGTCAACGGACGCGCGGTGCGCGACCGACTGCTCGGCAACGCCGTGCGTCTGGGTTATCGCGATGTGCTCTATCACGGCCGCCATCCCGCCTACATCCTCAACTTATCGATCGATCCGCGGCACGTGGACGTCAACGCGCACCCGGCCAAGCTGGAGCTGCGTTTTCGCGACAGCCGCGCGGTGCACGACGGCGTATTTCATGCGATCGAAGCGGCGCTTGCGGGCACGCGCCCGGACGTTGCCGTGCCGTCCGCGACCTGGATGAACAGCCCGGTGCCACTCCCGGTCCGACTGCCCTTCGGCGAGGTCGACGGTCCCGTGCAATTCTCGCGCAGCAGCTTCGCGGCCGTGCAGGCGCTGGCGGAGCCCACGGTGGCGGATTCCGGGGCGACCGACGCGGCGGTGGCGGAGCCCGCCGCGAGTGCGAGTGCGGCGACGCTGACGGATCGGCCGCTCGGCACGGCGCTCGCCCAGCTGCACGGCCTTTATATCCTGGCGCAGAGCGCTGACGGCTTGGTACTCGTGGACATGCACGCAGCGCACGAGCGCGTGCTGTACGAGGAGCTCAAGGCACAGCATGCCGCGGGCACGCCTGCCTCACAGCAGCTGCTCGAACCGCTGGTTGTGAGCGCGGCGGAATACGAGATCGATGCGTTGCTCGAAGCGCGCGCGGATTTCGAGCGCCTCGGGCTGGAGATCGACAGGATTGCACCGGCGCGCGTGGCCGTGCGCAGCGTCCCAGCCTTGCTGGCACAGAGCGATATCATCGGGCTGGTGCGCGAGTTGGCGCGCGACCTGGCGGCCGGACACGGCAGCCATCATCTGGATGCCGCCGCGCACCGCATCCTCGGTTCGATTGCCTGCCGCGCCGCCATCCATGCGCGCCGGCGCCTGAGCCTGCCGGAGATGGAGGCATTGCTGCGGCAGATGGAGCGCACCGAGCGTGCGAGCCAGTGCAATCATGGCCGACCCACCTGGATGCGGTTGTCGCTCGCGGAGCTCGATCAACTATTCTTGCGGGGACGTTGAGTGACCGCGACCGCGGCGCCCGCGGCGCTGCAGCCGCCCGTGCTCGTGCTGACCGGGCCGACCGGCATGGGCAAAAGCGAGCTGGCGGTGCGGTTGGCCGAGTCTCTGCCGCTCGAGATCATCAGCGTCGATTCGGCGTTGGTCTATCGCGGCATGGACGTCGGCACGGCCAAGCCCACACCCGAGCTGCGTGCGCGCGTGCCGCATCATCTGATAGATA
>JBIODE010000112.1:0-2462 GCA_044440325.1 Steroidobacterales bacterium
GCGGGCACCGAAGGTCGGCATGTACGTCTGCGGCGTCACCGTGTATGACTATTGCCATGTGGGGCATGCGCGCTGCTACGTTGTCTTCGACATCGTGCGCCGCTGGCTGCGCTACCGTGGCTACCAGGTGAACTATGTGCGCAATATCACCGACGTCGATGACAAGATCATCCGGCGCGCGGCCGAACTCGGCGAACCGATTGGCGCGCTCACCGAGCGTTACATCGAGGCAATGCACGCGGATTTCGCGGCGCTCGGCATCGAGCCGCCCGAGCACGAACCGCGCGCGACCGCGTACATCCCGGGCATCATCGCGATGATCGAGCGGCTGCTCGCGCGCGGCTACGCCTATGTCGCGGAGGGCGATGTACTCTACGCCGTGAGCAAGTTTCCGGACTATGGCCGGCTGTCCGGCAAGCGTCTGGCGGACCTGCGGGCCGGGGCGCGCGTCGCGGTGGATGAGGCGAAGCGCGATCCATTGGATTTCGTGCTGTGGAAACGCGCCAAGGACGGCGAGCCGAGTTGGGCCTCTCCCTGGGGCATGGGGCGTCCCGGCTGGCATATCGAGTGTTCGGCGATGGCGAATGAGCTGCTGGGCACGCATTTCGATATCCACGGTGGCGGCATGGATCTGAAATTTCCCCACCATGAAAACGAAATCGCACAGTCCTGCGCGGCCAGTGGCGAACCCTTCGTCGACCTATGGATGCACAATGGCTTCGTCAATATCGACGATGAGAAGATGTCCAAGTCGCTGGGTAATTTCTTCACCGTGCGCGAGCTACTGCCGCGGTTGCGGCATGCGGAGGTGCTGCGGACTTTTCTGCTCTCCAGCCACTACCGCGGCCCGATCAACTACAGCCAGACTCAGCTCGAGCAGGCCGATGCCGCGCTGTGCCGGCTCTATACGGCGCTGCGTGGGGTCACCCCGGTGCCGATGCCGGTCCGCAGCGCCCACACGGAGGCGTTCGAGGCGGCACTCGATGACGATTTCAATACGCCCGAGGCACTGGCGGCGCTGCAAGGTCTGGCCCGCGCCTTGAACGCAGCGCGCGCCGGCCAGCGTGCCGAAGAAGCGGCGCGGTTGTCGGCGGAGCTGCGCGCATTGGGGGGCCTGCTCGGCATCCTGCAGCAGCCACCGGACGAGTGGCTGCAGCTCAAGGGCGGCCTGGCAGCCCCCTGCGTGGAATCGCAGGCGGCGAACCTGATCGATGCCGCCACCCCCATGGACGAGGGACAGGTCGAAGCGCTCATCGCTGCGCGGCTCGAAGCGCGCAGGATGCGCGCCTTTGCCGCGGCCGACCGCATTCGGGCGCAACTGTGCGCTGCGGGCATCATTCTCGAGGATCAACCCGATGGCCGGACGCTCTGGCGCCGCGGCTGAATCGCCCGCGCCGGCGAGCCAGACTCGAATTTACCGCAATGCTATCGGTCAATCTCATCGGCAAGGCCAATGGTGTCGGCCTGTCGCGCGACCTGGACGTCATGGCCGCGGCGCTGCGCGCCTGCGGGTGCGCGGTGTCGGTGACCCCGGCGCTCAAGGCCGATTCGCGCCGCCGCCGCTCGCTGCTCGTGCGCGCGGGCGCGCGGCTGCGCCGCCGCGGCTGGTGGCGTTCGGGGCGACGCTACGACTACAACGTGATGCTCGAGCATGTCTGGCCACAGTACCTGCACCAGGCGCCTGGCAATGTCGTGGTTCCAAATCCCGAATGGTTCGACCGGCGCGACCGGCGCCTGCTCTGGGGGATCGATCACGTTTGGGCCAAGACGGCCTACACCGAACGGCTGTTCTCAGCGCTGAACCTCCCGACCACCAGGATTGGGTTCGACAGTGAGGATCGTCGCGATGCCACAGTCGCGCGCGAACCGGTGTTCTTCCATCTCGCGGGCAAGAGCCGTATGAAGGGCACGGCGCGGCTGTTGCAGGTGTGGGCACAGCATCCGCATTGGCCGCAGCTGATCGCGCTGCAGGATCAGAGCGAGCGCCTCGCGGCGCCCGCGGCCGCACACAACATTGACTATCGCGTCGGTTTCATCGCCGATGCGGAACTGCGCCGACTGCAGAATCGCTGTCTGTTCCATCTGTGTCCGTCGGAGGCGGAAGGCTGGGGCCATTACATCGTCGAAGCACTCAGTGTCGGCGCCATCGTGCTCACGAATGATGCGCCACCAATGAACGAGCTGGTGGATCCGAGCCGCGGTGTGCTGATCCGGTGCCGGCACAAGGGTATGCAGAATGCCGCGGAGACCGTCGAGTTCGACAGTGCGGACCTGGCAACGGCCGTCGAGCGCGTGCTGGCACTGCCGCCCGATGCATTGGCGCGCGTGAGCACCGCTGCGCGGGCCCACTTCGAGCACAACCATGCCGGCTTTTACAGCCGCGTGCAGCGCGCCTTGGATGGGCTGGAAGCGGCGCGGCCGGCATGAAGTTTCCAGTGACACTGCTGGTGATCACGTATAAC
>JBIODE010000113.1:0-2286 GCA_044440325.1 Steroidobacterales bacterium
AACTCCTTTGCCGCCGCAACGCTTCGCCCCTCATACCGGATCAAGGATTTCTCCATGACTCAGCTCCATCGATCCTTAGCTATCGCGCTCCTGCTGTGCGCCGCGGTGGCCTCGGCTCAGCAGAAACCCCTGACGCCAGACCAATTGATTCAGCAGGTCGAGGCGCAGCAGGCTGGGCAGCCCGGCGCATTGCCGATCGTGCCGGCCCCCACTGCGGCCAACACCGCGAGTGCTTTGGTGGCGGCGCCGGCGACGAGCGCAGTGCAGGACTTGCCGCGCACGCTGGCGCAGCGTCAGGCCGCCCACAGCGCGCTGAAAGTGCGTCAGACGGCCGAGGCCAATACGCAGCACGCGAGCGAGACCATTTCGGTCAAAGGCAAGATGCTCTTCAGCTACACCGAGGGCGGTATCTATGAGCTTCAGACCGCCACCTTCCACGAAACCGCCATCGAGCTGCAGCCCGGAGAAGTCCTGACGGGCAAGGATCTGCCCACCGCAGGCGACACCACGCGCTGGACAGTCGCGGCGACGCGCACCGGCATGGCGCCTCACGAGAGCATCGTGCTCATCGTCAAGCCCCTGGAGGCGGATCTTGAGACCAATATGACCATCACGACCAACCGGCGTCTCTACAGTGTGATCCTCAAATCCAATGAGCGTACGTACATGCCGCTCGTGGCCTGGCTCTACCCGCAAGATGAAGCGCTCGCACAGCAGGAGCAGCTCGCCCACGCGCAGGCCGTCGACGCCGAGGCGGAACCCCTGGCCGTGGACCCCGATAAGCTCAATTTCAACTGCGCCATCAGCGGAAGCAAAGTCCCCTGGGCGCCCCTGCGCGTCTACGACGACGGTTCCAAGACTTATCTGCAGATGAGTCCCGAGATGGCAAGCTTCGAGGCGCCGGCCCTCTTTGTGCTGGAGAAGAATGACCCGCTGCTGGTCAATTACCGCGTCAAGCATTCCCTCTACATCGTCGATCGGCTCTTTGATCGCGCGCAGCTGCGCGTGGGCGCCAAGACCGCGGTGGATATCCGCTGCACGCGGCGGATCGCGAGCCGGTAGGACCTTTCATGCTCGACCAACCGACGGAAGGCGCGAATGGACCCACTCCCCCTGATAAGGAGGAAGAGTTTTACGTGCCGCAACTGGCCGCGGAGCCACTGAACGGCCGTGCACCGGCCCCGAGCGTCAAGCGCTTCAACCGCAAGACCCTCGCGGTGCTTTCGGCTATCGCAGCGATCATCGTCACGCTTGCGTTCGCCGTCGGCCTTCAGCGGCCAACAAAAAAAGCCGCATCGCTGGCCGACAGTGCCGCGCCCTCACCGCTGCCCGGAGCCGCGGTGAGCGCGCTGCCCGGTTCCTACCAGGACTATGCGAATGCTTCGGATCATGCGCAGGTTCCACAGCTCGGCGAGCCGCGGCCGGGGGACGTCGGCGGTTTTGTCGCCACCAAAGGAGCACAAGCCCTGTCGCCCCTGGAGCAGTACCAGCAGCAACAGGACATGGAACGGCTGAGACGGGAGGACCAGGCGCGTATCTCAACCGTCGGCTTTTCCGGCGGAGGTGCCGGCATCGAAGCGGGGGTCACTCGAGCGGCGGGAGGCGTCGATCCTGCCGCCGCAGCGCTTTCCGACCGACTGCTCGATGTCGCCGAACGCAGCGTTGCGGGACCGGGAGGACTTTCCGCGCGCGATGACGACAACCGTCAGGATGACAAGACCCGCTTTGCGGACAAGGACCGAGACACAGACTTTCAGTTGCGGCACGGCGTCCAATACCCGCGTTCCCCGTTCACGATCTTTGCCGGGACCGTCGTGCCGTGCGTGATGACGCAGGGCATCAGCAGTGATCTGCCCGGGCAGATCGGCTGCATGGTCTCTCAGAACGTTTATGACACCGTGACCGGTAGGCACTTGCTCATTCCACAGGGCACGAAGGCGATCGGCACGTACGACAGCCGCATTGCCTATGGGCAATCGCGTGTCCTCGTGGTGTGGACCAGGCTCCTGCGACCGGACGGGAGCTGGGTGTCGCTGGAGGGCATGCCCGGGACGGATCTATCAGGGTATGCAGGACTGACGGGACCGGTCAACAATCATTACCTGCGCTTGATTTCTGGCGTTGTGCTGGGTTCGATCATTGGCGCCGGGGCGCAGGTTGGCGCCGGGGCGAACAATCAGAATCCCTCGTTCTCGGCGCTCGCGGTGCAGGGCGCGGCCCAAAACATCAACGAGGCTGGGCAGCAGATTACGCGCAAGAATCTACAGATTCAGCCGACCATCGAAG
>JBIODE010000114.1:0-2088 GCA_044440325.1 Steroidobacterales bacterium
ATTGCGAGCAACGCCGCGGCCAGCCGGACGCGGCCGTCGGACGCGGCGAGCGCCGCGGCCGCGACTACGATCAGCGTCGCGTCGCAGGCGAGTGCCGCCCAGATCGGCAGCACCTGCAGCAGCGAGCGCGCATCGCCCGGCAGGATGCGGTTGGCCTTGAACACGACGAACGGCAGGCCAATCAGCGCCGCCGCGCCGACCGCCGCCACCAGCGCGCCGAGCGGGTCGATGCGCTGCAGCCGCGCGATGGTGGTCGCGATGGCCCCTCCGGGGGTAAGCCCGCCACCCATCGGCGCGGCGCCGGCCCGCTGCACGACACTCACTTGAGGAAGTCCATCGCCTTCAGATAGTCCTCGGCGACCGACTCTGGGGATTCGCCGTCGATCTGCACCCGGGCATTCAACTGCTGCAGCGTCTCGCGACTGAAGCTCTCCATCAGCGGTTTCACCAGCTCGGCGATCTGCGGGTTCGCCTTGAGCACCGCCTCGCGAATGATGGGCACCGGCGCATAGACCGGCTGGTCGTGCCGGTCGTCCTCGAGAATCTGCAGATTGGCTGCCTCGATGCCACCGTCGGTGCCGTACACCATCGCCGTGTTGGTGCCATTGGTATGCGCGGCCGCCGCCCCGATCGTGGCCGAGGTTTCCCCGCCCGCGAGCACGATCAGCTGGTCCGAGCGCAGCGTGAAGCCGTAGGTCTGCTCGAGCGAGCGCAGCGTGCCGGCATTGGCAAATTCGGCCGAACAGGCGAGCACCACCTTGCCGCCGCCGGACACCCAGCGGCCGAAGTCACTCATCGTCTCGAGGTGGTTGGCCTCGGCGACATCGCGCCGCACGGCCAGCGCCCAGGCATTGCTGGCATTGGCGGGCGTGAGCCAGACGATGCGATTGGCCGTGTAATCGAGCCTGGCACCGAGCTCATAACCTTGCCGCAGATCCTTCCAGGCCGGATCGGAGGCAACATTGAAAAAGAAGCCGGCGTTGCCGGTGTACTCCACGTAGAGATCGATCTCGCCGGACAGCAGCGCCTTGCGCACCACCGGCGTTGCGCCGAGCGTCATTCGATCCACCGTGGCGATTCCATCGGCGTTCAGGATCAGCCGGATCATCTGCCCGATCATCGCCGACTCGCTCGAGAGCTTCGAGGACACGACGATGGCCGCCTGCACTCGGGCCGACAGTCCCAGCGCGAGCGCCGCGGCCACGGCCACGCACACCGACTTCAGACTTTTCGCCACCGGCCACCTCCATGCCGACCGCCAGGACCGGTTCGAGCCGCGCCTTGCACGTTGTCTGTTGCGGTTGTGCGCGTCAAGCCCGCTGCGCGGCCGTGTACTCGCATGCGCTGCGCTTTATGATGGCCGGCACCGATGACTGCCATGCCCAAATCGCGTGCGCTGCCCGCGAATGCCAATCGCGTGTCCAGCGGCCGCTACTCGGTCTGGCGACTGCTGCGCGAGGGTGTTACCGGCCAGCGCGGCTGGTCGCGCGCCTGGGCGAAGGCGGTGCCGCGCTCGGGCTACCGCGTGGTGATCGTCGGCGGCGGCGGTCACGGGCTTGCGACCGCGTTCTACCTTGCCGCCGAGTACGGCATCCGTGACGTCGCGGTGCTGGAGCGCGGCCCGATCGGGCTCGGCAACGTCGGGCGCAACACCACGATCATCCGTTCCAACTACTTCCAGCCCGACAACATCCGCTTCTACGATTATTCCCTGAAACTGTGGGAAGGGCTCGAGCGCACGCTCAATTTCAATGCAATGGTCAGCCAGCGCGGCACGCTCAATCTGTTTCACAGCGAGGCGCAGCGCGATCTGTTTACGCGACGCGCCAACATGATGCGGCTGCTCGGTGTGGATGCGCAGTGGCTGAGCCGCGAGGCCGTCAAGGCCATCGTGCCGCTGGTGGACCTCGACAACGGCCGCTACCCGGTGCTCGGCGGGTTCCTGCAGCCGCGGGGCGGCACCGTGCGCCACGATGCAGTCGCCTGGGGCTATGCGCGCGCGGCGTCCGAAGCGGGTGTCGACATCATCGAGCAGTGCGAGGTCACCGGCATCCGGCGCGATGGGGGACGGGTCAGCGGCGTTGCGAC
>JBIODE010000115.1:0-1842 GCA_044440325.1 Steroidobacterales bacterium
CACCCGCCGCGGGTTTTTCGGCAGCAGCGCGAGTACGCCCAGCACACGCTGCTCGCCGGTCAGCGGCAGATACAGTCCGGCCGCGCCCGCCAAGGTATTGGTGCCCAGGCCCGCCGGTCGACCATGATCGAGCACCCATTGGGCGATGCCCAGATCCGCGCCGGTATAGGATTCGGCCAGTGGCGGCACGCGCGGATGCACGGCGCGCCCGAGCGAGTCGGCGAACAGCAGCACCACGCGGCTCGCAAACACCTCGCCGATGTGGCGCACCGCCACCTCCGCCATCTGCTCCCAGCCGCTGGCGGCGGCAAGCTGGCGGCTCATCGCGTACAGCAGCGCCGTACGCCGCTCGCGATGCGCGGCGACCCGCCCCTGCAGCCGCACGCTGGCATTGAGGCCGCCGATGATCAGCGCGACGATCAGCATGATCGCAAACGTGACCAGGTACTGCGCGTCGCCGACGGCGAAAGTGAAGCGCGGCGGCACGAACATGAAGTCAAAGGCCAGCACGCTCAGCACCGAGCACAGGATCGCCGGCCGGCGGCCCAGACGCGCCGCGACGAGCGAGGTGGTCAGCAGGTAGATCATGACCAGATTCGCCAGCTCGAACAGTGGATAGAGCAGCCAGCATGCGGCCGTGGCGGCAATCACCG
Source organism: Steroidobacterales bacterium (assembly GCA_044440325.1). Lineage (GTDB taxonomy): Bacteria > Pseudomonadota > Gammaproteobacteria > Steroidobacterales > Steroidobacteraceae > FEN-1191. The sequence continues at coordinate 654 of JBIODE010000115.1, forward strand.
CGCCGACGACAATCAGATAACGCGGCCAACGCCGTTTGTCGGAGGGTGCAGAAGGACGGGAGGCAAGGATCGATTCGGCGGCCGTGCGCGCCGCCGTGTCGGCGGCGCCGACCACGATGACATCGAAATCGCGCTTCGTGCGCAGCAGCTGCACGGTGGTCGAGGGCTTCAAGAGCTGGCTCCAGCCGGGCCGCCGCGGCGAGCCGACGAGCACGCGCGTGACATTGCGTGCGTGGCCGTACTCGAGGATCTCGTCCGCCGCGGACCGGCCACCCAAGGTGATCGGCTCAGCACCCAAGGAGGCGGCGAGGCGCAACACCGCGATACGGCGGTTGCGCTCCGCCTCCGCCAATCTCAGCAGGTCCGGCGTCTCGACGTAGACCACCAGCCATTCGGCGTTCAGGCCATCGGCCAGACGCTTGCCGGCGCGCACCAGCCGCTCGGCCTGCTCATCGGGACCGACACAGACCAGCAGCCGTTCGCGTGCCGCCCAGGTGCCTTTCACCGCGCGTTCCGCGCGATATTCGCGCATGGCCTGATCGACGCGGTCGGCGGTCTTGCGCAGCGCCAGCTCGCGCAGCGCGATCAGGTTGCCCTTGCGGAAGAAGTTCTCGAGCGCACGCTGCGCCTGTTGCGGCACGTAGACGCGTCCCTCACGCAGCCGCTGCAGCAAATCGTCGGGCGGCAGATCGACGAGCTTGATTTCATCGGCATCATCGAACACGCGGTCGGGGAGGGTTTCGGTCTGACGTGCGCCGGTGATCTGCGCGACCACATCGATCAGGCTTTCCAGGTGCTGCACGTTGACGGTGGTGTAGACGTCGATGCCCGCGTCGCGCAGCTCATCGACGTCCTGCCAGCGCTTCTCATGCCGCGGCGCCGGCGTGCCGCCGATCAAATTGGTGTGCGCGAGCTCATCGACCAGCAGCACCTTCGGTCTGCGCGCGAGCGCTGCATCCAGATCGAATTCACGCCGCTGCGCGCCGCCGTGGTTGATCAGCAATGGCGGCAGCTGCTCGAGCCCAGCGATCAGCTCCTCGGTCTCGCTGCGGCCGTGCAGCTGGACGTAGCCGACGACGACGTCGACGCCCGCGGCCTTCAGGCGTTGCGCAGCTTCGAGCATCGCATAGGTCTTGCCGACGCCGGCATTGGCGCCGAAGAAAATCGTCAGCCGGCCGCGGTGCGCGCG
>JBIODE010000116.1:0-1839 GCA_044440325.1 Steroidobacterales bacterium
CGGTTGCCACAGATAATTGCCATCGACCCTCGCGTTGATCTGCAGCGCGCCGAAACGCAGCGTGCAGCGGCCATCGGTTCCGGCCAGCTGCAGGTGTTGCCGCAGATACACTGCGAGCGCGCCTTGTGCGGCACGTACCTCGCCCCAGCTGACCCGGCCGTCGCGATTGCGGTCGAGACCGACGGCGATCTCCGCATCGCGGACCGCGAGTTCCACCGAGCCGTCGACATTCGCGCCCTCGATCCGCAGGGTCAGGAAGCTGTTGCTGGCGACGTGCGCATGGGCGCTGATCGCCGTGCCAAGGCACAGCACGAGGCACAGCATGCAGAGGCGAATTGCGGCCGGTGATTTCATCAGTGACCGCCGGCTGCACGGTCGAGACGCACATCGCGCAGCCCCTGCGTCCGCGCCTCCTCGAGTGCGGCGTTCGCCTGCCGCGGATCACCGGCGGCCGTGGCGGCATTGACCAGCACGAGCGCATCATCGGGCTCGCGCTGCACGGCCCAGTTCGCCAGCGCGGCGGCGAGCGCCTCCCGGGGCCTGTCCTGGACTTCCAGCAGGAACCGGGCCTGCTCGCGCCGGTGCACCGCCTCGCCGCGGTCGGCCTCAGCGGCAAACGCCGCCTGCAGCAGATCGCGGCTGTGCGGGAGAGCGGGGTCATGCAGCTGCTTCTCGGCGATGGCGAGGCGCAGCAACAGCGGTTCAATGCTTTCCTGGCCCTTCAGCAGTACCAGCACCTCCGGATATCGATGCTGGCGCAGCAACAAATCCGCTGCGGCGGCGCGGACATAGAAGTCGCGCGGATTCATTGCCAGGGCCTTGAGGAAACACTGCTCGGCCTGCGCGTCGCGGCCCAGGCGCACGGCCATCTCGCCGAGTTCCGATTCACGCCACGCTCGCTCGGGCATCAACAGGCCGCCGGTCGGCGCCGCAGCGAGCGCCGCGTAGGCACTGTCCGGATGCCCGGCCAGGCCTTCGATGCTCTGCTCGCAGATCACGCTGACACCAGGGTCGGCCCGCAGTGCGAACCGCGCGCAGGCGGCCTTTGCTTCCGGGTATCGACCCAGGATCCGCAGCACCATTGCGCGGGTCAGCCAGGCCTGCGCATCGTCAGGTCGTGCGCGTAGGGACCGATCGAGCGTGGTCAGCGCCGCCGCGAACTCGTGGCGGCTTTGCTGCAGGGTTGCCTGCAGCACGAGGGCGGCGGGCACGGGCGTCGGTCTGCCGACCCACGGGGCAAGCACCGCCTCGGCGTAGCCCAGATAGCGAAGATCTCCCAAGGCGCGTGCCTGTTCAATATAGAACTGGGCCAGCAGCACGGTGACATCGAGCCGATCCACGGCCAGGCGCCGGACCGCCACATCCGCGTGGCGCGCACCGGCGGGCAATTGCGCGAGAACCTGGTTATCGTCGGCGGGAATGTAGGGTTTGGCAACGAGCGGCGCACCGAGTGCGCCGCTCATCACCATAGCCGTCATCCACTGAACGACACCGTGGCGACACAGTGCCATGGCTATCCGACCGGGAGCGGATCCGAGGTCTCGTCACTGTCGTCTGCCACCATCAACGCGCCCTTGCCAACCAGCGCCGCATCGCTCGACTCGCTCGTAACCCTTGCCATCGCCAGCAACTGCTGCGTATCGACTGGCGCCACCTGTGTCTGCACGACCGGCATCGAGCCGCTCGAACCACTCGAGCCGTCGCCGCATGCCGATAGCAGCAGGGCCCCGGTGCAAAGCGCGGCGGTACCGTTTAGTGTCCTCGTAAACATGACGATTGCGCTCCTCTAGTTCGTCGCACTATTGGGTGAACCCGCGATTGGCGTCATCAGGTACGGAA
>JBIODE010000117.1:0-1624 GCA_044440325.1 Steroidobacterales bacterium
AGGCGAAGGCGATCATGCCGTAGCGGGAGACGCGGCCATAAGTCGGCTTGATGCCGGTGAGATTGGTCAGCGAGGCGGGCTGGCGGATCGAGCCGCCGGTGTCGGTGGCGGTGGCGACGGGGGCAAGGCCAGCAGCGACGCTGGCGACCGAACCGCCGGAGGAGCCGCCGGGCACGCGCTCGAGGTCCCACGGGTTGCGCACCGGACCGAAGTAGCTGGTCTCGTTGGATGAGCCCATCGCAAACTCATCCATATTGGTCTTGCCGAGCATCACGGTGCCGGCGGCAGCCAGACGCTGCACCACGGTCGCGTCGTACGGCGAGATGAAGTTCGCCAGCATGCGCGAGCCGCAGGTCGTGCGCAGTCCGGCGGTGCAGAAAATGTCCTTATGCGCGATCGGCACGCCGGTCAATGCCGTGGCATCGCCGCCCGCCAGTCTGCGATCGGCGACAGCCGCCTGCGCCAGCGCCTGCTCCGCGGCGATCTCGATGAACGCGTTGAGCGCGCCCTGGTGCTGTACGATACGGGCCAGGCATGCCCGCGTGAGCTCCACACTCGAGAATTCACGCGCCGCGAGGCCGGCGGCCAGCTCGGCGATGGTCGATGGGTGCATCGCGACCGTCACTCAATCACGCGCGGCACCAGGTACAGGCCTGCCTCGCTCTGCGGCGCACTGCGCTGATACAGCTCGCGCCGATCGGTTTCGGTCACCTCATCGGCCCGCAACCGCTGGCGCTGGCCCGGCAAGGGGTGCGCCATCGGCTCGACTTTGGAGGTGTCCGCGCGCTCGAGCTCACCGACCAGCTCGATAATTCGCGGCAGGCTCTCGAGGTACAGCGGGATCTGCTCCTCCGGCAGCGCCAGGCGCGCCAGGTGAGCGATGTTCTCAATGTCATTGCGGGTCAGCGGCATCGTGAGGTCAGTCAAAATTCCAGGAAAAAACGGCGCGGAATCATACACCTCGCCTTGTGGAATGTCCTGTCGGTTGCTATGTTAGCGCGCGTTTTCGCCAGTGCCTCCTAAAGGTCCGCCCTCCCATGTTCAAACGCCTGCGCGGCTACTTTTCCAGCGACCTGTCGATCGATCTGGGCACCGCCAACACACTGATCTACGTACGTGACAAGGGCATCGTCCTCAACGAGCCCTCAGTGGTTGCGGTCCAGGACGAGCCCTCCCGCGGCGGCAAGATCATCGTCGCGGTCGGCGCCGAAGCCAAGGGCATGATCGGCCGCACGCCGGGGCATATCACCGCGGTGCGCCCGATGAAGGACGGCGTGATCGCCGACTTCACCTATACCGAGAAGATGCTGCAGTACTTCATCAACAAAGTACACGGCAATCGATTTCTCAAGCCCTCGCCCCGGGTACTGGTCTGCGTCCCTTTCGGCTCCACCCAGGTCGAGCGGCGCGCCATCCGCGAGTCGGCCGAAGGCGCCGGCGCGCGCAATGTGGCCATCGTCAGCGAGCCGATGGCCGCTGCGGTGGGCTCGGGGCTGCCGGTGCAGGAGGCGCGCGGCTCGATGGTGCTCGACATCGGCGGTGGCACCAGCGAGGTCGCGGTGCTGTCGCTCAATGGCATCGTGTACGCGAACTCGGCGCGCATCGGCGGCGATCGCTTCGACGA